>JAHEMI010000047.1 GCA_024643785.1 Burkholderiaceae bacterium
CCTTCAGCTCTGCGAGCAATTCCAGGATCTGCGCCTTGATCGACACGTCGAGCGCCGACACCGGCTCGTCGCACACCACCAGGTCGGGGTGGGTAACCAGTGCACGGGCGATACCAATGCGCTGGCGCTGGCCGCCCGAGAACTGGTGCGGATAGCGCCCGAACTGGTCTTCGCGCAAACCCACCCGCTTGAGCATCGCGCGCACCTGCCCCTCGCGCTCGCCGCGCTCGGTGACGCCCTGGATCATCAACGGCAGGTCGACTATCTCGCGCACTGTCCGGCGCGGATTGAGTGAGGCATAGGGGTCCTGGAAGACGATTTGCATGCGGGCGCGCAGGCTGGTCATCTCGTCGTCGGCCGCGCTGGTGATATCGACCCCGTCGAAATTGATGGTCCCGGCGGTCGGCTCGTGCAAGCGCAATACGGTGCGCCCGAGAGTGCTCTTGCCGCAGCCCGATTCGCCGATCAGACCCAGCGTTTCACCGCGCTTGATCTCGAGACTGACGTTGTTGACCGCATGCACCCAGGTGCGCGGTTTGCCCAGCAAGCGCTGGCCCACCGAACGCGCCTGCTCGTAGTGCTTGACCAGTCCCCGGATCGAAAGCATCGCTGGTGTCATCGCTCCGTCTCCGGGAATAGGCAGCGGACACTGTGCCCCGGCGAATGGACCCGCACCGGGATCTCGGCCAGGCAGGCCTCTTGGCGCCGCTCACAGCGCGAGTAGAAGCGGCACTGCGTCGGGAAATTGATCAGGCTGGGAACCATGCCCGGGATCGGTCTGATCGGAGTCTCCGGGTCTTCCAGCCGGGGCATCGAGCCAAGCAACCCGCGGGTATAGGGATGACGCGGGTTGCCGATCACTTCGTCGGCGGTCCCGGTTTCCATCACCTGCCCGGCATACATGACCACGATACGGTCGCACTGCTCGGCCACCACGCCCAGGTCGTGGGTGATCAGCACAACGCTCATACCCAGCGTGGCGCGCAATTCGGCAATCAGTTCCAGCACCTGAGCCTGGATCGTGACATCGAGCGCGGTCGTAGGCTCGTCGGCGATCAGCAGGCGCGGCTTGCAGGCGAGCGCGATCGCAATCATGATCCGCTGGCGCATTCCGCCCGAGAACTGGTGGGGATATTCCTTGAGCCGCTTGGCCGGCGAAGGAATTCCCACCAGCGTCATCATCTCGATCGCGCATTCGCGCGCCCGCCGCGATTGCTGCCGGCGCGGCAGCGAGCTGATGTCCTCGTCGTGGGCCATGATGGCTTCGCACAACTGGGTCTCGACAGTCATACTGGGGTTCAGCGCGGTCAGCGCGTCCTGCATGGTCATGGCGATCTGCTTGCCGCGGAGCTTGCGCATGGCCTTGGGACCGAGGCTGGTCAACTCCAGGCCGTCGAGCAGGATACTGCCGCCAACGATCTTGCCGGGAGCCTTGATCAGACCCATCACGCTGGCAAAGGTGACGCTCTTGCCGGAGCCCGATTCACCGACGATGCCGAGGCACTCACCGCGCATCACGTCGAGATCGACATCCTGGACCGCAGTGACTACGCCGTCATGGGTGTTGAAGCTGGTGGACAGGCCACGCAGTCTCAGGATCGGCTGCTCCGAAGGAGCATCAGCCACGATCAGCTCGGGTTGATCCACTTCGGTTACTCCTGCAAACGCGGATCGAAGGCGTCGCGCAGCCCCTGGCTGGCGACATTGATCGCCAGCACCAGGGCCAGAATCGCGAACCCGGAAAAGGTCGATACCCACCAGGCATCCATGATGAACGAGCGGCCGTCGGCGACCAGTGAACCCCAGGACGCGGTCGGCGGCTGAACCCCGATACCGAGGAACGAGAGGCTCGCCTCGAGGATGATCACGTGGGCCATGCGGATGGTCGAGACGACAATTACCGGCGACAGGATGTTCGGCAGTATTTCGCGTCGCATGATGTACCAGGGTGAGGCCCCGACCGCGCGAGCGGCCTCGATGTACTCGACCTCGCGCAACGCCAGCGTGTCGCCGCGCACCAGCCGGCAGGGAATGACCCATTCCTTGTACGCGAGGGCGAGAATGATGTTCTGCAGGCCCGGCCCCATCATCGCCATCAGGCCGATGGCAAACAGCAGGTAGGGGAAGGCGAGCAGGATGTCGACCACCCGCGAAATGATCGTGTCAGTCCAGCCCCGGAAATATCCGGCCAGCAAGCCAGCGGCGATCCCCACCCCGGTGGCGAGCACGATCACCGCCACGCCGATGAAGATCGAGACCCGCGAGCCGTAGATGATGCGCGACAGCAGGTCGCGTCCGAGCGCGTCGCAGCCCAGCAGGTAGGACCAGTCGCCGCCCTCCATCCACGCCGGCGGTTGCAGCCGCAGCAGCAGGTCGGTTTCATTGGGGTCATGGGGCGCGATCCATGGCGCGCAGATCGCCATCAGCACGAACAGCAGCACCACTGCGACCGCGCCGACGGCAAAACGGTTGCGCAGGAAGGTGCGCAGGCTGCGCCGGAACGGCGTGTCGACCTGCGCCGGCGACTCGAACAGCAGTTCGGCGTTGGCGCTCACAGCCGGACCCTCGGGTTGAGCACGGTATAGAGCAGATCAGCGATGAAGTTCAGCATCACATAGGTCACCGCGTAGAGCAGGATCGCAGTCTGGATCAGCGGGTAATCACGGGTGAAGATGCTCTCCACCACCACCCGGCCAAGCCCGGGCCAGCCGAAGACGGTCTCGACGATCATGCTCCCGCCGAGCAGCGACCCGACTTCCATCGCAGCCACCGTCACGGTCGGAATCAGCGCATTCTTGAGCGCATGCCGGAACAACACCCGCCCCGGGGCGATCCCCTTGGCTTCGGCGAAAGTAACGTAGTCCTGGCGCAGGACTTCCAGCATCGAGGTCCGCGTCACCCGCATCAGGACCGCGGCCATCGGCAGGCCAAGGGTCAGGGCAGGCAAAATGATGTGTGATACCGCGGTCCAGAAGGCCGCCGGATTGCCTGCCAGCAGGGTGTCGACCAGCAGGAAATGTGTCACCTGGGGAATGAGCGCCCCGAGGTCGCTGCGCCCCGAGACCGGCAGGACCTGCAGCGTCACGCCGAAGAGCAGGATCAGCAGCAACCCGAACCAGAACCCCGGCAGCGAAATACCCATCAGCGAGGTAAGCGTCGCCGCCCGGTCGAACAGGGTGTTCTTCTTGACTGCCGCCAGCACCCCCAGCGGAATCGACACCAGCAGGGCAACTATCAGCGCCACCAGCGTCAGCTCTATTGTCGCCGGCATGCGCTCCATGATGACCTGGGCTACCGGGCGGCGATGAAAGTACGAGTTCCCGAACTCGCCGGTAACCGCGCCTTTGAGGAAATAGCCAAAACGCTCGGGCAGCGGCAGGTCGAGCTTCATGTCTTCCCGCAAGGCCTGGCGTTGGGCCTCGGTGGCATTCTGGTCGCCCAGCATGATTTCGACCGGATCCCCGGGCGTCACTGCGATCATCAGGAACACGATGATCGTCACCCCTAGCAGGACCGGCACCAGCTGGACGAGCCGCTCGATTAACTTGCCGAGATTCAAGGAAACTCCCTCACTGTGACGTGATACTGGCGTACCGACTGTTCAGTGTCCGCGCAGCCTGGCAATGACGGCCGGGCCGCGCGGAATTACGACGCCACTGTTACTCGAGATAGGCGCGGTGGAGATTGATGCGGGAATCAGCGCTCGGCTGCCAACCCTTGAGGCGCTTGGAAACACCGTAGATGTCCTGCGGCACCCAGAGGAAGATCCAGGGCGCATCGGCGTTGACCTGCTTCTGCGCCCGCTTGAACATCTCGGCACGCTTGACCGGATCGGTCTCGGTGCTCGCTGCGCTGAGCAGCCCGTCGACGATCGCGCTCGAATAGCCTGCGGAATTGCCGCGGTCGTTGGTGCGCAGGGTCGGAGCGAAGATGTCTTCCGGATCGAGCGAGCCGTTGCCCCACGAGGTCAGCCACATGTCACCCGACTTTGGCTTGGTCGGATCCCATTTCGCCTTGAGCACCGAGCCCTCGCCCACCTGGACCTTGGTACGAATGCCGGCTTTGGTCAACAGCGAGGCGATCGCCTGCGCGGTTTCGGCGAAGGCTCCTTCAACGTCCATGGTGACATCCACGCCTTTGGGGAACCCGGCCTCGGCCAGCAGCTTCCTGGCCTTGGCAACGTCGTAATCATAGGCCGGCAGGGTTGCGTCGAAGCCGAAGGCATCGGGCGAGAGCACCCCGCTGATCGGCGTCGCCGTGTTCAGCAGGATCTTGTCGATGATCAGCTTCTTGTTGAGCGCGTAGTTGGCGGCCTGGCGCACCAGCTTGTTGTCGAACGGCGCCTTGGTGTTGTTGAGCGAGACGAAGAAGCTGCGCGTGCCATTGACCTTGACGACCTTGGTAGCCTTGTTGGCATCGATCTGCTTCATCATGTGCACCGGCACTTCGGCGGCAATCTCGACGTCCCCGGCGAGCAGCGCGGCAACCCGCGACGAATTCTCGGGAATCACCTTGAAGATCACGCGATCGGCCTTGGCGGGACCGACCGGCGGGATGGCCGGCGAGCCGCCGTAGTAGTCCGCGAAGCGCTCCATGATGATCGAGTCGCCCTTGCGCCACTCGACCAGACGGAACGGTCCGGCGCCATTTTCCTGCGTCGCCAGACCCTTGTCGCCGACCTTCTGGACAAATGATTTGGAGACCACTTCCTGGAACGGCAGCATCGCCGGCAGGATCGCCCAGGCAGTGGAGAGATGAAAGCGCACGGTGTACTTGTCGACCACCTGCACATCCTTGAGCGGGCCGAGCAGACCGCCGCGGGGGCTGGTCTGGCCATCGATCCCGTTCTTCTGGATCATCCGGTCCATGGTGAACTTGACGTCCTCGGCGGTCATCTCGTCACCGTTGTGAAACTTGATTCCCTGCCTGAGCTTGAATTCGTAGGTCGTCACGTCGACCTGCTTCCAGGACGCCGCCAGTTCGGGGACGACGTTCATCTTGCTGTCGCGAGTCAATAAACCGTCATACATGTTGCGGATGATGGTTTCGGTTTCGCGCTTGCGATGGTTGCCCGGATCGAGCGTCAACGCATCGAGCGTGAAACCAACCCTGATGTCGGCCGCGACCGCTCCGCCCGATATCGCCATGACGCCTGCCGCCACGCCAGCCAGGGCCAGTGTCCTGAAAATCCTCATATTCCCCTCCCGTTTTGGAAACGATCACTGCGCCTTTGGCTGGCGCTCACCGGTTCCAGTCGCACGAAACATGCCAGCCCTGCAAAAAAGAGCTGTCAAAGACCGTTCTGGAAGCGGATGGATGTCGTGAAAGACCGGAAGGGTCTATGGCAGTTGCGAGATGGACCCGCCTTAGCGTGATATTCGCGCAATATTGCGCAAAAGTCACGCGCGGCGTCGGCTTAAGGGGAGTGCGCCGCCCAGGCTGACCGACCTATACCCGGGAGAGCCGAAATCAGGCCAGGCGCCCGTCCCGGAAATCGTTGAGCGCCTGGTAGATTTCCTGCTCGGTGTTCATCACGAACGGACCGTACTGGGCGATCGGCTCGTTGAGCGGCCGGCCGGCAATCAGCAGCGCCCTGGTCTCGCCGGCGGCCGCGAGCACCACGCCGTCGGCGCGCGGATCGTTGGCCAGGATCGCCATGCGCTGCACCGGAACCTGCTCGCCGGCGATGCTCAGTTCGCCCCGGTAGACGTAGACGAAAGCGTTGTGTCCCGCCGGCAGTGATTGTTCGAAGCTGGCACCGGCCGGCAGGTGGAGGTCGAGATAGAGCGGCGCGGTGGCGTCACGCGTCACGGCGCCGCTGGTGCCGTGGCTCTCGCCCGCGATCACGGTCACGGCGACGCCCGCCGCGGTCGTGAAGCGCGGCAGGTCCGCCGCGCCGAAATCGCGGTACCAGGGCGCGCTCATCTTGTCCTTGCCCGGCAGGTTGAGCCAGAGCTGGAAGCCCTCCATGACCCCTTCCTCCTGCTGCGGCAACTCGGAGTGGATTACCCCGCGCCCGGCAGTCATCCATTGCACGCCGCCGTTCTCGAGCAGGCCTTCGTTGCCGGCACTGTCGCGATGCTGCATCCGGCCGGCAATCATGTAGGTGATGGTCTCGAAGCCGCGATGGGGATGATCAGGGAAGCCGCCGATGTAATCGTCGGGGTTGTCGCTGCCAAAGGCATCGAGCATCAGGAACGGGTCGAGCCGGCGTTGCAGCGGCTGGGTCAGCACCCTGGTCAGTTTCACCCCATCGCCGTCCGAGGTCGCCCGGCCGGCGACCAGTCGTTCAACTTTCCTGGGTTCGGTAACCCGCGCGCCGCGGGTAGCGGTATCGGCACTCATGTTCACTCCTTGTTCTGGCGGCGGGCAGCAGCCCGCCAGCGGTCCGTCAGGCAAAGGCGGCGGCGAGGTCGGCCTCGGCTTCGGCCAGGCCTTGCCTGACGCCATCGGGACCCATGTTCAGTCCCTCAGCGTAGATGAAATGCAGGTCGGTCATGCCGAGAAACCCTAGCACCGTCTTGAGATATGGCACCTGGGTGTCGGTCTCGGCACCGCGGTGGCGGCCGCCGCGGGTGAGCGCCAGGTAGACCTTCTTGCCGGTGAGCAGCCCCTGCGGCCCCTTCTCGGTATAGCGAAAGGTCACACCGGCGCGGGCAATCGCGTCGATCCAGTTCTTCAATTGCACCGGCACGCCAAAGTTGTACATCGGCACGCCCAGCACCACCACGTCGGCCGCCTGGACCTCGGCGATCAGCGCGTCGTCGATGGCCACGCGTGCCGCCTGTTCCGGGCTGCGTTCGGCGGCCGCGGTCGTCAGGGCAGCGAGCGCTTCCTCGTCCTGGGGCGGCAGCGGGTCGCTGGCCAGGTCGCGCACCAGCAGGCCGGCGCCCGGATCCTGGGCGCGCAAACGGACTACGATCGAGTCGGCGACGCCGGTCGAGTGGCCGCCTTGGCGGCGGGCGCTGGCATTGATCTGCAGGATGTTCATCTGATTCTCCCAATCGGTTAGTGGCAACTGGAAGCGAGTTTATTGTTGTTAGATTGGCCGCGTAAGCCCAATATTCGGGTAACATTGTTTCACTCATGGGACAATTGGATCCAAACGATCTCCTGATCTTTGCCGCGGTCGCCGACGCCGGCAGCTTCACCCGTGCCGCCGAGCGGCTGGGACTGCCGCGCTCGACCGTCTCGCGCCGCATTGCCCTGCTCGAGGAACGGCTGGGACAGCGGCTGCTGCTGCGAACCACCAGGCGCGTCACGATCACCGAGTTCGGCCGGCAATTTCTGGAACACGCCCGGCAGGTGGCGGCCGAAGTGGCTGCCGCCGAGGCGCTGGGCGAACACCACCAGGTGCAGCCGAGCGGCCGGCTGCGGGTGTCGATTCCCAGTGACTTTGCCAACCTCCTGCTGGCCGACATGCTCGCGGCCTTCGTGGCCCTGCATCCCGCCGTTTCGCTGGAACTCGACCTTTCGCCGCGGCGGGTCGACCTGCTGGCCGAGAACTTCGACGTCGCCGTGCGCATGGGCAAGTTGCCCGACGACGGCCTGCTGGCGGCGCGGCGCATCGCGACCATGCCCGGCGGCCTCTACGCCGCGCCGGCCTACCTGGCCGAGCGCGGCGACCTCGACTCACCCGAGGAATTGATGGGCCATGACGCCTTGCGCCTGCTTTCGGCGGGCGCGGAAACAGCCCGCTGGGTCCTGCTGAGTGGCGCACAGCGCTGGGAGGGTGGGCCGCCGGCAAGGGCGAGCGCCAACTCTCCGGAGTTGCTGATGCGCCTGGCCGCCGCGGGCGCCGGGATCGCGGCGCTGCCCCACTTCTTCGCGGCACCGGCCGTGCGCAGCGGCGCGTTGCGCAGCCTCCTGCCAGCGTGGTCAGTAGCTGAGATCACGGCCTGGGCGGTATTCCCGGGACGGCGCCTGATGCCGGCCAAGACCAGGGCCTTCGTGGACATGCTGGTTGCTGCACTGGGCGCCTGCAACGAGGGAGATCCGGCCCCCGCCAGCGCCCCATAAGGTGCATCCCCGCCGCCACGGCAACGCTTGTCGGCTGAACGCTGCCGTGGAAGACATTCCCGCTTGCTGCGAGCCGCACCAGTGCGATACTTCCCCGACTATTTCATCGGGGGTCGTGAAATGCAGATTGCCAAGATTCGTACCGGACTGGTGCTGGCCGCTGTCCTCGGCGGGCTGCTCGGCGCGGGCGCCGCGATGGCCGGCGGCGGCAAGGAGAAACACTCCAAGGAGCGGCGCGACGAGGGGCCGGTAGTCAACGTCTACTTTGGCGATTCACAGCGCGCCGTGGTCCGCGATTACTACGGCAAGGAGGGACGCCAAGGCAAGTGCCCGCCTGGACTGGCCAAGAAACACAATGGTTGTGTGCCGCCGGGACAAGCCCGGAAGTGGGCCAAGGGTCGGCCGTTGCCGCGCGACGTGGTCTATTACCCGGTACCGCAGTCGGTCGTCGTTGAACTCGGAGTGCCACCGTCGGGCCACCGCTACGTGCGCGTCGCCGGGGATATCCTGATGATTGCGATCGGGACGGGCATGGTGGTCGACGCCATCCAGGACCTGGGCGCAAGGTAGAAAACTTCAATGCCGCGGCGGCCTCCGGGCAGCGTCCCGGGCCACCGCCAGCATTTGCCCGGCCAACCGCGGGCACGGCGGGCCGTCAGGTCTTGGGCGGGCGATTTTCCGGATAGCACGCGCTTGCCGGGTCGATGTACATCCACGGCCGCGCGCTCTTGGTCCAGATGTTCATGACCAGCTTCATTGCGTTCGAGTCGTCGAGCGTTCCGACCTTGATGACCATGACCTCGGGCATCGTCGCGCGCTGGCTATAGATCGGCGAGCCGCAGTCGCCGCAGAAATAGCGGTTCAGGGTGTTGCCGCTGGCCGCCGTGTCGGCGAAGACCTTGAGCTGCCCGGCGGTGATCGTCACCGCGCTGGTGGGAGCGACGGCATTGTGCATCGCGCCGCTGCCTGACGACCTCTGGCAATTGATGCAGTGGCAGGCAATGATGCTCTGCAGCGGCTGGTTGACGCTATAGCGGATCTTCCCGCACAGACAACCGCCGGTGATCTGGTCAGACATATCTTCTCCTCGACGACAAAATGGCACGCTTGCTGGCCCGTGATCATACCCTGCCGCGGCGACGCACGGCGCCGATCGCTGCGCCGACGGCGCTCCGCCCCGCGGCGCTTTCGCTTATGCTAGACGGAGCGAAATTTTCCTGACCCACGCCGTACTGGATCGCCTTTGGAGGCAATCGTGAAATCATCGCTCAAGACCTTGCTGGCGGCGACGGCTATTGTCGTTGCCGCTCAGGCGAACGCCCAAGTCACCTTCTTCGAACGGGAAGGCTTCGGCGGGCGATCGGTCAACGTCGGAGGACCGGTCACCGATTTCCAGCGCTTCGGCTTCAATGACCGCGCCTCTTCTGTGGACATCCGCGAGGGCAGTTGGGAACTGTGCGACGACACCGGCTTTCGCGGCCGCTGCGTGGTCCTGCGAAAGGGACGCTATCCGTCGCTCAGGGCCATGGGCATGGACAACCTGGTGACATCCACGCGCCGGGTCGGTCGCAATGGAGGGGTTGGTGAACGGGGCTTTGCGCCGCCACCGCTGCTCGACCAGATCACGTTCTTCGAGCGCCAGGGGTTCGGCGGACGATCGTTCACTACCCGGGACGAAGTGCGCAATCTCCGGCGCTTTGGCTTCAATGACCTCGCGTCGTCGGTCGAAGTGGTGGGCGAGCGTTGGGAAGTATGCGACGACGTCCGCTTCCGTGGCCGCTGCATCGTGCTGCGCCCGGGACGGTACCCGACGTTGGCGGCCATGGGCCTGAACAATCGCGTCTCGTCGACACGGCCGGTGGCGAGCGATGGACGCGTCGAGGAAAGCCGCTATGCGCCCCCGCCGCCCGACTACCGCCGCCGCCACGAGGAGCAGATCTTCGAGGCGCCGGTGAGCTCGGTTCACGCGGTGGTCCGGCAGCAGGAACGCCGCTGCTGGATCGAGCGCGAGCGGGTTGCAGTGGAGCGCGACAACACGGTACCGGGCGCGATTGCCGGTGCGGTCATCGGTGGCATCCTCGGGCACCAGCTCGGCGGCGGCAGCGGCAAGGATCTCGCGACCGTGGGCGGCGCGCTGGCCGGAGCGGCGGTCGGGGCGAACCTGGGGCGTGACAGTTCCGGAACCGAAGTCCAGACCCAGGACGTGGAGCGCTGCGCCAATCCTCCGAGGGGTGCCAGACCCGAGTACTGGGAAGTCACCTACGTATTCCGCGGCCGCGAACATCGCGTGCAGATGACCACGCCCCCGGGAGACACGATCAGTGTCAACGAGCAGGGTGAACCGCGCATGTGATGCCGCGGCAGGCCGCCGGTGGCGGGTCCTGCTCGCCGGCGTCGCACTGGTGCTGGCGGCATGCAGCAGCGTCCCCCCGGCCCCGACACCTGCACCGGCCCCGACCCCGGCCCCGACACCGCCGCCCGCACCCAAAATCGCCCTGGCCCTGGGCGGGGGCGGCACCCGCGGTTTCGCCCACATCGGTGTGATCAAGGCGCTCGAGGCGCAGGGCATCGTTCCCGACCTGGTCGTCGGCACCAGCGCTGGCGCCGTCGTTGGCGCACTCTACGCTGCCGGCTATACCGGCTTCCAACTCCAGGAACTGGCCATTCCGCTGCAACGCGACTCGATCGTCACCGGGGTCATGGCCAAACGCGGCTTCCTCGAATGCAGCGGCCTGCGCCGCTACGTCAACGAGCGTGTCGGGCAAAGGTCGCTCGAAAAGCTGGCGCGCAGTTTCGGGGTCGTCGCCACCAGCCTCCAGACCGGCAAGCCGATCGTCTTTCGCAGCGGCGAGACCGGCCTCGCGGTGTGCGCTTCGAGCGCCGTGCCGGGGATCTTCGTGCCGGTCAACATCAGTGGCCGCGACTACGTCGATGGCGGCCTGGTGAGTCCGGTGCCGGTGAGCATGGCGCGCAACTCGCTGGGCGCCGATTTCGTGATCGCGGTCGACATCTCGAGCCGCCCCGAAGATAGCCGCAGCGAGGACGTCATCGATGTCCTGCTGCAGAGTTTCGACATCATGGGGCAGACGATCAATCGCACCGAGCTGGCCGGCGCCGACGTCGTGATCCGTCCGGTAACGGCGGGAATCTCCCAGACCACCATCGACGATCGCCACAAGGCGATCCTCGAGGGCGAGAAGGCGGCGCAGGCCATGATGCCGGAACTGCGCCGCAAACTCGAAGCCTGGCGCCCCACCCGCTAGGAACAGCGGCGCGCGCTTTCCAGGCCAGGTCTACATCCCCGGCATCGAGAACCCCAGCGCCTGCAGCGTAGCGAGCAGTTCGGCGCGCTGTTGGCCGGCCAGGGTCACCAGCGGCGGACGCACCGCCGCAAAGCCTTCGTCACCGGAGAAATGGGCCAGGGCCGCCTTCATGGCCGGGATCATGGGGAATTTCTGGAAGGCATTGCGGATGGCATCGAGGGCCTGCTGCTGGGCGTCGGCGTCGCCTTGCTGCCAGCTGCGGAAGAGTTGCGCGATCGGCCCGGGATTGACGTTGCCGGTGGCGGTAATGCAGCCGGCGCCACCGGCGCGCAGCGTCGCCAGCAGGAAGCTTTCGCTGCCGGCGAAGACGTCGAAGCCCTGCGGCTGGAACTGTTCGAGCATCGCCTTGGTGTTGTCCCAGTTGCCGGAACTGTCCTTGATGCCGGCAATTGCCTGCGGATAGGCCTTGAGCAGGCGTTCAATCAGCGCCAGGCTGATCGGCACCTGCGAGACCTGGGGTATGTGGTAGAGGTAGATGCGGAGCCGTTCGTCGGCGACCCGCTGGATCACCTCGGAATAGCTCGCGAACAGCCCGTCGTCGGAAACGCCCTTGTAGTAGAACGGCGGCAGCATCAGCACGCCGGCGGCGCCGTGGCGCACCGCATGACGGGTCAGTTCGACGGTGTCGGTAAGCGCGCAGGCGCCAGTGCCCGGCATCATCCGGCTGCCCGGCACTCCGGCCTCGATCAGCGCATCGAGCAGCCCCATCTTCTCGGCCACCGACATCGAGTTGGCTTCCGAATTGGTACCGAACACTGCCAGGCCGACGTCCTGGGTCAGCAGCCAGCGGCAATGCCTGACCAGGCGGCCGGCGTCAGGGCTCAGGTCGGCCGCGAACGGCGTCAGCACGGGCGAGAACACGCCTCGCAGTCGGATCGGTGATGTCATTTGCGGCTCCGGTTTGATTCGTCGGCCGAATGATAGCAGCGCGACCCGGCGGCAAGCGGCGATCACCCGCCTGGTACGCCGGGGGCCAATGGCGCCCCGGCGCGAACTTCGGGTTCAGACCGCCGCCAGCGCCTGGTCGAGATCGCCGATCAGGTCGTCGATGTGCTCGATACCGACCGACAGCCGCACGGTGTCCTCGGTCACTCCGGCCTTGGCCAGCTCCGCCGGCGCGAGCTGGCGGTGGGTGGTCGAGGCCGGATGGCAGGCCAGCGACTTGGCGTCGCCGATGTTGACCAGCCGGGTGAACAGTTGCAGCGCGTCCTGGAAGCGGGCGCCGCCATCACGCCCGCCCTGGGCGCCGAAGGTCAGGATGCCCGACGGCCGGCCACCCATGTACTTCTGCGCCAGCGCATGCTCCGGGTGATCGGGCAGCCCGGCGTAGTTCACCCACTTCACCTTGGGATGCGAGTGCAGGAACTCGGCGACGCGGCGGGTATTTCCGGTGATCCGCTCCATGCGCAGCGCCAGCGTCTCGACCCCCTGGAGGATCAGGAAGGCGTTGAACGGGCTGATCGCCGCGCCGGTATTGCGCAGCGGCACCACCCGGGCACGGCCGATGTAGGCCGCGGCACCGAGCGCCTCGGTGTAGACCACGCCGTGGTAGGAAACGTCGGGCTCGTTGAGGCGGCGGAACCGCTGCTTGTGCTCGGCCCAGGGGAACTTGCCGCTGTCGACTATCGCCCCCCCGATCGAGTTGCCATGACCGCCGAGATACTTGGTGAGCGAGTGGACCACGATGTCGGCGCCGAACTCGAACGGGCGCAGCAGGTACGGGGTGGGAACGGTGTTGTCGACGATCAGCGGCACACCATGGGCGTGGGCGATCGCCGCGATGCGCTCGATGTCGGTGATGTTGCCGAGCGGGTTGCCGATCGACTCGACGAACACCGCCTTGGTGCGGGCATCGATCAGCTTCGCGAAGCCGTCGGGGTCGCTGTGATCGGCGAAGCGGGTCTCGATCCCGAACTGCGGCAGCGTATGGGCGAAGAGGTTGTAGGTGCCGCCGTAGAGGCGGGCCGAGGAAACGATGTTGTCGCCAGCCTCGCTGATGGTCTGGATCGCGTAGGTGATGGCCGCCTGGCCGGAAGCCAGCGCCAGCGCGGCAATCCCGCCCTCGAGGGCGGCGATGCGCTGCTCGAGCACATCCTGGGTCGGGTTCATGATCCGCGTGTAGATGTTGCCCGGCACTTTGAGATCGAACAGATCGGCCCCGTGCTGGGTGTCGTCGAAGGCGTAGGAAGTCGTCTGGTAGATCGGCACGGCCACCGCGCGGGTGGTGGGATCGGGCTGGTAGCCGGCATGGACGGCCAGCGTCTCAAGCTTCATCTGGTTCTCCTCGGGAATGGGTGCCGGGCACGGACGTGCCCGCATGCTCGGCCGCCATTATTGGACAGGCGCGCGCGCGGCGGAAATATGTTTTTCTGCTTTGCTTATTCAGCGCCGGGCGCGAGGCGATCGGCCACGATGCGCAACATCAGAGCGGCCGCGGGGGCGATCAGCTCGTCGGGGAATCGATAGCCCGCGTCGTGCAGCGGCGCGCTCGCCGTTCCCGCCCCGATGCCAAACAGCGCCCCCTGGACACGGGCGGTGAAACGGCCGAAATCCTCCGACCAGCGAAAAGGCTCGGGCGCCGGAACCAGTTTCAGCGGTGCGGCGACGCGCCTGATGCACGCCACTGCCTGGTCGGAATTGCAGGTCGCGTCGAAGATGTCCTCGTAGGCGATCTTCACACCGAGACCTGAGTCGCTGGCCAGCCGGGCGGCGGCCGCTTCGCAGTGCGCGCTCATCCGCGCCATGGTGTCGTTCGACTCGCAGCGCAGGGTCGCGAAGACGGCGGCCTGGGCTGGCGCCGTGCCGAAGGCGCGCTCACCGAGACGGGCCCCGACCACGGTGGCGAACGCAAGCTCGCCGGTGTCCTGGAACCGCGGCGCGAGGCCGTCGAACTCCGCGATCAGCTGGCACATCGCCGCCGCCGGGCTGCACCCGGTCTCGGGCTGGGCGGCGTGGGCGGCACGGCCGGCGAACTCGACCACCATGCCGCGCGAGGCGCAGCTGAAGGTTCCGGCGCGCACCACTACCGCCCCCAGCGGATAGCCCGGCAGGTTATGCAGTGCAAAGACCCAGTCGGGATGCAACTGCGCAAAACGCGGGTCCGCGACCACGGCAGCGGCGCCCGCGCCGGTTTCCTCGGCGCTCTGGAAGAGCAGGATGACCCTGCCCCGCCGCGGCGGCACTGCGGCAAGCGCTTCGGCCACCGTGGCCATGATCGCCATGTGCCCGTCGTGCCCGCAGCGATGGGCCGCAGTTCCGATCCCGGCGGGCGGCCGTCCCAGTTCGGCCTCGGTTACCGGCAACGCATCGAGTTCACAGCGCAGCAGCACCGTCGGGCCGGTGCTCGCGTCACCAAAGCCGAATGCCAGGCTGGCTCCGCCCAGGCCGGTGAGCGTCAGCTCCGGGCGCAGTCGCGCCATGAAAGCGGCCACCAGTGCGGCGGTCTCATGCTCGGCGCCGGAGAGTTCCGGATGGCGCTGGAGCGCCGCGCGCAGTTCAAGCGTGGACATCGCGGGTCTCGCGGCCCGGTTCAGAAGTGCAGCACGGTCAGCCAGGCGCTCGCCGGCTTGCTGCTGACGTTGCAGATCGAATGGGGAACATCGGCGTTGTAGCGCACCAGTTCACCGGCCTTGACCGCCCTCCTGGTGTCGCCGCTGCTCACGGTCAAGGTACCGCTGGTCACGAACACGTGTTCGCTGGTGCCGGGTGCGTGCGCCTTGCTCTCGAGCTTGCCGCCGGCGCTGGCGCTCAGTTCGTACCACTCGTGGGAGCCGGCGGTCGCCATCGGTCCGAGCACCCGCAGCGTGATCAATCCGTCGGCGCTGCCGATGAGCGGCAACTCGTTGCCCGACACCACGTCGAGGTCGGCGCCATGGGGTTGGGTGCCGAGTACCTCGCCGATCGAGATCCCCAGCGCCGTAGTGATCCGCCACAGCGTCGCGACCGTCGGATTGGTGGCGTCGCGTTCGATCTGGGAGAGCATCGAGCGCGACACTCCCGACATCTGCGCCAGGGTCTCGAGCGACAGTTGCCGGTTCTTGCGCAACCGCCTGATCGTCGCCGCCACTGACGGTGGCTCTCGTTCCGACATCATGGAATCATTTCCCTTATGTTGACTTTTTACCCAGCGCGTTCCACTATAACGGAAATATTACCGGTTCGGAAAACGACATGACAGCGACCCCGCGAATCCTCATCACCGGCGCCAACGGTCAGATCGGCACGGTGCTCGCGGCGGCACTGCGCGCCGCTCACGGCGCCGACGCTGTGCTGTGTACCGACATCGTCGCCCCGCCACCAGCGGCGCGGCCCAGCCGCTTCGCATTGCTCGACGTGCTCGATGCAGTGCGCCTGCGCGCGCTGCTCGCCGAGCACCGCATCGATACCGTCTACCACCTCTCAGCCGTGCTCTCGGCGCGCGGCGAGGCCGATCCGCGGCACACCTGGGATGTCAACGTCACCGGTTTGCTCAACGTCCTGGAAGCGGCCCGGGAAGGACTCGCCGACAAGGTGTTCTTCCCCAGCACGATTGCGGTCTTCGGTTCCAATGTGCCACCGGACGGGACCCCAGACGACGCGGTGCTCAACCCGGGCACGGTCTACGGCATGAGCAAGGCCGCGGGCGAGAACTGGTGTGCGTACTACCACGCCCGCTGGGGGGTGGACGTGCGCAGCCTGCGCTACCCGGGAGTCGTGGGTCATCAGTCCCAGCCCGGCGGCGGGACCACCGACTACGCGGTCGAAATCTTCCACCAGGTGCTCGCGAGCGGCAGCTACGAGTGCTTCCTCGCAGCCGACCAGACGCTGCCGATGATCTACATGGACGACGCCATCCGCGCGACGCTGGAGATCATGGCTGCCCCGGTCGCCAGGATTCGGCGCCGGACCAGTTACAACCTCCAGGGACTGAGTTTCAGCCCGGCCGAGATCGCGGCCGAGATCGCGGCCGCGATGAAGCGCCGGGGCTTGGCCGCCCCGGAGTTCAGCTACCGGCCCGACTTTCGCCAGGCAATCGCAGCTTCCTGGCCCCACTCGCTCGACGATCGCAACGCGCGCCAGGATTGGGGCTGGCAGCCGCGCTTTGGCCTGCGCGAGCTGGTGACCGACATGCTCGAGCACCTGCTCGCCAGAATCCCCTGCCATATCTGAGGATTGACCATGTACACCGAGTTGCGGGCCGACCTGCGCGCCGAACTGGATGCCATCGCCGATTCCGGTCTCTACAAGCGCGAACTGGTGCTCGAATCGGCACAGGGCGCCCACATCGTTGCCGGCGGGCACAAGCTGATCAACTTCTGCGCCAACAACTACCTGGGGCTCAGCGCCCATCCCGAGGTCGTGGCCGCGGCCCACGCCACGCTTGATACGCACGGGTTCGGTCTTTCGAGCGTGCGCTTCATCTGCGGCACTCAGGACCTGCACAAGCGGCTCGAGGAGGCGATCGCCGGATTCGTCGGCATGGAGGACGCGATCCTCTACGCCGCTGCCTTTGACGCCAACGGCGGACTGTTCGAACCGCTGCTCGACGAGCGCGACGCGATCGTCTCGGACGAACTCAACCACGCCTCGATCATCGACGGCATCAGGCTGTCCAAGGCGCGCCGCTTTCGCTACCGCAACAACGACATCGACGCGCTCGAGGACGAAGTGCGCAAGGCGCGCGCCGCGGGGGCACGAAGGGTACTGATCGCCACCGACGGGGCCTTCTCGATGGACGGCGTGATCGCCCAGGTCGCCAGGATCTGCGACGTCGCCGAGCGCCACGACGCGCTGGTGATGATCGACGACTGCCACGCGACCGGATTCCTCGGCGCCACCGGCCGCGGCAGCCACGAGTTGAACGGCTGCATGGAGCGGGTCGACATCATCACCGGCACGTTCGGCAAGGCGCTGGGCGGCGCATCGGGCGGATTCACGGCGGCGCGGCGCGAGATCGTCGAGTTGCTGCGCCAGCGCTCGCGGCCCTACCTGTTCTCCAACACCCTGGCTCCGGCCGTGGCGGGCGGATCGCTGCGCGCGATCGAGCTGATCTCGGCTTCGAGCGGCTTGCGCGACCGGCTCGAAGCCAACACCCGGCACTTTCGCAGCGCGATGACCGAGCTCGGGTTCACCATCCTCGGTGCCGGCCACCCGATTGCCCCAGTGCTGCTCGGCGATGCCAAGCTGGCGCAGGAGTTCTCGCGCCGCCTGCTCGCCGAGGGCATCCTCGCAGTGGCGTTCTTCTATCCGGTCGTCGGCCACGGCAAGGCCCGGATCCGGGTGCAGCTCTCGGCAGTCCATGACAGAGCCGACATCGATGCCGCGGTCGCGGCCTTCGCCAAGGTGGGTCGCGCCCTGGGCGTAATCGGTTGAGCGAATTTCGCCAAACGGCAGGGCGGAGCAGTCGTACAGTCGCGGCCGCAGCGGCGCTGCGCTAGCATTGGCGGGTGAACACGTCCCTGACATCCGGCGCCGCGCTGGCGATCGCCGAACTGAAGCTGCCCGCCCCCGGCGGCGCAATCGGGATGTGCTCCTGTCCCGGTCGCGGCAGTTTCTTCCAGGGTTTCGGGGACGCGCTAAGCCTGGAGCGGGACCTTGCGACCATCGCAGCCTGGGGAGCCGACGCGGTGGTCACGCTGCTGCCCGAGTACGAACTCGAATCGGCCGGGGTCGGTGGACTGGGCGATGCGGTCGAGGCGCTCGGGCTGGACTGGCACCACCTGCCGATCACCAACATCAGCACACCCGACAACGGCTTCGAAACAACCTGGAACTATTCGGGCCTGCGCCTGCGCCGGACGCTGGCGCGCGGCGGTCGCATCGTCGTTCATTGCATGGCCGGCATCGGGCGCACCGGCACCATCGCGGCACGCCTGCTGGTCGAGTCGGGGTGGGCGCCGGCCGAGGCCATCAGCGCGGTGCGCACTGCCAGGCCCGGGACGATCGAGACTCCCGGCCAGCTGGCTCACGTGCGCGCGGCAGTGTCGCGGCTGGACCGGGATGAGTTTGCCGAACGCTGGTTTGGCGCCCTGCTCGGTGGCGCCGTCGGCGCCGCGTTTGGTGCGGCGCAGGCCGGCAGCTCCTGGGGCGAGCGCCACGGAGTGGGCGCGGTTCCGCACGCGCTGATCAGGCGCCTCGAGGACTTGCCCGAATTGCTCGCGCGCAGCGCGGCCGAACTGAACCGCGCGCGCTGAGCGGCGGCCCGGACGGGACCGCCGCGCTCCGCGTCCGCCGTGCTACTTGCTGGCGGCGAGTTCCTCGTGGATGGCTTGCGCAGCGCGCTTGCCAGCGCCAGCAGCGAGAATCACGGTGGCCGCCCCGGTCACCGCATCACCACCGGCATAGACCATCGCCTTGGACGTCAACCCGGTCTGCTCGTCAGCCAGCAGGCAACCCTTCTTGTTGATCGACAGCCCCGCGGTGGTGCGGGTCAGCAGCGGATTGGGGGTGGTGCCGATGGCGAGAATAACGTTCTCGGCCGGCAGCACGAACTCGCTGCCCTCGATCGGGATCGGCCGCGCGCGGCCCGAGGAGTCGGGTTCACCGAGCTTCATCTTCTGGCAGCGCAGACCGGTCACCCAGCCGTCATCGTCGCCGATGACTTCGAGCGGGTTGGTCAGCCAGTTCATTTCGACGCCCTCTTCCATCGCGTGGTGATATTCCTCCACGCGCGCGCCCATTTCCTTCTCGCTGCGCCGGTAGACGATCATCGCGCGCTCGGCGCCCATGCGCATCGCGGTGCGCACGGCATCCATCGCGGTGTTACCCGCGCCGATCACGGCGACCGACTTGCCGACATGCACCGGGGTATCGGAATCGGGGTCATAGCCCTTCATCAGGTTGACGCGGGTCAGGAACTCGTTGGCCGACATCACCCCGTTGAGGTTCTCGCCGGGGATGCCGAGGAACTGCGGCAGGCCGGCGCCAGTGCCGACAAAGACCGCGGAATAACCGAGATTGTTGAGCAGGTCGTCGAGCGCGATGGTCTTGCCGATGATCACGTTGCAGACGATCTCGACGCCCATCGCCTTCATCAGGCCGATTTCCCAGTCGAGGATCTCCTTGGGCAGGCGAAACTCGGGGATGCCGTAGCGCAACACACCACCGGGTGCGTGCAGCGCCTCGTAAACCGTCACCGGATAGCCGAGCCGGGCAAGTTCACCGGCGCACACCAGCCCCGAGGGCCCGGCGCCGATCACCGCGATTTTCTCCTTGCGGGTGAGCTTGGGCTGGGCCGTGGGTGGCTGCGAGCGCTCCCAGTCGGCGACGTAACGCTCGAGGTGCCCGATCGCGACCGGGCTGAAGCGATTGGTCAGGCTGCAGTCGGCCTCGCACTGCGACTCCTGCGGGCAGACCCGGCCGCAGATCGCCGGCAGCGGATTGGCGCTGCGCAGGATCTTTGCCGCGCCGGCCATGTCGCCGATCGCCACCGCGTGAATGAATTCGGGGATCGGCACGTTTACCGGGCAGCCACCGACGCATACCGGGTCCTGGCAGCGCAGGCAGCGCTCGGCCTCGAAGCCGGCATGAAAACCGGTGTAACCCTGGTTTACTTCGACGAAATCGTGCGCCCGTGCGTGCGCGTCACGCACCGGCATTTCGGTCTTGTCTGAACGCTTGAGTGGCATTAGATCGTGCCCCTTTCTTCCATGCAGGAGAGCCGGTCAACCGCCCGCTTCTCCTCCTTCACATAGGCCTTGTTGCGGCGCATCGCGACGTCGAAATCGACCTCATGGGCGTCGAAACAGGGTCCGTCGACACAGGCAAACTGGGCCTTGCCAGCCACCGTCACGCGGCACCCGCCGCACATCCCGGTGCCATCGACCATCAGCGGGTCCATCGATACCAGCGTCTTGACGCCGGGCCCGCGCGTGGTCTCGGCGACAGCGCGCATCATCGCCATCGGGCCGATCGCGACGACGTGATCGGGTCGCCCCGGGCCATCGCCATCGATCAGCTGCTGCAGGCGCTGGGTCACGAAACCCTTGAAGCCCGCCGAACCGTCGTCGGTGCAGACCTCGACGTTGTCGCAGACCGTGCGCAGGTCGTCGACCAGCATCAGCAGGTCCTTGTTGCGTGCCCCCAGGATGACCGTAGTCCGGTCGCCGCGTGCCCGCAGCTCGCGCATCAGGCACAGCAGCGCTGCCGAGCCGAAGCCGCCGCCGACACCGCAGACGTGACCGCCCGCGGGCAGATCGATGGCGCTGCCCATCGGGCCGGCGACGTCGAGAAT
>JAHEMI010000132.1 GCA_024643785.1 Burkholderiaceae bacterium
GCCCGATCAGGGAAGAACTCAGCTTCATGTCATCTCCAAATATTCGGTGGGGAATTCGGCCGGCCAGATTGCCTGACCGCGCGCCCTCAGATTCTAGCCGCGGCGCCGGTGCAACTGGAAATTGATTGGCGCGAACAGGGCCGAAGCAGCGCTCAGAAGCGCGCCAGCCTGCGGCCAAAGGCCTCGACCCGGCCCCAGTTGGTGAATTCCGCTACCGTATCGAGCGCCGTCGGCCCCTTGGTGATCCACATGATGAAGCGGATCATCTGGCGATCGACGAAGCCGTAGCGCGAATAGTCGATCCGGCCGGCGAAGACCTCGAGCTCGCGCGGGCGCCACGGAATCTGCTTCAGGAGCTTGATCACGTAGGGGTTGGTCTCGGGGCGGTTCTTCTCGGGCTTGCGGGCAACGACGTTGACCGAGAAGAAAGCATGCGGCCCGGCATTGAGCAGCTTGGCATTGTCGCGGATGAAACTGAGCACTTCCGGGGCGTGCTTGCCGTAGCGGATGCGCGCGCCAAGCACGATCCGGTCGTAGTTGGCCAGCGGCAGCGCCGGCCGGTCTTCGATAGCGACCAGATCGACGTCGTGGTCCGACTGCTTGATGACCTCGCGCAGGCGCTCGCAAATGCGGCGGGTCTGCCCGTCGGTGCTCGAATAGATGATCAGTACTTTGGCCATGGCTTTGCCGGGGATTCTAACTCCCCGGCGCCGCCGCCGAAATCCCGACCGCTCAACCCTCGATCGGGCGGCGCTGGTCGAGACTCAATTTGCCGGGACCATGGGCAAAGAAGATCAGGAAGGCGCCAGACAGCGCAATATCCTTCATGAAGTTGACCATTTCGAATGGCTCGACGATTCGAAAATGAAAGATGAATGCGGTCAGAATCAGAAAACCCGCGAACGCCAGCGCGAACAGGCGCGTCTGCCAGCCGACAATTACGGCTACCCCGCCGCCAATTTCCAGTGCGACCACCAGCGGCAGGAGCAGCAGGGGCACGCCGTTCTCCAGCATGTAGGTCTGGGTTGACTCGATGCCCTTGATCTTGTTAAGACCGGAAAAAACGAACAGCGAGCCGAGCATGATGCGCCCGACCAGATTTGAGTATTGGGTGTACTTTCGAGGGAACTTGTTAGTCATTGGACCTCCACGGGACGGTTCAATTGAACAAACGCGCTAGTGAGATTTCCGCGACAACTTGCCTGCTGTGAATAGGCACTGATCAGCCTACGCGCAATATCCGCACTGTGAAGTATTCCCACATTGGTGATGCTGACAAAGCTGGCGTGATCGCGCTAGCCGCCGAGATAGCGCGCCTGCAGGTGGCGGCGCAGGTGGGCGGTGTCGAGCGCCGCGCCGCTGGCGCGGACCACCAGTTCCGCCGTTTCCCAGCGGCTGGCCTGCGACCAGATATTCTCCTTGAGCCAACCGAACACCGGCGTCAGGTCGCCCGCCGCGACCAGCTCGTCGCAGTCCGGCGTCACCCGCCGGATCGCCGCTAACCACTGCGCCGCGTACATCGCACCCAGCGTGTAGCTCGGGAAATAGCCGAACAGCCCTTCACTCCAGTGCACATCCTGGAGGCAGCCATCGGCGAAGTCGCCGCGGGTGTCGACGCCGAGCAGTTCTGCCATCCTGGCATCCCACAACGCCGGGATGTCGTCGGGCTCGATCTCGCTCTCGATCAACGCGCGCTCGATCTCGTAGCGCAGCATCACGTGCGCCGGATAGGTCACCTCGTCGGCGTCGACCCTGATCTTGGCCGGGCGCACCCTGGTCAGCAAGCGATGCAGGTTCTCGGGCTCGAACGCTTCCTGATCGCCGAACTGCGCCACCAGCAGCGGCGCGAGCAAGCCGACGAAACCGCGGCTGCGGCCGAGCTGCATCTCGAAGCTCAGGCTCTGGCTTTCGTGGATGCCGTAGGAACGGGCCATCGCCACCGGTTGGCCCAGCCAGTCGCGCGGCAGGTTCTGTTCGTAGCGCGCGTGGCCGGTCTCGTGGATCGTGCCCATCAGGCTTTGCGAGAAATCGCTCTTGCCGTAACGGGTGGTGAGCCTCACGTCCTCTGGAACGCCACCGCTGAACGGATGCATGCTCTCGTCGAGCCGGCCGGAATTGAAGTCGAACTGGAGCAGTTTCATGACTGCGAGCCCGAGTTCGCGCTGCGCTGCCGCCGGGAACGGGCCTTGGGGTGCGATCACCTTCTCGCCGGCCTGGCGCGCTACGGCTGCAGCGACCAGTCCCGGCAGCCAGGACCGCAGGTCGGCGAACAGCTTATCGAGTTCTGCCGTGCGCATGCCTGGTTCATAGAGATCGAGCAGTGCGTCGTAGCGTGACAGCCCGCCGTCGGCGGCCAGCAACCGCGCCTCCTCGCGGGCGATGCGCACCACCGGCCGGAAGTTCTCGAGAAATCCGCGCCAGTCGTTGGCCTTGCGTTGCACCCGCCAGGCGTGCTCGCAGCGCGCGCCCGCCAGCGTCTTTTCCTCGACCAGCGATTCGGGCAGGGCATTGGCCTGGCGCCAGGTGCGTTCCATCTCGCGCAGGTTGGCGCGCTCGAAAGGATCGAGCGATTCGCCTTGCGCATTGCGCAGCAGCGCTACCCAGCTCGGATCGGTCTGGGTGCGATGAATCAGCGTGTCGAGTTCGGCCTGGGCCTCGGCCCGCGCCGTCGCGCCGCCGGGCGGCATCACCGCCAGCCGGTCCCAGCCGAGCATTGCGGCGGCGTGGCCGTAGCGATGCAGGCGCTGGTGGCGCCGGACGAGTTCGGCGTAAGCCGGTCTTGATTGGGCCTGCTTGGCGCTGGCGGTGGTCATCAGTTGGTTCCCGGTAAGCTGAGGTTGACCTGGCACCGCAGACGGCGCCAGGCCTCTATTGACCGCTGCTCAGACGTGCAGCGCGTGCCCCAGGGCGCGCAGTGCGGCTTCCTGCACTGCCTCGCCGAGAGTCGGATGGGCATGGATGGTGCCAGCCACGTCTTCGAGCAGGGCACCCATTTCGATCGAGTGCGAAAACGCGGTGCACAGCTCGGCGACGCCGCGCCCGACCGCCTGCCAGCCGACGATGCGGTGGTCGTCGCGGCGCGCAACCACGCGCACGAAGCCTTCGGCGGCCGAAAGGGTCAGTGCGCGGCCGTTGGCGGCGAACGGGAAGCTGGCGCTCAGGCAATCCGGTCCGGCTTCAGGCGGGCACATGCCCACCACGACCACTTCGGGATCGGTGAAACAGACCGCCGGAATCGCCACTGGATCGAAGCGGCGCACCTTGCCGGCAACCAGTTCAGCGACCATCTCGCCCTGCGCCATCGCACGATGGGCGAGCATCGGTTCACCGGTGAGATCGCCGATCGCGTAGACCGCGCGCATCGAGGTCGCGCAGCGCTCGTCGACCTTGATGAACGCTCCCTCCATGTCCAGTTGCAGGCGCTCGAGCTCCCAGCCACCGACGCGCGGCCGGCGCCCGACCGCGACCAGGACCGCATCGGCGGCGATCTCGCTGTCGACACCGGCGGCATCGCTAACCCGCACCGCGTTCCCGGCGGCGTTCATCCCCTGGACCTTGGTGGCGAGGTGGACGTGCACGCCCAGGCGCTTGAGCGCGGCAGCTACCGGACGGGTGAGTTCTTCGTCATAGTTGGGCAAGACGCGATCGAGCGCCTCCACTACCGACACTTCGGCGCCGAGCTTGCGGTAGGCGGTGCCAAGTTCAAGCCCGATGTAGCCGGCGCCAACCACCACCAGCCGTTGCGGCACACTCGCAGGCGAGAGCGCCTCGGTTGCCGACCATACCTTGCCCCCGAAGGGCATGAAGGGCAGTTCCACCGGCTCCGAACCGCAGGCGAGCAGCAGGTGCTGGCAGGAAATCCGCACCGGCTCGCCCTCGCCCTGGACCTCGACGGTCTTGCCATCGAGGATCCGGGCCCAGCCCTTCAAGACGGTGACGCCGTGCTTCTTGAGCAGCGCGCCGACCCCGCCGGTGAGCCGGGTCACGATGCCATCCTTCCAGCCCACGGTCTGGGCAATGTCGATGCGCGGCGCCTTGGTGCGGATGCCCATCGCCGCGCCGGAGCCGTCGCCGTCAGCGAGGTGGCGCACACGATCGAACTCGTCGGCCGCGTGGATCAGCGCCTTGGACGGGATGCAGCCGATGTTGAGGCAGGTGCCGCCCAGTCGGTCGGCCTCGACCAGCACGGTCGGCACGCCCAGTTGCGCAGCGCGGATGGCCGCGACGTAGCCGCCGGGGCCGGCGCCGATCACTAGCAGGGTGGTGGTTTGATTCTGCATGATGACTCCGATACTGCGCCGGGCGCGCCTGACTGGGAGAACGCGCGCCCGGGCGTACTACGAAATGAACAACGTGGCCGGACTCTCGAGATAGCCGCGCAGCGCCTGGACGAATTCCGCGCCATCGGCGCCGTCGACCACCCGGTGGTCGAACGATGACGAAAGATTCATCAGCAGCCGCGGCACGACCGCGCCGCCCCGGAACATCGGCCGCTCGATGATGCGATTGACACCGATGATCGCCACTTCCGGATGGTTGATCACCGGCGTCGAGACGATGCCGCCGAGCGGACCAAGGCTCGAGATCGTGATCGTCGAACCGGAGAGCTCGTCGCGGCTCGCCTTGCCCTCGCGCGCCGCCTGCGCCAGCCGCGCGACTTCCGCGGCACTGGCCCAGGGATCGAGCATCTCGGCGTGGCGCACCACCGGCACCATCAGTCCTGATGGAGTCTGGGCGGCGATGCCGATGTGCACCGCGTGGTGGCGGGTGATGACTCCGGCCTCGTCGTCGTAGTGGGCGTTGACCTGCGGGAAGTCGCGTGCCGCCAGCACGATGGCGCGCATCAGGAACGGCAGCACCGTCAACTTGGCGCGCTCGCTGCCGTGGGTGGCGTTGAGCCGCACGCGCAGCGCCTCGAGCTCGGTGACGTCGAGTTCCTCGACGTAGCTGAAATGCGGAATGCGCCGCTTGGCTTCCTGCATCTTCTGCGCGATCTTGCGGCGCAGCCCGATGACCGCGATCTCCTCGACCCCGTGACGCTGGGCGTAGCGCATGTCCGCCGCGTCGGGCCCGCGGCTGCGCCGCTCGGCATAGGAATCGAGATCTTCGTGCAACACCCGGCCGGCAGGTCCGGTGCCGGTCACGAAGCGTAACTCCAGCCCGAGCTCGAGCGCCCGGCGCCGCACCGCCGGCGATGCCAGGGGCCGGTCGTCGGCACGCAACGGCACGGGCGCCTGGGGCGGCGTGCCCCGCGGCGCCAGCGCCGCA
>JAHEMI010000133.1 GCA_024643785.1 Burkholderiaceae bacterium
GCGGCGCCTCAGGGCGCCGCGATGTCCGCCGATTTGGCTCTCGGCGGCGGGTCCCAGGATCCTTTGGTGGCCAGGGTCGAGGAGGTGGCGGGCACTGGCTTCGCCGCGGCGCTGGCGAGGATTGCCCCCGAGAGCGGATCGTACTGGATCATCGACCGGTGCCGCGAGCGTTGCTCGAGGCGGCGGTAGACGACGAGATAGCAGACGATAAATCCGAGCAACAGCAGGATCTGGGACGGCGTGTTGGTGCAGCTGTAGGCGCCCAGGACCACCACCGCCGCGTGCATTATCCACAGCATAGGGGCGACCGAGCCATTGGGCGGCCGGAAGGTATTGACCGGCGGCTGTTGCAGCCCGGGCTGGCGGCGGGCGCTCCGATAGAAGCGCAGCGCGCGCAGCAAGCGCTTGCGCAAGGCCCATTCGCGCAGCAACTGGTGGAGATGACCGATGTCGGGATCAGTCGTGGCCAGCCGCATCTGGCGCCGGCGCCAGATGGTGTGCAGGGTCTCGACCAGCGGCAGCGCCGCCCCGGTCAGGCCATACCAGGGCGAAACCGTCGGATTGCGCGATGCCAGCAGCAGCAGCAGCGCGGCGGTCGAGAATCCCAGGAAGTAGGCGCCGCCGTCGCCGGCGAACAGCCGCGCCCGCGGCCAATTGAAGAGCATGAACCCGGCGGTGGCGGCCGCTATGATTCCTGCCAGCACGGTCACCTTAACGTCGCCCACGTGCTGGCCTACCAGCGCGATCCCGGCCATCGAGATGATGGTGACCCCGCCGAGCAGGCCGTTGAGGCCGTCGATGATGTTGAAGGCGTTGGCTGCCCCGACCAGGGCAAGCACCGTGAACCCAAGCGCAACGCCATAGACCGTGAACAGCGCGTCGACGGCCGGCACGTCGGTGTGCAGGAGCGTCAGGCCGCCGAAATTAATCGCGATCAGCGCCGCCATTGCTGCCAGGAGCAGCCGGTTGCGGGGCCGGATCCGCTTCAGGACGTCCTCGGCCAGGCCGATCAGCAACGCCGGGACCGCCCCCATCAGCAGGCCCAGGGCACGCGGCCCGATTATGATCAGCCCATTCTCGAGCCCTTTGAGTGCCACCATGCCGCCGGCGACGACTCCCAGGCCGATGGCCAGGCCGCCGATGCGGGGCACTGAACCGACATGAATTCTCTGGGGGAGGAAGTGCTCACCATCGCCGGTCAGGCGGTGATGCCAGTTGCGCGAGGCCACGATCAGGCCGGCCACCAGCGCGCTGACCAGGAACGCCACCGTCAGCGGGAAGTGTGCATACGACCAGAGCTGCTCGAGAGTCATTTGCCGACTGCTGATCCAAGGTAGTACAAGAGGTGCCCCGAGTCTATCGGGCGGTCAAAAAATGTAAATGACCTGAAAGTATGAGTGGTTACTTGGTGTGACTACTCACTTGGCGTAATAGCCCCGATACCACTCCACGAACCGCGCCACTCCAGCCGTCACCGCGGTGTCGGGCTTGAAGCCGATCCAGGCATCGAGCGCGTCGGTGTTGGCGGCCGTGGCCGGGACATCGCCAGGCTGCATCGGCAGGAAGTTCTTTTGCGCCGTGATGCCCAGCGCCTGCTCGAGCGCGCCGATGTAGTCCAGCAACGGAGTCGGGCGGTTGTTGCCGATGTTGAAGACCCGGTACGGCGCGCTGCTGGTGGCCGGGTCCGGGTGCGCCGGGTCGAATGCCGGGTCCGGGGTGGCGATCTTGTCGGTGACCCGGATCACGCCCTCGACGATGTCGTCGACGTAGGTGAAGTCGCGGACCATTTCCCCGTTGTTGAAGACGTCGATCGCCTTGCCGGCCAGGATCGCGTGCGTGAACAGGAACAGCGCCATGTCGGGCCGGCCCCAGGGGCCGTACACGGTGAAGAAGCGCAATCCGGTGGTCGGCAGCCCGAAGAGGTGGCTGTAGGTGTGCGCCATCAGCTCGTTGGCCTTCTTGGTGGCCGCGTACATGCTGATCGGATGGTCGAGGTTCTGGTGCTCGTCGAAGGGCAGGGCGGTGTTGCCGCCATAGACGCTCGAACTGCTGGCATAGACGAGGTGCGCGACGCCGTTGTGGCGGCAGCCCTCGAGGATATTCATGAAGCCCTGCAGGTTGGACTCGACGTAGGCATGGGGGTTGGTCAGCGAATAACGCACCCCCGCCTGGGCCGCGAGATGGATCACGCGCTGCGGGCGCTCCGCCGCGAACAACGCTGCCATCGCCGCATTGTCGGCAACGTCGAGCCGCTGAAAGCTAAAGTTGCGCTGCGACGACAGGCGCGCCAACCGGGCCTCCTTGAGCGTCACGTCGTAGTAGTCGTTGAGATTGTCGACGCCGACCACGGTATCGCCGCGCGCCAGCAGGCGCAGCGCAGTGTGCATCCCGATGAAGCCGGCGGCGCCGGTGAGCAGGATCTTCATGGCCGCTGCGCTACAGCCGCAGGTCGCTGGCCGCGGCCGGCAGCAGGTACTTGAGGTCGTAGAGCACGTGCGCGGGTTTGCCCAGCGCGCGGATCGCCGCTTCGCCCATGACCTTGAACTGCTGGTGGGCGACCGCCAGCACGATGGCGTCGTAGGCCCCCGGCGCCGGTTCGGCGACCAGTTCGAGGCCGTACTCGTGCCGCGCTTCGGCGGCCGCGGCCCAGGGATCGTGGACGTCGACCTCGACGTCGTATTTCTGCAGCTCGTGCACGATGTCGACGACCCGGGTGTTGCGCAGGTCGGGGCAATTCTCCTTGAATGCCAGGCCCATCACCAGCACCCGCGCACCGTTGACCAGCATGCGCCGCTTGGTCATCGCCTTGATGAGCTGCGTGACCACATACTCGCCCATGCCGTCGTTGAGCCGCCGGCCGGCCAGCACGATCTCGGGGTGATAGCCGATCGACTGCGCCTTGTGGGTCAGGTAGTAGGGGTCGACGCCGATGCAGTGCCCGCCTACCAGCCCTGGCCTGAAGGGCAGGAAATTCCATTTGCTGCCGGCCGCAAGCAGCACCGCCTCGGTGTCTATGCCCATGCGGTTGAAGATGATCGCCAGCTCGTTGATCAGCGCGATGTTGAGGTCGCGCTGGGTGTTCTCGATCACCTTGGCGGCCTCGGCCACCTTGATCGACGAGGCGCGGTGGGTGCCGGCGACGATGATCTCGTTGTAGAGCGCGTCGACGAAGTCCGCGGCCTCCGGCGTCGAACCCGAGGTGACCTTGCGGATGGTGGTGACGCGGTGCTCCTTGTCGCCGGGATTGATCCGTTCCGGACTGTAACCAGCAAAGAAATCGACGTTGAACTTCAGCCCCGAGTGCTGCTCCAGCACCGGCACGCAGTCTTCCTCGGTGGCGCCGGGGTAGACGGTCGATTCGTAGATCACGACGTCACCGCGCTTGAGCGCCTTGCCCACCGTTTCGCTCGCGCGGATCAGCGGGGTCAGGTCGGGCCGCTTGTGGCCGTCGATCGGGGTGGGGACGGTAACGATGAAGACGTTGCAGCCGGCGAGGTCCTCGCGCCTGGTGCTGAAGCTCAGCTGAGCGGCGGAGGCCAGTTCGGCAGCGTCGACCTCGAGGGTGTGATCGTTGCCGGCCTGCAGTTCGGCGATCCGGCCCGCGTTGACGTCAAAGCCGAGAACCGGCCGGCGCTTGCCGAATTCGACCGCGAGCGGCAGGCCGACATAGCCAAGACCGATGATGGCGAGCTTCGCCTGCTTGAGATTCAACATAGATCCACCGGCGATGATTCCAGGTTGTCAGTTGGCACGATCGAATCGCGTTCGACCATTATCCTCTGGGTTCGGCCGAGCAGCTCCAGCAGCACGATCACGCGATCGGCACCAGTGGTCCGCTCGAAGACCCCGGCCAGGCCTGCCAGGGGGCCCGCCGCGAGCCTGACCCGCATTCCGGTCCGGAACAGTGCACGGTGCGGCGTGTCTCCCGGGCCGTCGGCGGCGGCGCGCGCGGCTGCCTCGGCAGCACGCAACTCGCTGATCAGTGCTTCCGGGACAGTCGCCGGCTGGGCGCCGAAGCGTACCAGCCCGGTGACCCCCAGGGTCGAGCGCACCGGGGCCAGGCTGTGCCCGGAATCGCGGGGACTGACGAACAGGTAGCGGGGAAAGAGCGGCTCGGTGGCCGGCACCCACTTGCCGTCGCGGCGCCGCTCGGTCGGCAACAGCGGCAGGTAGGTGAGATAGCCCTGACGCCGCAGGTTGACTTGGGCCGTCGCTTCGGCGCGCGGCTTGCAGAAGACAGCGTACCAGAGGGCCATCGTCAGAGCGCGAACGGGTTGGGGCTATCGGGTCGGGCTTCGGGCGCGGGCGCCAGGGTCGGAACCGGCGGCATCGTAGCCAGCTGCCCGTGTCCGGTAGCGCCCAGGCCGTCGGTTTGCGGTCCGGTCCGGGTTGCCGTGCGCGCCGCCGCCGGGGGTGCGAACAGCAGCCCCATCAGGAACGAGAACAACACCGCGTTGGCCGGGATCCGCAGGTTGTAGTCGACCAGGGAGTGCAGTGCGATCAGCAGGATTCCGATCGCCGCGCCAATGCGCAGGTAACGGTCGCGCGGCCAGCCCTGGCTGCGTGCTACCACCAGCACCTGGCGAACCACCAGCGCGAGGACCAGCACAATCCCCAGACCGGCCAGGGCGCCGCCTTCGAACAGCCACTCGAGGTAGTCGTTATGGGCGTTGTTGACGAACAGCGGCACGTCGCCGGGGTGAAAGCGCCGGAAGACCTCGGCAAAGGTGCCTTGGCCAGCGCCAAGCGGGAAGAAGGTTCCGATCCCGGTCACGGTGGCCTGCGCCACGCTCCAGCGGGCGTCGGCGATCGGATCGATTTCGGTGAAACGCTCGAGCACCGGTACCAGCCCCACGGCCGCGGCAGCGCCGACCAGCAGCACGACCACCCCGGCGGCTGTGCGCAGGCTTTGGCGCCCGCCCAGGCGCGGCGCAAACGCGAGCGTGGCGACGATGATGCCGACGATCAGCAGCGTTATCCCGCTGCGCGAGCGCGAGAACACGATCGCCAGCCCGAAGAGCACCAGCAATAGCAGGAAGACGATGTAGCGATTGATCTGAGCCCCGCCCAGGACGGCGAAAACGGCGCGCACGCCCTTGCCAGCATAACGGCGCTGGCGGTGCACTTCGGTGCCGAAGTTGGCGGCAAAGAGCGCGGCTGCCAACGGAAAGGTCATTTCGAACAGGCCGGCGAAATGGT
>JAHEMI010000134.1 GCA_024643785.1 Burkholderiaceae bacterium
TCGCGGGTGCTGGCCGCGGCGCTCGCCGACCCGCGCATCTGGCACGTGGTCGCGCCGACCCGCCGGCCGCTGCCCGAGCAGCCCGGGCTCGAAGCCCCGCTGGTAGATTTCGCGGCCCTGCCGCGCAACGCCGACTGGTGGCAGGTCGATGCGGTGATCTGCGCGTTGGGGACGACGATCCATGCGGCCGGCTCGCAGGCTGCCTTCGCTGCCGTGGACCGCGACTTGCCGATCGCCGTCGCGCGGCTGGCGCGCGCTGCCGGCGCGACGCGCTTCGCGCTCAACTCCTCGCTGGGAGCGAGCAATGGCGGGAACTTTTATCTGCGCACCAAGGCCGAGGCGGAATCAGGCATCCGCGGGCTTGGCTATCCGGTCTATACGATCGTACGCCCATCGCTGATCGATACCGAACGCGCCGAGCCGCGACCGAAGGAGCGCGCCGGGCTCGTGGTCGCGCGTTGGCTCGCTCCGCTCATCCCGCGGCGCTACCGTGCGGTGAAGGCCGAAGCGATCGCCAGCGCCCTGCTCGAGGGCGTGTTGCGCGATAGCCCCGGCGAACGGATCGTCGAGTCGGAAGAACTGCACGGCACGTAGGGGCGCGGGGGGCTCGCGCCCGGCCGGTTCCGCCATCTCACTCCGGCAACGGCCTGAGCAGCACCTCGGCGAAGACGTCGTGGTCGACGTTGCCGCCGCACAGCGGCAGCCCGACGCGGCGTCCGCGCACCAGATCGGGATGCGCCAGCGCCGCCGCCAGTGGTGCCGCGCCAGCTCCTTCGGCGACGTTGTGGGTGGCGACGAAGTAGATCTTCATTGCCGTGGCCACCTGCTCGTCGCTGACCTGAACAACGTCGTCCAGGTACTCGAGAATCATCGCCAGCGACTCGGCATCCGGCGTCCGGCAGGCCATGCCGTCGGCCAGCAGGGTGCTGACCGGGGCCTCGATGGCGCGCCCGGCGGCGAACGACAGGGCGTAGGCCGGTGCCAGCTCGGAAACCACGCCGACGATGGCGCATTTCAGGCCGAGCACCTGGCGCGCGACGATCGCGGCACAAACCCCCGAGCCCTGTCCGATCGGCACGAAGACGACATCGATATCGGGATGGGCGCTGAACAGCTCCATCCAGTAGGTCGCGACGCCGAGGATCAGGTCGCGATGGAACGAGGGCACCATGTGCAGCCCGCCCTCGGCGGCGAGGCGGGCGGCGTGCTCGCGGCTTTCCTGGAAATCAGCGCCGTATTCGACCAGCGTGGCCCCAAGGCCGCGCATCGCCGCATTCTTCTCGCGGCTGTTGCCCCGCGGCACGACGATCGTGGCGGGCATGCCGTTGCGCGCCGCTGCCAGGGCCACCGACTGGCCGTGGTTGCCGCGGGTGGCGCTCACCACCCCGGGGCAGCCCGGTTCGCGGCGCGCCAGCCGGTCGAAGTAGACCAGTCCGCCGCGCACCTTGAAGGCGCCGGTGGGGGTGTGGTTCTCGTGCTTGACGATCACCTCGGTGCCAAGGCGCTCGCGCAGCAGCGGCCAGGCATAGGCCGGGGTAGCCGGCACCACCGCCCGGACGATGTCGCGGGCGGCGTCGAGTTCGGCACGGTTGGGCAATTTCATCGCGGTCTGCTCCTTGGCGCGCTGAGGTCGGCGCCCTGGAAGCTAGTGTAGTGCCGCTCGGCGCGACGCGCCTCAGACCGCCAGCGGCGGCTCATCCATCGCAGCCACCTGTTCGCGCAACTCGAGGATCCGGTCCTGCCAGTAGAGCTGGGTGTTGAACCACGGGAACGCGGCCGGGAAAGCCGGGTCGTCCCAGCGCCGTGCCAGCCACGCCGAGTAGTGCAGCAGGCGCAGCGTGCGCAGCGCCTCCACCAGGTGCAGTTCGCGCGGGTCGAGTTCGGCGAAATCCTCGTATCCGGCCAGCAGATCGGAGAGCTGGCGGGTCATCGCTGCCCGGTCGCCCGAGATCAGCATCCAGAGATCCTGGACCGCCGGGGCGTTGCGGGCATCGTCGAGGTCGACGAAGTGCGGCCCGCCATCGCTCCACAGCAGGTTGCCGATATGACAGTCGCCGTGGACCCGGATGCTGGCGACATCCCCGGCGCGCTCGAAGCACGCCTGCACGCTCGCCAGCGCCAGGTCCGCGACGCTGCGCCAGGGCGTCAGCAAATCAGGCGGCAGCCAGTCGTTGGCGAGCAACCAGTCGCGCGACTCGGTCCCGAACGAAGCCTGGTCGAGGGTTGGGCGCACCTGGAAGCGGCGCACTGCGCCCACCCGGTGGATGCGGCCGATGAAGCGTCCGATCCGGGTCAGGACAGCCGGGTCGTCGAGCTCGGGGGCTCGCCCGCCGCGCACCGGAAAGACCGCGAAACGGAAACCCTCGAACTCGTGCAGGGTGCGGCCCAGCTGCTGCAGCGGCGCCACTACCGGGATTTCGTGGCCGGTGAGTTCCTGGGCAAACCCATGTTCCTCGAGGATCTGCTCGTCGCTCCAGCGCCCGGGGCGGTAGAATTTGACTACCACCGCCTGCGCGCCAGTGCCCGGCGCTGACGCATCCCCCTCGAGGTGAACCCGATAAACCCGGTTCTCGTAGCTGTTGAGCGCGAGCAAGCGGCCGTCGCCGGGCAATCCGATGCTCGCAAGTGCATCGAGGATCCGGTCCGGGGTAAGACCCTGATAGGGCGTGGCGAGCATCAGCAGGGTCGGCAAGCGGCGGGAGGGCGACAACATTCTAAGGATACGGCAAAGCGGCCGGTGGCGACTCTGATCGGCCCGGCACGCCGGCTGCAAAAAAGGGATTCCGATGGCGCAATACGTCTACACCATGAACCGGGTCGGCAAGATCGTCCCGCCCAAGCGACAGATTCTCAAGGACATCTCGCTGTCCTTCTTTCCGGGCGCCAAGATCGGCGTGCTGGGCCTCAACGGCTCGGGCAAGTCGACCCTGCTGCGGATCATGGCCGGCGAGGATCGCGAGTACGAGGGCGAAGCCGTGCCGATGCCGAACCTGCGCGTCGGCTTCCTGCCCCAGGAACCGCGCCTCGACCCGGCACTCGATGTCCGCGGCAACGTCGAGCAGGGACTGGGCGAGACCGTCGTGATGATCCAGCGCTTCAACGAGATCAGCGAACTCTTCGCCGAGCCGATGGACGACGACGAGATGGCGCGACTGCTCGAAGAGCAGGGCGAACTGCAGGGCCGCATCGACGCCACCAACGGCTGGGAGATCGAGCGCCGCCTCGAGGTCGCCGCGAACGCGCTCCGGCTTCCTCCCTGGGACGCCGACGTCACCAAACTCTCGGGCGGCGAGCGCCGCCGCGTGGCACTCTGTCGGCTGCTGCTCTCCGAACCCGACATGCTGCTCCTGGACGAGCCCACCAACCACCTCGACGCGCTCTCGGTGCAGTGGCTCGAGCAGTTCCTCGAACGCTTCCCGGGTACGGTCATCGCCGTCACCCACGATCGTTACTTCCTTGATAACGTGGCCGGCTGGATCCTCGAGCTCGACCGCGGCTACGGCATTCCCTGGGAGGGCAACTACTCGTCATGGCTCGAGCAAAAGGAACAGCGCCTCGAGATCGAGGCCAAGCAGGAGTCGGCCCGGATCAAGGCGATGCAGACCGAGCTCGAGTGGGTCCGCGCGAGCCCCAAGGCGCGCCAGGCCAAGAGCAAGGCCCGGCTGGCCCGCTTCGAAGAGCTGTCAGCGACCGAATTCCAGCAGCGCAACGAGACCAACGAGATCTACATCCCGCCTGGTCCGCGGCTCGGTGACCTGGTCATCGAGGCCCAGGACCTGCGCAAGGCCTTCGGCGAGAGGCTGCTCTTCGACGGCCTGAGCTTCAACCTGCCGCCGGGCGGCATCGTCGGGATCATCGGCCCCAACGGCGCCGGCAAGACCACGCTGTTCCGGATGCTGATCGGCACCGAGCAGGCCGACTCGGGCAAGCTGCGCATCGGCGAGACCGTCAAGATCGGCCACGTCGACCAGAGCCGCGATGCCCTGCCCGACGACCAGACGGTATGGCAGTACCTGTCCGAGGGCCACGACCTGATCCAGGTCGGCAACTACACCACCCCCAGCCGGGCCTACGTCGCGCGCTTCAACTTCAAGGGCACCGACCAGCAGAAACTGATCGGTACGCTCTCGGGGGGTGAACGCAACCGGGTGCACCTCGCCAAGCTGCTCAAGAGCGGCGGCAACGTGCTGCTGCTCGACGAACCGACCAACGACCTCGACGTCGAGACGCTGCGCGCCCTGGAACAGGCGCTGCTCGACTTCCCCGGCTGCGCGGTGGTGATCTCGCACGATCGCTGGTTCCTCGACCGGATCGCCACCCACATCATGGCCTTCGAGGGTGACAGCCAGGTGGTCTGGTTCGAGGGCAACTACGCCGACTACATGGCCGACCGCCGCCGGCGCCTGGGCGACGACGCCGACAAGCCGCAGCGGATCCGCTACCAGGCGCTGATGAGTTAGCCGCGCCGCCGGCGGGCCTCCCGGGGGTCTTCCGCCGCCGCCGCTGCGCGCAGCCCGGCCGCGCGGTCCACCGGCACCGCGACGCTCACCGGAGTGCCGACCGGGGGATGCAGTTCCGGGGGGAACATCGCCAGTTTCTGGACTCCCGCCAGCTTGGCGCCGCGCTCCGGCTCCAGGTCGCGGCGGTTGCTGCCGCCGGGCGGGCGCAGGGCCACCGAGTCGATGATCTCGAGGTCGAACCACCAGCGCTTGACCTCGTTGATGCCGCCGGCGCCGATCTCGTCGTCGTGGGCGATGAGCCACGGGTGCTCGCCGGGATGATCGATCGCCAGCCAGAGCAGGCGCCGCGACTCCTCGAGGTCCTCGCGGTTGAAGGGGCAGGTCTTCATGCACCGGCCGCAGGCCGAACCGCGCATGTTGGTCAGGCGGTACTTGGCGCAGCGCTCGACGTCCGGCTTCCAGATCTCGTAGCCGTTGTACATCCGCTTCGGACCGAACGAGATTGCGTTGCAGGGACATTCGCGCGCGCACTTGCGGCACAGTTCGCAGAAACGCTGCAGCCCGAAGTCGATCGGCGCATCAGGCGCCAGCGCCAG
>JAHEMI010000135.1 GCA_024643785.1 Burkholderiaceae bacterium
ATCCGATCGAGCCAGTTGATCAGTCCGGCGCTGTTGAGCGGAATGTCCACTGCGAGCAGCGCAGCGATTTCGTCGTCCCGGTAGGTGACGCCGTGGGCGCGCGCCTCGGCGATCATGAACCTGGCCATCCGCGCCTCGATCCGAGCCTGGCGCTCGCCGCCGGCACCGGACTCGGCCTGCCCGATCGCGACGTAACCCGCGATCCGCCGCTTGAGTTCGACGCCCAGTGCGGCGACGTTGTCCCGGCGCGAGTAGTGGGTCAGGTAGACCGCCGGCGGCTCGAACGCGAGGATCCGTTCGACCGAGCGCAGCAACTGCTCGGGATCGAACTGGGTCGGGGTCGATGACGGAATCAGGAACGCCCGGCCGTCGACGTCGAACTCGCGGTACGCGATCCCGAAGGTGTCGCCGGTGAACAGGTTCCCGCTCCTGGTGTCGCGGATGATGACATGGTGGCGCGCGTGCCCGGGAGTGTCGTAGAACTCCAGTACCCGCCCCGCGAGATCGACGCTTGCCCCTTCCGGGGTCTCGATAACCCGCTCGGCCGGCACCGGGGTCGGGCCGCCGTACATCTCGACGGCGCGCTGCTCGCCGTAGACCTCGCAGGTTCCTGCCCAGAGCCGCGCCGGGTCGATCATGTGGCGGGCGCCAAGTGGATGCACGGTCAGGCGGGCGTTGGGCAGCGCTGCCATCAGCGTCCCGGCACCACCGGCGTGGTCGAGGTGGACGTGGGTGAGGATCACGAAGTCGACGTTCTCGCGCGGGATACCGAGCTTTGCCAATGCTGCCAGCACTCGCGGCGCCGAGCGCGCGGTCGCGGTATCGACGATCGCAGCCCGTCCGTCCGCGACGATCAGGTGCACGGCATCGAACTGCTTGCGGAAATAGCCGGAATCGACTGCGTGGATATCGTCGCCGAGGTGTTCGAGGTGGTTTTCGGTCATTGGTGGTGGTCGTCAGTAAGGCCGCGGCGGTGCCGATACCAGATCGGTGACCAGCGCACAACAAGGTGTTAAGTATGACTGATCGTCCTCCGCCGACAATCTGAGGCCAATGGCCGCTGGTCGAATATCCGACTGCAACTTAGTGGCGATGCCATTAACGCAGTACCATTGCCGCGCTTAGTTATCACTGGAAGGTCCGGTATTTGACGCCTCGACGGCGGCCTTGTTTTAATGAGAATTAATTTGTCATTGACCACGCGGCTGGTTCTCCGGCTCGCGGCTGTGGTATTGCCAGTGCTGGCGATGGTGGCCATCGCCATGGTGATTGAGTACGCCAACGGCGAGCGACTGCACGAACGGGCGCGGCAACACGACAGTGTGGAAACCCTCCGGGCGGAATTCGTTGCCTTCAGTGCTGCGATCCATCAGGCTATCGATTCCGGTCAGCTCGGTGCCGAAGCGCCAGCTGCTCTGAAACGCAGTGTTGTGAACCTGGCCAATTTCGCCGCGCAAGGCGATGCGTCGCGACGCGCACAGGTCGCCCCCTTGCAGGCGGTTTTGGGGCAATTGGTTGCCAGGCTGGACGCCGACCAAAGCGGCGTCGAACTGAATCGCTTGCATCCCGACATCGATGCCGCCAGTTCGCTGGTCGAGGAGATTCTTCGCGCGGAGGATGAGCGCTTCGACAAGGCGGTCGAGTCATTCCTCGAACAGGGCACGACCACACGGCGGACGGTTAGCGCTCTGCTGGTGGTGGTGGCTCTTGGAGTGGTGTGGTTTTCGTTGCAGACTGCGAGACGCTTCGCGGTGCCGCTGTCGCGGGCGACGGCGCTGGCCGCCCGGATCAGTGCGGGCGAGAAAGTTGACAACTTCATTGTCGACCCGCGGCGTGACGTCGGCACCCTGCTCACGACCATGCGCCGGATGCAGCAGAACATCGAGCGCTATCGCCAGGAGAGCGCCGCCCATGAGGCTGGATTGCGCGCCAATCTGGCAGAACTCGCCGCGAGCCGCGCGAACCTTGAAGAAGCGAGCACGCTGGCGCAGATCGGCAACTGGGACTGGGACTTGGCCAGCGGCGAGCGCCAGTGGAGTCGCCAATTGTGCATAAACGTCGGCATCGACCCGGACGGGGCGGCCCCGAGCCTGCGTTCCTTCCTGCGCACGGTGCCGGGAGGCGATCGACAGCGACTCATCGGCGAGTTGCGGGTCCTGATGGCGATTCCCGGTGAGCGTTCCGTCGACCACAGTGCGCTGGTTCCCGGTGCGAAATCGCGGGTGTTGCTCCATCGGGCGCGATCCGAGTGCGACGAGCGTGGCCGAGTGGTTCGCGTCCATGGGACTGTGCAGGACATTTCCGAGCGCCGCCGTGCCAGCGAAGAAATCCATCGCCGTACGCTCTACGACTCGTTGACCCGCTTGCCCAACCGCGCCCTGCTGACCCAGCGCTTGCAGGCCGAACTTGGCGGCCCAGGCAAGGTTGCCGTGCTGTTCATCAACATTGACCGCTTCCGCCGGATTAACGCCTCGCTGGGTCACGCCACCGGCGATCTGGTGTTGGCTTCGCTCGCGCAGCGGCTGGTCGACACGACCCGCGCGATCTCCGCGGAATCTGAAGCGCAAGGCCATAGCGGTTTTGTCGCCCGGTTCGGTGGCGATGAATTCGTGGTGGTCATGGCGGGACTGGATGGTCCACGCGCTGCCGCCGGTTGCGCAAGGCGGCTGGTGGCGGCCCTGACCGCGCCGCTGCTCATCGAAGGGCACGACCTGGTGGTGGCGGTGCACATCGGAATTGCCGTCGGCCACGACGATGCCGCGGACGCCGCAGTTCTGGTCGGCCACGCTGCGACGGCGTGTTCGCTCGCCCGCCAGTCCGGATTGAACATGTTTCGTTTCTTCACGACCGGAATGAACGCGGCAACCGCGCACCGGCTCGAGATGGAGATCGATCTGCGCCACGCCATCGCCAATGGCGACCAGTTCTTCCTGGAGTACCAGCCCAAGGTGGAGATGGACTCAGGGTTGCCGGTCGGAGTCGAGGCGCTGATTCGCTGGCACCACCCGGTCCGCGGGGTGGTTATGCCGGGTCAATTCATTGCCCTTGCCGAGGAACTGGACCTGCTGGTACCGATCAGCGGCTGGGTGATCGACGAGGTTTGCGTGCAACTCGCTCGTTGGCGGGCCGCTGGCATCAACCCGGTTCCGGTGGCTATTAATCTTTCCGGCACCTCGTTTCGCAACCGGCGGTTGTCGAGCATCCTCTCGGAGACCTGCGCGCGTCACGGCGTCAGCCCGGCACTGATCACCATCGAAATCACCGAGACGATGTTGATGGACCAGGCGATTGCGACCCGCGAGACGCTCGCGGCGCTCCACGACGTCGGCTTCCGGCTCTCGGTCGACGACTTCGGCACCGGCTATTCGTCGCTCGCCTATTTGCACCGCTTCCCGATCGACGAGCTCAAGATCGATCGTTCATTCGTGAGCGAACTGGGCGCGGGCAACGGCGAACTGGCAATTGCCGCGACAATCATCGCTTTGGGGCAGAATCTCGGGATGGATGTTATCGCCGAGGGAGTGGAAACCGTTGGGCAGGCACGCGCCTTGCGCCGGCTCGGGTGCCGGCTGATGCAGGGCTACCTGTTTTCGCGACCGGCAGCGCCCGAAGCGATCGGGGAAATGCTGCGCTCCGGCAAGCGCTTGGAGCTCGAAGATCTGGAGGAAGTGGCTGGATGACCCGGCCCGCAGTGGTCTTGCTTAGCGGTGGACTGGACTCCGCCACGGTCGTGGCGATCGCGCGCGCCGCGGGCTTCACGGTGCATGCGCTGAGCTTTCGCTACGGCCAGCGCCATGGCATCGAACTCGAGCGCGCCGCCGCGGTCGCCAGCGCCCTGCAGGCGCACGAGCATCGGATCGTCGACGTCGACCTGCGCGCTTTCGGCGGTTCGGCGCTCACCGCCGATATCGCGGTCCCCAAGGGACGCAGCGCTGCCGAAATGGCACACGACATCCCGATTACCTACGTGCCGGCGCGCAACACGATCTTCCTGGCCTTTGCGCTCGCCTGGGCCGAAGTCCTCGGATCGAGCGACATCTTCATCGGGGTCAACGCTCTCGACTACTCGGGCTACCCTGATTGCCGGCCGGAATTCATCGCGGCGTTCGAAACGATGGCGCGCCTGGCGACCAAAGCTGGTGTCGCGGGCGCCGAGCCGCTGCACATCCATGCGCCGCTGCTGGCGATGAGCAAGGCCGAGATCATTCGCGCTGGCCTCGCGCTCGGGGTCGACTACGGACTCACCAGCAGCTGCTACGATCCTGGCCCCAACGGCGAGCCCTGTGGCGCCTGCGATTCGTGCCTGTTGCGCGCGCGCGGCTTCGCCGCGGCCGGCGTGCCAGATCCGCTGACGGCACGCTTCGCTCCCGGGTGCTCTGGACCGGTCCCGTCAGCGAGCGCTAGCCGTGGCTGAGCGACTGCTCCATGCCGCCGCTTGCGGCTTCGAGGCCGCGCGCCAGCTGAGCACGCTGCCAGCGGCGCAGCGCATGCATGGTCACAGTTTCCGGGCCAGTGTTAGGGCGCAGTTGCCGCCGCACTGGGAAAGTTTCGCCGGCGCGGGTGTCGGGCAGCTGGAGGCGCTGTTGCAGGCCTGCGTCGCACCGCTCGATTACCGGCAGCTCGACCTGGTACTCGATGACCCGAGCGACGCCAACCTGGCGCGCTGGGTCAGCGCGCGCCTCGGGCTCCCTGGCCCCGCCCGGGTCGGAATCCGCAGCCGGGCTGATACCGGGGTCGAACTCGACGAGCGCGGTCATGCGCAGGTCTGGCGCCGTTATCGCTTCGAAGCGGCCCACCGGCTGCCCAACGTTCCCGCCGGACACCAGTGCGGGCGGATGCACGGCCACGGTTTCGAAGTCGTATTGCATGCTGCCGCCGACGGCGCCAACGGCCAACGCAGCGATCACCGGCAGCTCGACTCCTGCTGGCAGCCGCTCGCGCAACAACTGCATCATGCCTGCCTCAACGACCTGCCGGGACTCGAGAATCCGACCAGCGAGATGCTGGCCGCCTGGATCT
>JAHEMI010000136.1 GCA_024643785.1 Burkholderiaceae bacterium
GCCGGCGGCGCCCCGCGGAATTCTCCCAGCAGCCGACCGACCCCGGTGCGCTCGATCATCCGGCGGGCGAGGAAGCGGTTGAGCGGCGGCAACTCGATGGTGGCGTTGCGCATCCATTCGATCATGGTGCCGCCGGCGCCAAAGGCAATTACCGGCCCGAACAGCGCGTGGCTCATGACGCCGACGTAGAGCTCGCGGCCGGTACGCACCTGGCACATCGCCTGCACGGTGATTCCTGATACCCGCGCCGCGGGCGCCGCGGCGCGCACCGATTCCAGGATCCGCTCATGCTGCACCTCAAGCTCGGCGGCGTTGCGCACGTCGAGCACGACGCCACCGACGTCACTCTTGTGGGTGATATCGACAGAGGAGATCTTGAGTACCACCGGGTAGCCGATCCCGGCGGCAATCTCCTGCGCCTGGGTCACGCTTTCTGCCAGGTAGGTCCTGGTCACCGGAATCTCGAAGGCTTCGAGCAGCGACTTCGACTCGCGCTCGGTCATCACCGTGCGGCGGCTGGCCAGAACGCCCGCGACCAGGGCGCGCGCGCCGTCGAGATCGGGGGTCGACTCGCCCGAGAGCGAACCGGGCATCTGCTGGAGCAGGAGCTGGTTGTCGTGGAAGGTCGCAACGTTGAGGTAGGCGTCGACCGCCGCCTCCGGGGTGCGGAATACCGGAATTCCAGCACGGTCGAGCCGCATCCGCCGCTCCCGCGCGGCGGTATCGCCCAGCAGGCAGGCAAAGAGCGGCCGCGCCAGGGTTGGCGCGATCCGCGCGATCCGGTCGGTGATGGCATCGCTCTCGATCCCCAGGCCCGGAACCAGCAGCGCCAGGATCGCGTCGACGCTGCGATCGGCCGCGAGCGTGCGCACGGCACGCTCCCATTGCTCGGCGTCGGCGTCGATGTCGAGAATCAGCGGATTGCCGGGCCTGACGCCAGGCAGTGCGGCGGCAATTGCGGCCGCGCTCTGCTCGGAAAGTCCCTCGATCGTCACCCGGCGCAGCACCGCCTGGTCGATACCCAGCACCGCCGGCCCGTAGCCGTTGGAGATCAGCGCCAGGCGCTTGCCGATCGGCCAGTGCCGGGTCGCCAGGTAACGCGCCGCGGTGAACATCTGGGTGAACAGGTTGATCTGGACCGCGCCAGCCCGGCGCAGCGCCGCGGAGTAGACCGCGTCGCTGCCGCAGATCGCGCCCGAATGGGTCAGCGCCTGGTGTGGCGGCCAATCACTGCGCCCGCCGCGCAACACGACCACCGGCTTGATGGTCGCCAGCGAGCGCAACGCGCTCATGAACGCCCGGCTGCGCTGGACCGCGCCGAGATACACCACCACCGCCCTGGTGCGGGCGTCGTTGGCCAGGAAATCGAGCAGATCAGTAAGCTCGACGTCCAGTTCGGCTCCCAGGGCGGCGATCAGCGAAAATCCGATCGAGGTGTCACCGGCCCAGTCGACGATCGAGGCGCTGAGCGCGCCCGATTGGCTGACCACGGCGACATTGCCGGCTACCGCCAGCGGCCCCGAGCGCCCGATGTTGAGCCGGCGCGCCGGGCGCTGGAAACCGAAGCGCCCCGGGCCGAGCAGGCGCATGCCGAAGCGGCGCGCCACGGCCACCCATTCCTCGCGGCCCTTGGCAGCCGATGGCCGCAACAGCAGGATCGCGGCCTTTGCGCCGGCGTAGCCGGCAATCTTGAGCGCCCGCTCCACCTGCTCGGTCGGGACATCGATGACGCCCAGGTCGATGCTGGCATCGATCTCCTCGCGCTCGTCGCGATGCAGCCCCACCGGGCAGAAGTGGACCGGGATTCCGCAGTCCCGCAAGTCCCGGTACATGGTCTCGCGCCAGCCAGCAGGCGGGCCGTCGCCATGGACCACCAGCACCGAGACCGGGTCGAAGAGCGGGGCGAGATAGTGGCGTTGTTCCATGGCTGGGCCCTCAGTCGACCTCGAGCAATGCGCGCAGATGGGCCTCGACGCTGCGCGCCAGCGCCGGCAGGTGGTAGCCGCCCTCGAGCATGGAGACGATCCGACCTTGCGAGAATTCATTGGCGACCTCGACCACCTGCCTGGTCACCCAGCGGTAGTCCTCGTCGCGCCAGCCCAGCCGGCTGATATCGTCATCGCGATGGGCGTCGAAACCGGCGGAAATGAAGATCAGCTCGGGCTGGAACTTGCGCAGCAGCGGCAGCCAATGGTCGGTGACCGCGGCGCGCAAGGCAGTGCCGTCCGAATAGGGCTTGAGCCCGACATTGCACATGTTGCGGCCGCGCGGCTCCTCGCCGGAGTTGGGATAGAGCCCCTGCTCGAACGATGAGACCATGAAGATTCGATCGTCATTGGCGACGATGTCCTCGGTGCCGTTGCCGTGGTGAACGTCGAAATCGACGATCGCGACCCGATCGAAACCGAGCACGTCGAGCGCATGGCGGGCGCCAACCGCGATATTGTTGAAGAAGCAAAAACCCATCGCCTGGCCGCGCTCGGCATGGTGCCCCGGCGGCCGCACCGCGCAAAACGCGCGCTCGTAGCCCTGGAGCGCAACCAGTTCGGTACCGAGCACCGCGGCACCGGCGGCGTGCAGCGCCGCCGACCAGGTATGCGAGTTCATCGAGGTGTCGGGATCGACCGCCGCGTAGCCGCTCTCCGGTGCGAGGCCCTGGAGCTCGTGGTAATGGTGAGCATCATGGGCCCGCATGATCTGTTCCGCGGTAGCTGGCGGAGCGTCGAAGGGCGTCATCAGGTTGAGCAGGCCCTCGGCCAGCAGGCGGTCGGTAATCGCGGCCAGGCGCGCCGGGCACTCCGGGTGCCAGGCACCCATTTCGTGAAGCATCGACGACGGGTGCGTGATGTAGGCTGTGTGCATCGTTAACTCGCTCGCTCCAGCACGGTGGTACCGAACCTCAATGATTGCGACAATGCCAACGCCCACTGAAACGCCATTGGCCGGCGCCTAGAATAGGGTAACGGATTTCGCCAGCCCGGATGGCTCTAGACCATGAAGACTCTGAAGATTATCGCCGGCCTGATCGCGCTCTTCGTGATCATGGCCATTGCCAGCGTCGCATACATCGCGGCGACCTTCGATCCAGCCGCCCAGCGCGCCCGGATCATCGAGCTGGTCAAGGAACGGACCGGCCGGCAACTGAGCATCGACGGCGATTTCAAGCTCACCTTCTTCCCCCGGTTGGGAGTGGTCCTGGGCCGGGTCGCGCTCTCCGGGAAGCCGCCGGCGGCCGAGCGCTCGCCTGCCGGCGCGGCGCCGGAGCGATTCCTGCAGCTCGACTCGGCGCGCGCGTCACTGCGCATCATCCCGCTGCTCACCGGCCGCTTCGCGACCGACCGGATCGTGCTGACCGGGCTTAGCGGCGAATTCGTCCGCCACCGCGACGGCAGCACCAACTTCGATGACCTGTTGGGTACCAGCCCGGGCGCAGGCGCGGACGCCGCCACCAGGGAACCCGGCGAGGGCGCAGGCGATGTCCACGCCACGCTCGCAATTCCGGCCCTCGACGTCGCTGGCGTGGAAATCAGCGGCGCCAATATCGGCTGGCGTGACGAGCGCGACGGAACAACGATCTACCTCAAGGACCTGACGCTGCAGACCGGCCGGATCGCCGCGGCGGTGCCCGGCCAGTTGACCTTGCGCACGCGCATCGAATCGGGCAAGCCGGAGCTCGCCCTGCACGCCGAGTTGCTGACCGGCTATGTTTTCGATCCCGCCACCCGCTCCCTGCAGCTGAGCGGATTCACGTCCCAGCTCCACGGCAATGCCCCAGGGGTCAAAGGGCTCGACGCCACTTTTTCGAGCCTGGAGGCGGGCTTTGACGGCGCCAAGCGCCGGGTTGAACTGAAAGCCCTGCGGCTGGCAATCAGCGATTCCGCAGGCTTGTCGGCCACGTTCACCATGCCGCGGCTGCTCGTCGCGCCCGGCATTGCCGAGGGTGACCCTGCGGAACTGGAGCTCGAGATTGCGCGCCCCGGTGGCAAGCTCGCCGGTCGGCTGGCGGTGGCGGCGCCAACCATGCGCGCCGACCAGGTGGTGTTCGAGCAGATCACCGGCAAGTTCCAGGTTTCCGGAGCGCAACTGCCGCCCAAGGGCGTGACGCTCGAAGTGACCGGCAACGCCGGCCTCGACTGGGGCAAGGAAGTGGGCAACGCCCAGCTCAGTGCCAAGCTCGACGAATCCAACCTGAAGCTCAAGCTGCGCTCGCGCGGCTTCAGCCCGCTCACGCTCGATGTCGAAGCCAACCTCGACCGGCTCGATCTCGACCGTTACCTTCCGCCCGGGCCGGGCGGGAAAGAGCAACAGCAAGCCGCCGACACGCCGGTCGACCTGCGCGCACTCGCCGGACTCGAAGGCACCTTCAAGTTGCAGGCCGGCAGCCTGCGCTCCGCGGGAGTGACCGTCACCAATCTCAACCTGGGGATGCGCGCCCACAGCGGCAAGCTCGAGATCGAGCCGCTGCGCGCCGGGCTCTACCGCGGCACCGTACAGGCCAGCGCCCGGGCCGATGCTGCCACTGGTGCGCTCGCAGCCAATGGCGTCCTCACCGGGGTCGACATCGGTCCGCTATTGCACGACCTGGCCGACAGCGACCTCCTCTCGGGCCGCGGCAATGCCCGTTTTGCGCTCACCAGCCGCGGCGGCTCGGTGGCGGAGCTTAAGCGCGAACTGGGCGGCACGGCTTCGCTGGCACTGCGCGACGGCGCCGTCAAGGGTTTCAATCTCGCGCAGGCAATTCGCAAGGCCAAGGCTGCCGTCGGCTCAACCGCGACAGCGGCGCAGTCAGGCAACGCCGCCGAGCAGACCGACTTCAGCGCGCTCGATGCCAGCTTCGTGATCAATGACGGCGTGGCCCGCAACGACGACCTGAGCCTGAAATCGCCGCTGCTGCGGGTCGGCGGCGCCGGCACGATCGACATTGGCGCCGGCGCGGTCGACTACCTCCTCAAGACCACCGTTGTCG
>JAHEMI010000137.1 GCA_024643785.1 Burkholderiaceae bacterium
GGGCGCCGCGACCTGCTGGTGGTGCGCCTGAGTCCGGGCGCACGCGCCGCCGGGGTGTTCACCCGCAACCGCTTCTGCGCCGCGCCGGTGATCGTGTGTCGCGAGCATCTCGCAGCCAGCGCCGGGGAGATCCGCGCGCTGGTGGTCAATACCGGCTGCGCCAACGCCGGCACCGGCGCGACCGGACTGGCATCGGCCCGGCAGACCTGCGTCGAACTGGGTGCGGCGCTGGGCTGCGCACCGGGAGCAATCCTGCCGTTCTCGACCGGGGTGATCCTCGAGCACCTGCCGCTCGAGCGCCTGGTCGCCGGCCTGCCCGCAGCGCTGGCCGACCTCGCGCCGGGCAACTGGGCGCAGGCCGCCGAGGCGATCATGACCACCGACACCGTGCCCAAGGCGGCGTCGCGCCAGGCCATGATTGGCGGCGCCGCGGTTAGCGTGACCGGCATCGCCAAGGGTGCCGGGATGATCCGGCCCAACATGGCAACCATGCTGGGCTTCGTCGCGACCGATGCCGCAATTGCCCCGGCGCTGCTCGAGCGCTGGGTGCGCGCGGCCGCCGACGAGAGCTTCAACCGCATCACCGTCGACGGCGACACCTCGACCAATGACTCGTTCGTGCTGATCGCCACCGGTGCCGGCGGCCTGCACGTCGCCGACGAAGCGAGCCCCGGCGCCGCCGAATTGCGCGCGCTCATCACCGCCGTGGCCCGCGACCTGGCCACCGCGATCGTGCGCGACGGCGAGGGCGCCACCAAGTTCATCACCGTGCGCATCGAGGGCGCCCGCAGCGCGGACGAGGCTGCTGCCGTCGCCTACGCAATCGCCCACTCGCCGCTGGTCAAGACCGCGTTCTTCGCGTCCGACCCCAACCTCGGACGGATCCTGGCGGCGATCGGTTACGCCGGCGTTGACGATCTCGAGGTCGACGGCATCGACCTGTTCCTCGACGACGTCCACGTTGCTACCGCCGGCGGGCGCCACCCCGACTACCGCGAGGAGGACGGGCAGCGGGTGATGAAACAGGCCGAGATCACGGTCAGGGCGGTGCTCGGTCGCGGCAGCGCCGCGACTACCGTCTGGACCTGCGACCTGTCGCACGATTACGTCTCGATCAACGCCGACTACCGTTCCTGAGCAACATGGCCGAGCCCAAGAACCCACTGCAGTCGCGCCTCGAGGCGCTGCTGGCGCGCGTCGATGCGCTGCTGCCCTCGGTGGCTCCGCCGGACTGGGATAGTGCGCTGGCCTTTCGCTGGCGCCGCCAGCTCAGCGCCTTCGGTTCCCATGGCCACCTGGTCGCGGTGCGCAACCCCGCCACCATCACCATCGAAGACCTGTGCCAGATCGACGAACAAAAGGAGGCGGTCGAGCGCAACACCCGCCAGTTCGTCGCCGGCCTGCCGGCCAACAATGTGTTGCTGACCGGCTCGCGCGGCACCGGCAAGTCGTCGCTGGTCAAGGCCTGCCTGAACCGTTTCGCCGCCGCCGGGCTGCGGCTGATCGAGGTCGACAAGGACGACCTCGTCGACCTGCCCGACATCGTCGCGCTGGTGGCGGCGCGCCCCGAACGCTTCATCGTGTTCTGCGACGATCTCTCCTTCGAGGAGGGAGAGGCGGGCTACAAGGCGCTCAAGGTGGCGCTCGACGGCTCGGTCAGCGCCCAGTCCGAGAACGTGCTGATCTACGCAACCTCCAACCGGCGCCACCTGATGCCGGAATACATGCGCGAGAATCTCGACGCGCGCTACCAGGAGGACGGCGAGATCCATCCCGGCGAGAGCACCGAGGAGAAGATCTCGCTGTCCGAGCGTTTCGGCATGTGGGTGTCCTTCTACCCGTTCGCCCAGGAGGATTACCTGCGCATCGTCGACTACTGGCTCGGCCACTTCGGTTGCGGCGTACGCGAACAGAAGGCGGCGCGCGCCGAGGCACTGCGCTTCGCGCTCGAGCGCGGTTCGCGCTCCGGCCGGGTGGCGTGGCAGTTTGCGCGCGACTGGGCTGGCCAGCGGCGCGCACGGCGGCGCCGGCCCGGGTGAGCGGCGACGAAAGGGCGCTCGTCGACGTCGCCGTCGGCGTGGTGTTCCGGCCCGACGGCGCGGTCCTGCTCGGCCAGCGCCCGGTGGGCAAGCCATATGCCGGCTGGTGGGAATTCCCCGGCGGCAAGCTCGAGCGCGGCGAGACGGTCGAGCACGCGCTGGCGCGCGAACTCCACGAGGAACTCGGGATCGAGGTCCACGCCTCGTACCCCTGGGTGCTGCGCGAACACTCCTATGAACACGCCCGGGTGCGCTTGCATTTCCAGCGGATATGGGACTGGAGCGGCGAAGCGCACGGCCGCGAGGGGCAGGCGCTCTCCTGGCAGCCGGCGACGCGGGTAGCGCTGGCGCCGCTGCTGCCGGCGGCGCTCCCGGTGCTGCGCATGCTGCAGCTGCCCGCGCGCTACGGGATCAGCAATGCCGCCGCACTCGGCGACGACGAATTCGCCCGCCGGCTCGAAGCCGCGCTCGCCGCCGGCCTGCGGCTGGTCCAGTTGCGCGAGCCTGATTTGACCGCGGCGCGCTTCGAGGCGCTCTTCTATCGGGTGCGGGAAGCGTGCCGCCGCCACGGCGCGCGGCTGCTGGTGAGCGGCGCCCACCACCCGGACTACTGGCGGGCCTGCGACGGGGTCCACCTGCGCAGCGCCCAGTTGCACAGCCAGGGCGCGCGCCCGCAGGCGGCGCTGGTCGGCGCGTCATGCCACGATGGCGCCGAACTGGCCCGCGCCAGCGAACTCGGGTGCGACTTCGCGGTGCTCGGGCCGGTCTGCAGGACCGCCACGCATCCCGATGCGGCGCCGCTCGGCTGGGCAGGTTTCGAAGCGCTGGCGCGCGGCACGCAGATTCCGGCTTTTGCGCTCGGCGGGGTCAATCCCGGTGATGAGGCAGTTGCCCGGGTTGCCGGCGCCCACGGGCTGGCGATGCTGCGCGGCGCCTGGCCGCCCAGCCCGGCGGTGCGCTCATAGGTTGCAGAGCGAGAGGTCGAACTCGACGTTGCCCTCGAAGGGCCGGGGGCGCAGGTCGCCGCCCTGGGTGGTGAAGCGGATCCAGAGCAGGTACTTGTTGGCGCTGATCTCGGGGATCGCGCCCAGATCGGGGTCGATGCGCACCTGCACCATCTGGTAGGTCTTGCCGCCCAGCGGTTGCTGGAAGGAGCCGGTCTCGGCGCTCTGGTGCGAGCGTTGCGCGCTCTCGCGCAGCATCTTCAGGATCACGGCGACGCCGCTTTCGAGCGGCCTGAACGGACCGCCCCAGGCGGTGATGTCGGCCTGGCGATCGGCGGCCGCGTGGTTCTGCCACGCGAAATACGATGGCAGGTCGAACTGGCAGGCGCCGCCCGCGATGTTGGTGCGGCTGCGGATGCTCATCAGCCATTCGTTGTCGCGGATGTGTTGCCCGATGCGGCCAGTGGCCTGGCTCAGGCCGTTCCAGGCGCTTTCGACGTCACCAAGCACCTGTTCCAGCGCGGTCGATGAAACCTGCGGATTGCTGCGGTAACCGAGCAGGGTCTGGCGCTGGCGCTCGAGTTCCTGGAGCAGGTCGGACTTGAGATCGGCGCGGGCCGAGACTTCGATCAGCTCGAACAGCGTCACCAGCGCGACGTGGTGCGCGAGCGGATGCTCCTCGTGGCAGAAATGGTCCAGCCGGACGAAGAGATCCTCAAGACGCAGAAGGGTGCGTACACGCTCGTTGAGAGGGTACTCGTAGAGGATCAAGAGCTCTTCCTGTCGGCAAGTCCCAGCGTGACGATTGTGGCGCAAAGCGTTGGCGATGACAAACCGTATTCACCACAATGGTGCGGGGCTGTCGGCGCCGCCCGCGTCAGCCCGGCGGAGCGCCGCTGCTGCTGCGCAACGTCAGGTAACGGCGATGCAGTTCCTCGACCTGCGCCTCGAGCGCGTCGCGCCCGCCGCTGTTGTCGATGATGTCGTTGGCGCCGGCGATGCGATCGGCGCGCGTTACCTGCGCGGCGATGATCGCCTCGACCTGCAGCCGGGCGAGGCCGCTGCGCTCGGTCGTGCGCTCGATCTGCAGCTCCACCGGGCAATCGACGATCAGGATGCGGTCGACCCGCGTGGCCCAGACGCGCGTCTCGAACAACAGCGGCACGGCCACGATCACGTACGGCGCTGCGCTCCGGGCAGCCTCGATTTCGCTCTCGGTCTGCCGGTGGATCAGGGGGTGCAGGATGGCCTCGAGCCGATGGCGCGCGGCGGGGTCGGAGAAAGCCAGTGCGCGCATCGCGGCCCGATCGAGTGCGCCGTTGGCGGCGATGACCCGGACGCCGAATGCATCGCGAATCGCCGCCATCGCGCCGCCCTGAGGCGCCGTGAGCTGATGCGCGATCGCATCGGTGTCGACGAGTCCGGCGCCACGGGCCACGAACAGGTCGGCGACCGTGCTCTTGCCGCTGCCGATCCCGCCGGTGAGCCCGATGAGCGCTCGCTGTTCGGGCGGCACCGCGCTCGCGGCGCGTGCCGGAACGGATTGGGGTGCTGGTGCCGCCTTGGTCATGATTCGTCCCGCCTCAGGAAACTCCGAAAATCGCGGCAACCGGTTCGCGCACGTACAGCGCGAGCAGTCCCGCACCGGCCAGGTAGGGGCCGAACGGAATCGGCGTGCCGCGCTTGTGGCGCGCGAACACGATCAGCGCAATCCCGACCAGCGCCCCCACTGCCGAGGCGAGCAGGATGATCGAGGGCAGGGCGTGCCAGCCGAACCAGGCGCCGAGCGCCGCGAGCAGCTTGAAGTCGCCATAGCCCATCCCTTCCTTGCCCGTCGCCAGCCGGAAGATCCAGTAGATCGACCACAGCGACAGGTAGCCGATCATGGCGCCGACGACGGCTTCCTCGATCGGGGCGTAAGTGCCGCCAAGGTTGAACA
>JAHEMI010000048.1 GCA_024643785.1 Burkholderiaceae bacterium
GAGGACGTCGGACTGGGCTACCTGACGCTCGACCGTTCGGCGCCGACGCTCTCCGGCGGCGAAGCGCAGCGCATCAGGCTGGCGGCGCAACTGGGCTCCAACCTCCAGGGAGTCTGCTACATCCTCGACGAACCGACCATCGGCCTGCACCCGCGCGACAACAACGTATTGCTCGACACCCTCGAGGCGCTGCGCGACCGTGGCAACACGCTGCTGGTGGTCGAGCACGACGAAGACACCATCAGGCGCGCCGACCACGTGATCGACATCGGCCCCGGGGCCGGGCGCCATGGCGGCGAGATCGTCGCCACCGGCACGCTGGCGCAACTGTGCCGCAATCCGGCGAGCATCACCGGGCGCTATCTCGCGGCGCCGCTGGCGCACGACACCCACGAACGCCGGACGATCGACGCCGCGACGCCGGCGCTGCAGCTGCGCGGCGCCAGAACTCACAACCTGCGTGGCCTCGATGTCGCCTTCGCACTCGGGCGCATCACGGTCGTCACCGGCGTCTCGGGATCGGGCAAGTCGACGCTGGCCCGCGACGTGCTGCTCGCCAACCTCGCGGCGCAAGTCGGCGCCCGCAACCGCCGCCTCGCGCCGCCGGCGCTGAGCGGCCTCGACGCCATCGATGGCTGGGAAGGGATCGACGCGGTGCTCGAGGTCGACCAGACGCCGATCGGGGCGACGCCGCGCTCCTGCCCGGCGACCTATGTCGGTTTCTGGGACGCGATCCGGCGGCTCTTTGCCGATACCGCCGAGGCGCGCCTGCGCGGCTACGCCGCGGGGCGCTTCTCGTTCAACACCGCCGGCGGTCGCTGCCCGGTGTGCGAAGGGCGCGGCGAGCAGACCGTCGAGATGAGCTTCCTGCCCGACGTCAAGGTGCGCTGCGAGGCCTGCGACGGGCAGCGCTTTGGCGCCGAAACGCTCGAGGTGGGGCTGCGCGGCCGCTCGATCGGCGAGATCCTGGCCGCCAGCGTCGACGACGCGCTCGAGTTCTTCGCCGCCCACCCGCAGATCAGCCGGCCATTGCAGCTGCTCCAGGACGTCGGCCTCGGCTACCTGACTCTGGGCCAGCCCAGCCCGACGCTCTCGGGCGGCGAGGCGCAGCGCATCAAGCTGGTCACCGAACTGGCCAAGGTCCGGGCTACCCCGGGAGCTCCGGGCCGCGGCCGGGCCAGCCATACCCTCTACGTGCTCGACGAACCCACGGTCGGACTGCACATGGCCGACATCGATCGCCTGCTGGCCGTGCTGCACCGCCTGGTCGACGCCGGCAACACCCTGGTGGTGGTCGAGCACAACCTCGACATCTGGGCGCAGGCCGACTGGATCATCGACCTCGGGCCCGAAGGCGGCGGCGGCGGCGGGCGGCTCGTCGCCCAGGGCACTCCGCGGGACCTGGCGGGCAATTCCGCCAGCCATACCGGGCGGGCGCTGGCCGCCTTCCTGGCGACCCGGGGCGCGGCGTCCCCCGCTTAATCCGGATCTGTTGCTATCATGCGCTAGCCCCCGAAAACTGCACAGGAGCATCGAATGCCTGCCCTTGAACGCTCGCAACTTCGTACCCTAGCCCTGGTCGGCCACGCCGGCACCGGAAAGACGACACTGATCGAAATGCTGCTGGCCGCCAGCGGTGCGATCGAGGCCCCGGGATCGGTCGAGCGTGGTTCGACCGTCTGCGACTACGATCCGATCGAGAAGGCCCACGGCCATTCGCTGCGGCTCGCCTGTGCGCACTTCGAGAGCGACGGCGTGCGCGTGCACCTGCTCGACACCCCGGGATACCCGGACTTCGCCGGCCGGGCGCTGGGCGCGCTCGATGCCGTCGAGACGGTGGGCATCGTAATCAACGCCCAGCACGGCATCGAGATCACCGCTTCGCGCATGGCGCTGTGGGCCAAGGCGCGCCGCCTCTGCCGGATGGTGATCATCAACCGCATCGACGAGGAAGGCGTCGACCTCCCGGGCGTGCTCGCCGACCTCCAGGCCGCATTCGGGCGCGAGTGCCTGCCGGTCAACCTGCCGGCGGCGGGCGGCACCAAGGTGCTCGACTGCTTCTTCAATGTCAGCGGCGAAGCGACCGACTTCGGCAACGTTGCCGACGCCCACCAGGCGCTGATCGAACAGATCGTCGAGGTCGATGACGAACTGACCGAACGCTATCTCGGCGGCGAGGAGATCGCCGCCGGCGAACTGCACGACGTCTTCGAGCGCGCGCTGCGCGAGGGCCACATCCTGCCGGTGATGTTCACTTCGGCCCGCACCGGCGCCGGGATCAGCGAACTGCGCGACTTCATCGTGCGCATGGCTCCCGATCCTTCCGAGGGCAATCCGCCGCTGTTCGAGAAATGGCCCGGCGGCGACCCCGAGAAGGCCGAACCCTACACCTCGACCGGCAATCCGGCCGACCACGTGCTGGCCCATGTCTTCAAGATCGAGGTCGACCCCTACGTCGGCACCATCGGCCTGGTCCGGGTCCATCAGGGCACGATCACTCCCGATACCCAGCTCTACGTCGGCGACGCCCGCAAGGCGGTCAAGACCGGGGCGCTGATGCTGGTCCAGGGCAAGGACCTCAAGCCGCTCACCGCCGCCGGCCCGGGCGAGGTCTGCGCGGTCACCAAGATCGACAACATCGCCTTCGACACCGTGCTCCACGACGCGCCCGAAGACGCGGTCGTGCACTTCAAGCCGCTGCCGATGCCGCACGCCGTCTACGGGCTGGCGGTGCGGGTCAAGAAGCGTGGCGAGGAGCAGAAACTCTCCGAAATCCTGCACCGGCTGGTCAGCGAGGACCCCAGCCTGACCGTCGAACACGACGCCACGACCCACGAAATGGTGATCCGCGGCATCGGCGAGATGCACGTCGGCCGGGTGATCGAACGCATCGCCTCGCAGTACAAGCTCGAGCTCGATGCCCACCCGCCGGCGATTCCCTATCGCGAGACCATCGCCGGCTCGGCCGAGGGCCATCACCGTCACAAGAAACAGAGCGGCGGCGCCGGCCAGTTCGGCGAGGTCTACCTGCGGATCGCGCCGCTGCCGCGCGGCGCCGGCTTCAAGTTCCTCGACGAGGTCAAGGGCGGCGTCATCCCGAGCGTGTTCATCCCGGCGGTCGAGAAAGGTGTCCGCCAGGTGCTCACCGAAGGGGCGATCGCCGGTTTCCCGGTCCAGGACGTGCAGGTCACGGTCTACGACGGCAAGTCGCACCCGGTCGACGGCAAGGAGATCGCCTTCATCACCGCCGGGCGCAAGGCCTTCATCGACGCCATCAACAAGGCCCGGCCAACGGTGCTCGAACCGATCGTCAATCTTGAGGTGACCCTGCCCGAGGATCACATCGGCACCGTCGCCGGCGAACTGTCGTCGCGCCGCGGGCAGATTTCGGGCACCGGCGTAGGCCGGGCCGGAACCGCCACCGTCAGCGGCCGGGCGCCGCTGGCCGAACTCGATGACTTCCAGGGTCGCCTCAAGGCGCTCACCGCCGGCCAGGGCAGCTTCACCCTCGAGCTGGCCGGCTACGAGGAGGCGCCGCCCCAAGTAACGGCCAAGCTGAAGGAAGCATTCAAGCCGGCGGCCGACGAGTAAAACCCGTTTCCGCAGGCTGCCATTGCGGCGGCCTGCGGACTTCCTTCGGCTACACTGCGGCCATGAAAATCGACGCCGTCGTAAACACGCTTTCGCGCCTGGTCGCGTTCGACACGGTCAGCAGCAACAGCAACATCGAACTGATCCAGTGGGTCGCCGACCGGCTTGCCGAACATGGCATCGAGGCCATGGTTCAGCCAGGCTCCGAACCCGGCAAGGCCAACCTGTTCGCGACCATCGGCCCGGCCGGCATACCCGGCGTGATGCTCGCCGGACACTCCGACGTCGTCCCGGTTGCCGGCCAGCAGTGGACCAGCGACCCGTTCACGCTCACCGCGCGCGACTCCCGACTCTATGGCCGCGGTTCCGCCGACATGAAGGGCTTCATCGCCTGCGTGCTTGAAATGGCGCCGCGCTTCGCCGCCGCCAAGCTGGTCCAGCCGGTCCATATCGCGCTCTCCTACAACGAGGAGACCAACATGGACGGGATGCGGGTGCTGGCCAAGTACCTGGCGCAATCGCCGGTCCGGCCCGCGGCCTGCGTGATCGGCGAACCGACCTCGATGCAGGTGGTGGTCGCCAACAAGGGGGCGGCGATCTTTCGCTGCCGGGTGCAGGGCTTCTCGGTGCATTCGTCGCTCCGCGACCAGGGCGTTTCGGCGGTGGAAGTGGCTGCCGAGATCATCTGCTACGTCAATCGGCTCCAGGAGCGTCTGCTCGGCGCCGGCCGCAACGACGGCTTCGAGTTCCCGCACACCAGCGTTCACGTCGGACGCATCGAGGGCGGAACCGCGCACAACATCACCGCCCGCGAATGCACCTTCCTGCTCGAGATCCGCGCCCTGCCAGGGGTGCAGGCGGCGCAGCTGCTGGCCGAAATCCGCAACCATTGCGAGCAGGTGCTCCTGCCGCCGCTCTTGCGCATCAGCGAGGAGTGCGCGATCGAGTTCGAGACCATCGCCGATACCCCGGGGCTCGACGAGACCGGCAACCAGGCACTGGCCGACGCCTTCATGCCGCTGTGCGGCTGCCCCGACCGGCACCGGGTTTCATTCGGCACCGAAGGCGGCATCCTGCAGGAAATCGGCGTGCCCACCATCGTCTGCGGCCCGGGCGAGATCAGGGTCGCCCACCAGCCCGACGAGTACGTCGAGACTGCCCAGCTGGAGGCCTGCATGGAGTTCCTCGAATCACTCTGCCAGAGGCTAGAAACGACCCCTTGTGCCTAGGTGGGTATTCGGCGGCGCTATGCGATAATCTCGCCCTTCGTCCGCTTAGCCGTTCCTTAGCTGGTCCGGCCCCGTGCCATGTCATTTCTGATCGTCGTCAGCCTGCTCGCGGTGCTTGCCGCACTGTTGCTCGCATGGCCCCTGCTGCGCTCCCTGCGCGCCCCCGCGGACGCCGCCCAGCGACCCGATAGCGACCGTGAACGCCGCCTCGCCGTCTACCGGGACCGCAAGCTCGAGATCGAAGCCGATCACGAAGCCGGGCGCTTAAGCGCTGCGGAAGCAGAGCGCAGTCAAAACGAACTGATCGATGAGGTCAGCCGGGAATTCGGCGCCGCGGCGCTCGAACCGGCAGCGGCCGACACCGGCGTGCGCCCGCGCCCCTGGCTTGCGATCGGGCTAAGCGCACTGGTGGCAATGCTGGCGCTGGTTGTCTACCAGCAGGTCGGAACGCCCTCCCTCGGGCTCGACCCGTCGCAGTCGCGCGCCGCCACCCGCAATGCCGGGATGGACCAGATCTTCCAGCAACTCGAGGCGCGCACCCGCAGCAACCCCGACGATGGCGCGGCCTGGGTCTCGCTCGCCGAGGGCCGGATGGGCAACGGTGAGTTCCAGCAGGCCGCAGCGGCCTACCAGCAGGCGGTTCGCGTGCTCCCGCCCGACGCCCGGCTGCTGGCCGACTATGCCGAAGCGCTGGCGTTGGCGAAGAACGGCGACCTCTCCGGCGGCCCGACCGAACAGCTGCGCAAGGCACAGACCATCAATGCCAAGGATCCGAAGGTGCTGTCGCTGATGGCGTCAGCAGAATATCAGCAGGGCAACCTGGCAGTCGCGCGCCGCCACCTGATGACGCTGCTCGATATCACCACTCCGGCCAGCGAGCAGGCCAAGCGCATCGAAGAGGCAATCGCCCAGGTGGACCGCGAAATCGCCGGTGGCGGTGCCCCGGTCAAACCGCAGCCCGCGGCGCAGGCGGCAGCAGCGCCCGCACCAGCAGCGGCAGCGCCCGCCCCGGCCAAGGGTGCAGCCGCACCCGGCAAGGGTGAAGTGAGCGGGACCGTCGAGATCGCGCCGGCGCTGATCTCCAAGCTGCCGCCCGGCGCGACGCTGATCGTGTTCGCGCGCGCCCCCGAAGGCTCGCGCATGCCCTATGCCGTCCAGCCGCTGGGGATTGCCAAGTTCCCGGCGAAATTCCAGCTGAGCGATGCCCAGTCGATGACCAAGGACCGCCTGCTGTCGGCGGCGGAAAAACTGGTCATCGAGGCGCGCGTCAGCATCAGTGGCGGCATGATGCCCAAGGCCGGCGACTTCTTCGGAGTCTCGGCCACGACCGCCGTCGGCTCAGGTGGCGTCCGGATAGTGATCGACCAGGTGGTCCCCTGATCGTGCCGGAGAATCTCGGAACACTGAGCGGCAGCGGCCTGAGTTGCACGGCCGGCCACCGGACGCTGTTTCGCGGCCTCGACTTCACCGCCCAATCCGGCCAGTGGCTGATGCTCACCGGACCCAACGGCTCGGGCAAATCGACCCTGTTGCGCGCGATGTCGGGGCTGTCGCCGTTCGCTGCCGGCACCATTCGCTGGCGCGGGCAGACCCCGCGCGAAATCGGCGCCGGCTGGCGCGCCCAGTTCCTCTACCAGGGCCACCACGCCGGCTGGAAGGACCTCTTCACCGCCGCCGAGAATCTGGACTGGCAGCTGCGGCTGGACCAGTCCGACGGGCGCCCCGGCGGCGGCATCGACGAGGCCCTCGAGCGGGTCGGATTGCGCCGCCAGGCACGGCTGCCGTTCATGCGGCTGTCGGCCGGGCAGCGCCGCCGCCTCGCGCTCGCACGCCTGGTCTGCGCCCGGCGCACGATCTGGATGCTCGACGAACCGACCACGGCGCTCGATACCGCCGGCCAGCAATTGCTGGGCAGCCTTCTCGACGAACATCTCACAGCCGGCGGCTGCGCGGTGATCGCTACCCACCAGGCCTTGCCGTGCCGTTCGACGCCGGTGGCGCTTGACCTCACCGAGGCAGGACAGCGCTGATGGCACGCCCGACACCTTCCCCCGGCACCGTTGCCCTTGCCCCGGGCGCTGCCAACCGCTTCGCGCGGCCAGCCGGCTTTGTCCCCTCGATCGTCGGCGCGCTCGGCTGGGGCTGCGTACGCGACTTGCGCCTGGGCCTGCGCTCGCGCACTGAACTGGCCCTGGTGGTGGTGTTCTTCCTGCTGGTTACCAGCATGTTCCCGCTCGGCGTCAGCCCGGAGCCGGCGCTGCTGCGGGCGATCGCCCCCGGCATCGCCTGGATCGCGGCGCTGCTCGCCAGCCTGCTGTCGCTGCCGCGCCTCTTTGCCGGCGACCATGCCGACGGCACCCTCGAACAGATCGTGCTGGCGCCCGCGCAACTGCCGGCGCTGGTCGCGGGCAAGGTCATCGCCCATTGGCTCACCACCGGCCTGCCCTTCGTGATCCTGGCGCCGCTCGCCGGCGTGCAGTTCGGTCTCGACGGCGACTCGATCGTCATCCTGGTGCTGGGACTGCTGCTGGGAACCCCGATCCTGTCGTGGCTTGGAGCCATTGGCGCGGCGCTGACGCTGGGCACCCGCAGCGGCGCCTCGCTGCTGGCGCTGCTGGTGCTGCCGCTGGCCGTGCCGGTGCTGATCTTCGGTGCCGGCGCTGTCGAGGCCGCGCGCACCGGCCTGGGCGCCGACGCCCACCTATCGCTGCTCGGAGCAGGCCTGATCCTGTCGTGCATCCTCGGTCCGTTCGCGACCGCAACCGCTGTTCAAATTGCGTACGAGTGACATGGCTTCATTACGAATATTCCGCTTCTCCTCGCCGGCCACGTTCTACCCGCTGGCCGGAGCGATGGTCCCGTGGTTCGCCACCGCCGCCGCGCTGCTGACGGTGGTCGGGCTCTACATCGGGTTCTTCGTCGCCCCGACCGACTTCCAGCAGGGCGAGTCCTACCGGATCATCTTCATCCACGTGCCCACCGCCTGGATGGCAATGTTCATCTACATGGTGATCGCCGCCTATGGCGCGATCCTGCTGATCTGGAACACCCGGCTCGCAGGCATGATGATCCAGGCGCTCGCACCCACCGGCGCGCTGATGGCCTTCGCATCGCTGTGGAACGGTGCGCTCTGGGGACGCCCGACCTGGGGCGCCTACTGGGTCTGGGACGCGCGCCTGACCTCGACCCTGATCCTGCTCTTCCTCTACCTCGGGATGATCGCGCTGCGCGCCTCGATCGACGATCCGCGCCGCGGCGACCGGGCGAGCGCGCTGCTGGCGCTGGTCGGCGTGGTCAACATCCCGATCATCTATTTCTCGGTCAAGTGGTGGAACACGCTCCACCAGGGCGCGAGCGTCTCGCCGGCCGGCGGATCTTCAATGGCGGCAACCATGCTCGTAGCGATGCTGATCATGAGCTTCGCAGCGTGGTTTTACGCGATAGCGGTATCTTTGCACCGGGTGCGCAGCATCATCCTGGAACGCGAGGTGCACTCGGATTGGGTTAAGGAACTTGCGAAATGATTGAGTGGCTGAAGATGGGCGGGCACGGGTTCTATATCTGGGCCTCGTACGGGATGCTGGCGGCGGCGATCGCCATCGAGTTGGTCGGGCTGCGCCAGCGCCGGCGCAATGCCAGGGAAATGATCGAACAGGCGACGGAGGAAGCGACATGGCAATGAAACCCCGATACCGCCGCCTGATCTGGATCGCGCTGGCACTGGCCGCGCTGGCCATCGCCACCACGCTGGTGCTCAGGGCCTTCAACAGCAACCTGGTGTTCTTCTTCACGCCGAGCCAGGTGGTCGCTGGCGAGGCGCCCAAGAACCGGCAGTTCCGCATCGGCGGACTGGTCGAGGAAGGCAGCGTCAAGCGCGATGCCAGCGGCACCAAGGTGCAGTTCAGGATCACCGACAACCACAACGTCGTCGCGGTGAGCTACGACGGCATCCTTCCCGACCTGTTCAAGGAGGGCAAGGGCGCGGTGGCGCAGGGTGCGCTGCTGAGCGACGGCACCTTCGAGGCCAGCAACGTGCTCGCCAAGCACGACGAGAACTACATGCCGCCGGAGGCGGCCGAAGCACTCAAGCGCGGCGGCCAGACCGGTTCCGCCATGGGAGGCACCAAGCCATGATCGCTGAAATTGGTCACTTTTCCATGACGCTGGCGCTTGCGCTGGCGCTGGTGCTGGGCATCGTCCCGCTGGTCGGAACCGCGCGCCGCGACTTGCGGCTGATGGGGACTGCGCAGCCGGCGGCGATCGGCATGTTCCTGTTCACCCTGGTGTCGTTCGGCTGCCTGATGAGCGCGTTCATCCAGAACGATTTCTCGATCGCACTGGTGGCCAGCAACTCCAACAGCGCGCTGCCGCTCCCGTACCGCATCGCCGCGACCTGGGGCTCGCACGAAGGCTCGATCCTGCTCTGGGTGCTGATGCTCGGCGGCTGGGCCTGCGCCGTGGCGCTGTTCTCGCGCAGCCTCTCCGCCGAACTGCGCGCCCGCATCCTCGCGGTGATGGGGCTGATGGCCGTCGGCTTCTACCTCTTCATCCTCTTCACCTCGAACCCCTTCGACCGCCTGATCCCGGCGGCCGCCGACGGCCGCGACCTCAACCCGCTGCTTCAGGATCCCGGGATGGTCTTCCACCCGCCGCTCCTCTACATGGGTTATGTCGGCCTCTCGGTGGCGTTTGCGTTCGCCGTCGCAGGCATGATCAGCGGCCGCTTTGACGCCGCGTGGGCCCGCTGGACCCGGCCGTGGACCGCCGTGGCCTGGGCCTTCCTGACCCTGGGCATCGCGCTGGGCTCGTTCTGGGCCTACTACGAACTCGGCTGGGGCGGCTGGTGGTTCTGGGACCCGGTCGAGAACGCCTCGTTCATGCCCTGGCTGGTGGCCACGGCGCTGATGCATTCGCTCTCGGTCACCGAGAAGCGCGGTGCCTTCAGGAACTGGACCGTGCTGCTCGCCATCCTGGCGTTCAGCCTGAGCCTGGTGGGCACCTTCCTGGTGCGCTCGGGCGTGCTGACCTCGGTCCACGCCTTCGCCACCGATCCCACTCGCGGGGTATTCATCCTGGCCTTCCTCGCGGTCGTGGTCGGCGGCTCGCTGACGCTCTTTGCGTGGCGCGCACCAACCATCGGCGTCGGCAACCGCTTCAGCACCGTCTCGCGCGAGTCGTTCCTGCTCGCCAACAACATCCTGCTGGTGGTGGCGATGGCCGCAGTGCTGCTCGGCACGCTCTATCCGCTGGTGATCGACGCGCTCGGCATCGGCAAGATCTCGGTCGGCCCGCCCTACTTCGACTCGGTCTTCTATCCGCTGATGGCCCCGGCGCTGTTCCTGATGGCGATCGGCCCGGTCACGCGCTGGAAGCAGGCCGAGTTGCCCGAACTGACCGACCGCTTCAAGTGGGTGCTGGCAGTCGCAGTGATTGCCGCGCTGCTCGCTCCCGTGGTCGCGATGCTCGCCGGACATGGCGACATCGCAGTGCGTCCGCTGGTGAGCCTCGGCCTGGCCTTCGCCTTCTGGATCATGGCGGCGGTGATCGTCACCGTGTTCGACACGCTGCGCGACCGCAATGGCCGCCTGGCCATTGCCAGTGAAGCCCGCAAGCAACCGGCGAGCGTCTGGGGAATGCACCTCGCGCACTTCGGCATCGCGCTGTTCGTATTCGGAGTCGCGCTGGTCAAGGGCTACGAGATCGAAGGCGAACACCGGATGGCGGTGGGCGACACCGTTGCCACCGGCAGCTACAGCCTGCGCTTCGTCGGCACCAAGCCGATCGTCGGCCCGAACTACCGGGGCACGCGCGGCGTCTTCCAGCTCTACGACAGCGCCACGCCGGCGGCCGATGCCAAGCCGATCGCAGTCCTTTCGCCCGAGAAGCGCATCTACAGCGCCGGCGGCATGCCGATGACCGAGGCGGCGATCAACCGCAGCCCGATGCGTGACGTCTACGTTGCGATGGGCGAAGAGGTCGACGGCGGCGCCTGGGTGGTGCGGGCGCAGATCAAGCCCTTCGTCAACTGGATCTGGATCGGCTGGGTATTCATGGCCATCGGCGGCCTGACCGCGGCTTCCGACAAACGCTACCGCCGTGCCGGTCGCCGGCAGCAGGCGGCCACCTTGCCGGCGGCAGCGCCGGCTCCTGCCCAAGGCTAGAACCATGCGTGCGTTAAAGTTCCTGATCCCGCTGGCGATTTTCATCGCCATCGCGGTGTTCCTTTATCGCGGGCTGTCGCTCGATCCGCGCAAGCTGCCCTCGCCGCTGATCGACAAGCCGGCGCCGGCATTCACCCTGCCCCAACTGCACACCGAAGGACAGTCATGGTCTCCGGAAGCGATGCGCGGCAAGGTCTGGATGCTCAACGTCTGGGGATCGTGGTGCGCGGCCTGCGTGCAGGAGCATCCGCTGCTCAACCAGCTTAACGCCGGCAAGGTGGTGCCGATCGTCGGGCTGGCCTGGAAGGACAAGCCCACGGATTCGAAGCGCTGGCTGCAGCGCTACGGCGATCCCTTCGTGATGGTGGTCTACGACCAGAAGGGTGACACCCCGATCAACTACGGCGTCTACGGCGCCCCCGAGACCTTCGTGATCGACAAGCGCGGCATCATCCGCCACAAGCAGGTCGGACCGTTCACGCCCGAAATCATCCGTGACGAACTGGTGCCGCTGATCGAGCGCCTCAACGGAGAGCCGGCATGAGCGTGCGCCATGAACTGCCCGGGGAGTCGCTGACCGAACGGCGCGCGGCCCCGCCCCAGTCTGCCCGCCAACGGCTCCTCGCCGGCGCGCTGCTGGCCCTGATGCTGGCCGTCGGCACGATTGCGGCCCAGATGAACAACGCAGCGGCACAGTCGACCCCGCCACCGGCGACAACCGCCGTCGACGCGGCCAGGCCGGCGTCGGTGCTGCCCCCCGAGGAGGTCGACCGCCGGGTGAAGTCGCTGGAGAAGGAGTTGCGCTGCCTGGTGTGCCAGAACCAGACGCTCGCCGACTCCAACGCCGACCTCGCCAGGGATTTGCGCGACCAGGTCGTCGACCAGGTCTCGCAAGGCAAGAGCGACGATGAGGTCAAGGCCTACCTGGTCGCACGCTACGGCGACTTCGTGCTCTACCGGCCGCCGTTCAAGGTGATGACGGTCGGTCTCTGGGTCGGGCCGTTCGCGCTGCTGATCATCGGCGCTATCGTCTTCGTGATGATCCAGCGCCGTCAGCGCGCCCGCGCCGAGGCTGCGGCCAAGGACGCGAGTGGCAGTGAAGCCGCGGTGCAGCCGGGCGACGAGGAGCACGAGCGCGCCCGCAAGCTGCTCGACTGATTTCCTGGCGCGCGTCGCCGTGAGGCGGCGCGCTTGCTAGCCCATCACCCGCTGCGGCAGCCAGGTGGCGATCTCGGGGAAGAAGCACAGCAGCACGATCGCCAGGATCATGCACACCATGAACGGGAACGCGCCGCGCAGGATCGTTCCCAGCGAGACGTCGGGCGTGATGCCGTTGATCACGAACAGGTTCAGTCCCACCGGCGGCGTGATCAGGCCCAGCTCCATGTTGATGGTCAGGATCACCCCGAACCAGATCGGGTCGAAGCCCATCGCGGTGATGACCGGCATCAGGATCGGCGTGGTCATCAGGATGATCGCCGCCGGCGGCAGGAAGCAGCCCGCCACCAGCAGCATGACGTTGATCGCGAGCAGCACGATCCAGCGGTTGACCTGCATGTCGGCGATCGACGCCGCCACCGCCTGGGTTACCTGCAGCGACGACATCATGTAGCCGAACAGGATCGAGGTGCCGATGATCATCAAGAGCATCCCCGATTCGCGCAGGCCGTCACGGATGATCACCCACAGGTCGGCCGGGCGCCAGACGCGATAGATCACGACCACCATCACGAGGCAGAGCGCGGCCCCGACCCCCGCCGCCTCCGAGGGCGTGGCGATGCCGCCATAGAGCGCGTAGACCACGCCGACGATGACTGCGATGAAGGGCAGCAGGCGCGGCAGCAGTTCCAGTTTTTCCTTGAGCGAATAGATGCGGTCGTGGTCGACCAGCCGGGTCCCGCGCTTCCAGCTCAACAACAGCGCCCAGCCCATGAACAGCGCCATCAGCAGCAGGCCAGGAAAGATTCCGGCGATGAACAGCCGGCCGATCGAGGTTTCGGAAGCGATGCCGTAGAGGATCATCGTGATGCTCGGCGGGATCAGGATGCCGAGCGTCCCGCCGGCCGCGATCGCGCCGGTGGCAAGGTCGGCATCGTAGCCGCGCTTGCGCATCTCCGGGATGCCCATCTTGCCGATCGCGGCGCAGGTCGCGGGCGATGAGCCGGTGAGCGCCGCGAACAGTGCGCAGGCGCCGATATTGCTGATCACCAGCGAGCCCGGAATGCGATGCAGCCAGCGCGCCAGCGCCTCGTAGAGATCGCTGCCGGCACGCGACGACGCCACCGCCGCGCCCATGATCACGAACATCGGCAACGATACGAGCGTGAAGTCGTTCAGGCCGGCGAAGACGGTCTCGGGTACGAAGTGAATGCTGCTCCAGCCGTCGAAGATCACCATGAAGAGCAGCGCCACCGCACCCATGCCGAAAGCGATCGGCAATCCGGTGGCGAGCACGACCGTGGTCACCGCAAAGATCAGCAATCCGATTACCAGCGGACTCATCGGGCCGGCTCCTCGTTCCAGCCCAGCGGCAGGCCGCGATGGGTAAACAGCAGCCAGCACTCGGCGAGCAGCTGGAGGCACAAGAGGCCAAGCCCCACTGGCACGGACAGGAACGGAATCCACATCCGCGCCGCCCATATCGACGAGGTAGTCTGGCCGGTAACGAACGCCTCGTGCCACCACGGCACGGCGGCGTAGAGGAAGAAACCGCAGAAGGCCAGCGCAATCGCGTGTCCCGTGAGCAGCAGCAAGCGCCGCGCCCGGGCACCCAGGAACAGCGGCAGCACATCGACGGCAACGTGCCCGCGGGTGTGCAGGATGTAGGGCGCCCCGAGGAAGGTGGCGGCGATGATCGCGAAGGTGACGAACTCGGTCTGCCAGATCGATGACTCGCCGAGCACCGCCCGGACGAACACCATCTGGCAGACCACGCCTACCGACAGCAGGATCAGCGCCGCGGCCAGCACGCCGAGCGCCCGGGTCACCGCGTTGACCGCGGTGATCCAGAGCGGCTGGCGTCTACTTGACACTCAAGGCCTTGTCGATCAGTTCCTTGCCGCCCGGAACCTTCTCGGCGAATACCTTGTAAGAGGTCTTCTGGGCCACCGCCCGCCAGGCGTCGGCCTCGGCATCGGTCATCGTGACCACTTCGGTGTTGTTCTTCTTGAAGGTGTCGACCATCTTGTCATCGAGCTTCTGCGACTCGGCACTGAAGAAGGCCTCGGCCTTCTGGGAGGCAGCGGTCAGTGCCGCCTTCTGGGCATCGTTCAACTTGTCCCAGCTGCGCTTGGAGATCAGCACCGGTTCGTACATGAACCACAGCGCGTTGTCGCCCGGCGCGGTCACGCACTTGAGCTGTTCGTAGAGGCGGAACGACACGAAGCTGCCGGTGGAGGTATCGGTGCCCTGGGCCACGCCCTGCTGCAGCGCGTTGTAGACCTCGTTGGACGGTATCGACACGATCGACGCACCCGCTCCCGCCCACATCTGCGCAAAGGTCGCGCCGGCCGAGCGGACCTTCAGGCCGGCGGCGTCCGCGGGCGTGCGAATGCACTTGTCCTTGCCGCCGAAGGCGCCGGCCAGCCAGGCATCGGCCAGCACCTTGACGCCGGCCTTCTCGATGATCGCCCTGATGTCATTCATGAACGGCGACTTGTTGATGCGCTCGGCGTGGGCGTGGCTCTTGACCAGCCCCGGCATCAGGGTGGCGCCGAACTGGGGATGAAAGCCGGAAGCGTAGTCGAGCGGAAACGAGGTCATGTCGATCTGCCCGCTCTGCATCGCCTTCCACTGTTCCTGCGCCTTGACCAGGCTGGAACCCGGAAACACCTTGATCTCGAGACCGACCTTGGCGGCAGCAACGTCGCGGGCAATCATCTGCACCATTTCGTCACGAACGTCGCCCTTGCCGCCGGGGAACTGGTGTGATGCCTTCAGCGTCACGTCGTCGGCCAGCGCGCCGGCCAGCGGAAAGACCGCTGCCAGCAACGTGGCAATTACCTTGGTAGCTCGTACTCGCTTCATCTGATTGTCTCCATTGATGGTGGTCTCGCGCCTGGTGCTCGGCGCGACTAGGCCGCTTTCCGGGATTTCTTTGGTTGAATCCCAATAGTTCCAACGGCCGCAGTGCGAAGTAGACGGGATAGGGTGCGCATCAGTCAAGGCGGGCAATCCGCAACTGCCGGCGCCGGAGAGCGACGTGACCGGCTCAGCCCTGGTCACCCGCGCGATGGAGCGGCGCGTGGGTCGCGACCCACGCCACGCCGTCGGCACCGATCCAGCCTCGTGCCATGCCGTTGGTATTGAACGGCGCAGCCACGTTTCCGGCGGCGTCGAGCGCGACCAGGCCGGCGCCGATGCCATGCCCGGAAAGCTCCTTGAAAACCATTTCCTCGCTCGCCTGCGCCAGTCCCTGGCCGGCATAGCGCAGGCGCGCCGCGATCTCGTGGGCCGCGACGTGGCGGATGAAAATCTCGCCCTGGCCGGTGCACGACACTGCGCACACGCCGTTGGCGGCGTAAGTCCCGGCACCGATGATCGGGGTGTCGCCGACGCGCCCCGGCGCCTTGTTGTTGAATCCTCCAGTCGAGGTCGCCGCCGCCAGGTTGCCGGCGCGATCGAGCGCCACCGCGCCAACCGTGCCGTGGCGCTCGGCCTCGGAAGCCAGCGTGCTGCTGCCGCCGCGCATGCGGGCCTTGAGCGCGGCCAGCGCCGCGCTGCGCTGGGCAGTGGTGAAGTAGCTGTTGGGCACCGGCGCCATCCCGCAGCGCTCGGCGAACTGGTCGGCAGCTGCGCCGCAGAGCAGCACGCAGTCGCCCTGTTCCAGCACCGCGCGCGCCGCGCGCACCGGATTGCGGATGGTGCGCACCGCGCAAACCGCGCCGGCGCGCAGGTCGCTGCCGTCCATGATCGCGGCGTCGAGTTCGTGCTCGCCCGCAGCGTTGAGCGCCGCGCCGTGACCGGAGTTGAAGTGCGCGCTGTCCTCCATCACCACCACCGCAGCCTCGACCGCATCGAGCGCCGCGCCGCCCGCGGCCAGCACCCGCCAGCCCGCCTGGAGCGCGGCGCTGAGCGCAGTGCGGACCGCGGCCCAGTGTTGCGGGTTCCTGAGCTCTTCCTCGAGCATGCCGCAGCCGCCGTGGATGGCGATGGCAATCGGGTTCTGGTTCATGGTGGCGCCGGCCTGATCTCGTTGGTGTGGTTACCCCAGTCTGGCGCAGGTTTGCGCCGCAAGGCAAGCCAGCGCCCGCGCGATTGGGCCCGCCGCCCCCAAATGCCTTAAAATGGCGGGCTTTGACGGCTTCGGCCGTCGCCGACTCCCCTCTTCAAGTGACACCCATGAACCTGGCCCAGGAAGTCGCCCGCCGGCGCACCTTCGCCATCATCTCGCACCCTGACGCGGGCAAGACCACGCTCACCGAAAAGCTGTTGCTGTTCGCGGGCGCGATCCATATCGCCGGCAGCGTCAAGGCGCGCAAGGCCAGCCGCCACGCGACCTCCGACTGGATGGAGATCGAGAAGCAGCGCGGCATCTCGGTCGCCAGTTCGGTCATGCAGATGGAATACCGCGACTGCGTGATCAACCTGCTCGACACCCCGGGCCACCAGGATTTCTCCGAGGATACCTACCGGGTGCTGACCGCGGTCGACGCCGCGCTGATGGTGATTGACGCGGCCAACGGCGTCGAACCCCAGACGCTGCGCCTGCTGCAGGTCTGCCGCGCGCGCAACACGCCGATCATCACCTTCGTCAACAAGCTTGACCGCGAGGTCCAGGAGCCGCTCGACCTGCTCGACGAAATCGAGCGCACGCTCGGCATGGACGTCGTGCCCTTCGTCTGGCCGGTGGGCATGGGCAAGCGCTTTCGCGGCGTGTTCGACATCGTCAAGGATCGGATGCGGGTGTTCCGCGCCGGCAGCGACCGCCATCGCGACGACGACGACATGCTCGCCGGCATCGACAACCCGGTGCTCGCCGAGCGCTTCGGCGCCGAGTTCGCGCAGGCCCACCAGGAGATCGAACTGCTCACCGGCGCGTCGCCGGAGTTCGACCGCGAGGCCTTCCTGGCGGGCCGCCAGACGCCGATGTTCTTCGGTTCGGCGATCAACAACTTCGGCGTACGTGAAGTGCTCGAGGCACTGGTCGAGCTGGCGCCGCATCCCGCGCCGCGCGCCGCCACCGAGCGCGTCGTCGCCCCCGACGAGCCCGCGTTCAGCGGCGTCGTCTTCAAGATCCAGGCCAACATGGACCCCGCGCACCGCGACCGGATCGCCTTCGTGCGCGTCTGCTCGGGCAAGTTCGACCGCGGCATGCGCCTCAAGGTGACACGCTCGGGCAAGGAGATCAGGCCCGGCAACGTGGTCTCGTTCCTGTCGCAGCGCCGCGAACTGCTCGACGAGGCCTATGCCGGCGACATCATCGGCATCCCCAACCACGGCACCCTGCAGCTTGGCGACACGCTGACCGAAGGCGAGGTGCTGCACTACACCGGGTTGCCGTTCTTCGCCCCGGAGATGTTCCAGAGTGTCGAGGTCGCCGATCCGCTGCGCGTCAAGCAACTGCGCACCGGGCTGATCCAGCTCGGCGAGGAAGGCGCGATCCAGGTGTTCCGGCCCGCCGCGGGCGGTTCGATGCTGCTCGGCGCGGTCGGCCAGCTGCAGTTCGAGGTCGTCGCGCACCGGCTGCGCACCGAGTACGGCGCCGAGGCGCGGATGGTTCCGTCACGTTTCCGGATGGCGCGCTGGATCACCTGCGACGATCCCCACGAACTGCAGCGCTTCATCGACGCCCATCCCCACCACATCGCCTACGACGCGGTCGACGCGCCGGCCTTCCTGGTGCCCTACGCGGCCGAGCTGCAGATCGCCCAGAACCGCTGGAAGAAGATCAAGTTCCACGCGCTGCGCGAACATGCCGGGCTGATGTTCCACGGCGGGAACCAGGCGTAGCCGCCGGCGAGCACGCCGCACCGTGATGCACTAAGACCCCGCCGCCGCGGGGTCTCTTCTCTTCAGGCGGGGCGCGGCCGCGGCAACACCACGCGCAGCACCGCGTAGCCGCATACCCCGCAGATGAGCGAGCCGATCAGGATGCCGAGCCGCTCCAGCCCCATGAAGGCCGCGCCGCCCTGTTCGAAGGCCAGCGAGGCCACGAACAGGCTCATGGTGAAGCCGATGCCGCAGAGCAGCGCCGTGCCGTAGAGCTGCCACCAGTCGACGCCCGCGGGCAGCGCCGCGACCCGCAGGCGGGTCGCGATCCAGCACGAGGCCAGCACGCCGATCTGTTTGCCGAGGAACAACCCGGCGATGATGCCCAGCGGGACCGGTCCGGTCGCATCGGCCAGCGACAGTCCCGTGAGCGGGACACCGGCGTTGACGAACGCGAACACCGGCAGGACTCCGAACGCGACCCAGGGGTGGAGCGTGTGCTCGAGATCGCGCAGCGGAGAGGCGGCGCGCTCGCCGGCGGTTCCGTCAGCGCTGCGCAGCGGGATGAACATCGCCAGCACGACCCCGGCGAGGGTGGCATGCACGCCCGACTTCAGGACCGCCACCCACAGCGGGATGCCGATCAGGATGTAGGCCGCTGGTCTCCGGACCCCGGCAAAGTTGAGGGCGGCGAGCGCGGTGATGAAGACCGCGGCAGCAGCCAGCGATGCCCACGACAGCTCGCCGGCGTAGAAGAGCGCGATCACGACGATCGCGCCGAGGTCGTCGAAGATCGCAACGCTCAGCAGGA
>JAHEMI010000138.1 GCA_024643785.1 Burkholderiaceae bacterium
AGCGCCACCAGCGCGTAGATCGAGCCGACCGTAAGACCGCTGAGCAGGTACTGAACCAATGCGGCGCTCATCGCATCTTCCTTTCGGCTCGATCAGCGAAACACTGTACTGCTGCTACTTCGCCAGTTGCCAGCTGCCGTTGCTCACTTCGAGCATCCGGAATGCTGTCAGGTCCAGGCCCATGTGGTCGGTGGCCGACATGTTGACCACCCCGGCGGTTCCCATGTAGCCCTTGGTGGCCTCGAGAGCGTCGCGAACCTTGGCCTTGTCGGTGCCGCCGGCCCGCTTGATCGCATCGACCATCATCATCAGGCCGTCATAGGCGTGGCCGCCGAACGTCGACACGTCGCTCTTGTACTTGGCTTCGTAGTCGGTCTTGTAGTTGAACACCACCGCCTTCTGGGGATCGCTTGACGGCAGCACGTCGGCGATCAGCAGCGCTGCTGCCGGGAGCCGTACGCCTTCGGCCGCGCCACCGGCGAGCTTGATGAATTCCTTGGACGCGACCCCGTGCGACTGGTAGAGCGGAGCCGCGATGCCAAGCTGGCGGTAGTTCTTGGTGACAATCGCCGGACCCTGGCCGAAGCCGGCGTTGAGCACTGCCTGGACCCCGGCGGTGTTCTTGATCTTGGTCAGTTGCGCGGTCATGTCGGTGTCGCCTGCGCCGTACGATTCATCGGCGACGATCGAGATGCCGTACTTCCCGACCACCTTGAGGCACTCGCCGCGCATCGACTTGTCAAAGCCGCCGGCACCCGAAATCAGCGCCGCCTTGGTGAACTTGCGGGCCTGCATGTCGGCAAAGATCTTCTCGCAGGCCATGCGGTCGGTGTGCGGCGTCTTGAACACCCACTTCTTGACCGGTTCGATGATTACCACGGCACCAGCCAGCGAGATGAACGGAATCTGTGCCTCCTCGACCAGCGGCACCACGGCCATTGTCGCGCCGGTAGTCGAACCGCCGACGATCGCATCGACCTTGTCCTGCTCGATCAGGCGTTTGGCGAAAGTGCGCGCCTTCTCGGCCGAACCGCCGTCGTCGTAGCTGATCAGTTCGAGCTTGCGCCCGTTGACGCCGCCGGCGGCGTTGATGCGCTCGATATACATTTCGAGCGTCTTGTCTTCCGGGTCCCCGAGGAATGACGCTGGACCAGTGATCGACAGGAAGGTGCCGATCTTGATCGGATCCTGCGCCTGAACGGGGAGTGCAACGGACAGAGCCAGCGCGGCGCCGGCAACACATGCGCCAAGTTTTGAACGTGTGGTCATAGACCCTCCATTTTGTCTATATCTTCTTGTCAGGCGGCACGAAACCGACCCGGTCTCCCATTCCGCGGTGGATACTATGTCTACCGCAGTTATTGGTAATATCGTACCCTAATACCTAATTCGTCGACAATGGGTTTTAGATGATCGCCCCAAATACCTCTTCCCGGCCGGTCACCAGTCCGCTGCCTGGCGACGGTGCGCCCGCCATCCAGGTGCGCTCCGCCTCTCTACAGGACCTCGGCCAGGTGATTGCGATCGATGCCGAGGTCACGGGTATCGAGAAAGTCGACTATTGGTACGAACTGTTCCACCGCTACGGCAGCCGGACGCTCAAGCAACGCTTCTTCATGGTCGCGGCGCGCGGACCGGAGATCGTCGGCTTCATCATCGGTGAGGTCCGCGACTGGGAATTCGGCTCGCCGCCCTGCGGCTGGGTGTTCGGCTTGAGCGTCAAGCCGGCGGCCCGCCTCGACGGGATCGCGACCCTGATGCTTGATACGATCTGTGCCGGATTCGCCCGCAGCGGGGTCAAGAAGGTGCGCACCCTGCTGGCGCGCGACAACGGACTGGTGATGTCGTTCTTCCGCAGCCAGGGCATGGTCGCGGCGCCGGTAATTGCCCTCGAAAGAGACCTCTGAGCCCAGACAACTTGCGGATGGCAATGTGAAACTGCAGAAATCCACGAGCATCGCGTTGTGCAGCGTGCTGGAAGCGGCGAGCGATCCGTCGCGCCAGATCTCGGCCGCCGAGATCGTCGCCAAGTACGGGGTCTCGGCCCACCACCTCGCCAAGGTGCTGCGCCAGCTGAGCCGCTCGGGATTCGTCGAATCGACCCGCGGCGCCGGCGGCGGCTACCGCTTCATCGGCAATGCCAAGCGCCTCACGCTCTACGACGTGATCGAGGTCTTCGAGGACGTCAGTGCCCGCTCGGCCGAGGGCGGCGACAGTGAATACGGCACCGACGTCGGGCAGGCGATCGCGGTGGTCTTGCGCGAGATCGATGAGACCTCGCGGGCAACCTTCCGCTCGATCACCATCAGCACGATGTTGAAGATGATCGCCCGCGCCAAGAACCAGGCGACGGGTTCGCGCGCGACCTAGCGGCTCGGGGCGACTGGCGCGCGCCGCCGCTCCTCAGCCGGAGTGCAGGCTCGCGGTCACCAGCGCACTGACGCCCACCCCGAGCAGCAGCAACAGCACCTGGATCACCGATTCGCGGCGGCTGTCGCGCCGGTGCAGGTCGGGCACGATGTCGACCAGCGCGATGTATATGAAACTCGCGGCGGCCAGCACCACGACGTGCGGCAGCCATTCCCTGCTCTGCGACAGCGCGACATAAGCCAGGACGCCGCCAATCATCGCCGAGGCCCCGGCGAAGATGGTGTAGACGATGGCGCGCGCCCGGGAAAGCCCGGCGTTGAGCAGCACGATGAAATTGCCCAGCTTCTGCGGCACTTCGTGCGCGGCGATTGCCAGCGCGGTCATCCACCCCAGCCTGACGTCGACCATCAGGGCTGCGGCGATCATCACGCCGTCGGCGAGGTCGTGGACGCTGTCGCCCACCAGGATCAGCAGCCCGCCGGGGCCGGCGGCGGCGCGGTCGTGTCCGTGCCCGTGGTTGTGGCCGTCGCCCTCGTGGTGGTGGCTGTGGCGCAGCACCGAGGACTTCTCGAGCAGGAAGAAAGCGAGCAAGCCGATCAACATGGTCCGCGCCAACACCTGGAAATCGGGCTGTGACTCCAGCGCCTCGGGAATCAGGTGCAGGATCGCGGTTCCGAGCAGCAAGCCCGCCGACAGGCTGATCATCTGCCCCAGCACCCCGGTATGCAGCGCCGTCGACAGCCACGCCGCAGCCAGCACGCTGATGGCGCCAACTGCGAAGGTGGCCAGGATGATGTTGAGCAGGATCATGCCGACACTATTCCGGTGGACAAAGCCATGATCTTACGCGCCTCAGTGCGCACGCTCCCAGTTCGGCCCGGCGCCGGTGTCGACCACCAGCGGAACCAGCAGCTCGGCCACCGTCGCCATGAGCTGCGGGACTTCGCGCACCACGTTTTCGCGCTCGGCGTCGGGCACCTCGAGCACGAGCTCGTCGTGAACCTGCATGATCAGCCTGGTCTCGAGGCGTTCCCGGTCAAGCCAGTCCTGGACCGAGATCATCGCCATCTTGATCAGGTCAGCCGCTGTGCCCTGCATCGGCGCGTTGATCGCGGCCCGCTCGGCGGCCTGGCGGCGGACCCCACTGCCGCTGCTGATCTCGGGCAGCCACAGGCGACGCCCGAAGACGGTCTCGACGTAGCCCTGGCTGGCCGCCTGGGAACGGGTCTCGTCCATGAAACGCTCGACCCCGGGGTAGCGGGCAAAGTAGCGTTCGATGTAGTTCCGGGCCGCGTCGCGCTCGATGCCGAGGTTGCCCGCCAGGCCCCAGGCGCTCATCCCGTAGATCAGGCCGAAGTTGATGACCTTGGCGGTGCGGCGCTGGTCGGCGCTCACCTCGTCCGGAGCGACCCCGAAAATCTCGCCAGCGGTGGCGCGGTGCACGTCATGGCCCTGGGCAAAGGCCGCCAGCAGCGCCGGATCGCGCGAGAGATGCGCCATGATCCGCAGTTCAACCTGCGAATAGTCGCAGGACACGATGCACGCCCCCGGTGGCGCCACGAAGGCTTCGCGGATGCGCCGCCCCTCGGGCGAACGCACCGGGATGTTCTGCAGGTTGGGATCGGTCGATGACAGCCGCCCGGTCACGGCGGTGGCCTGGGAATAGTTGGTGTGGACCCGCCCGGTGCGCGAATTGACCATGCGCGGCAGCTTGTCGGTGTAGGTGCTCTTCAACTTGGCGACGGCGCGGTATTCGAGCACGATGCGCGGCAGCGGGTAATCCTCCGCCAGCCTGGTGAGCACGTCTTCGTCGGTCGAGGGCGCTCCCTTGGCGGTCTTCTTGAGTACCGGCAGCCCGAGCCGCTCGAAGAGCAGCTCACCGAGCTGCTTGGGGGAACTCAGGAGAAACGGCTGGCCGGCCGCCTCGTGGGCCTTGGCCTCGAGCTCGTTCATGGTTGCGCCGAGCGCGGCCGACTGGCGCTGCAGCTCTTCGCTGTCGATCAGCACGCCGTTGCGCTCCATGCGCTGGAGCACCCGCGAGGTCGGCAGCTCGATCTCGCGGTAGATGCGTTCGAGCCCGGCATCGGCGCTGATCTGCGGGTAGAGCTTGCGGTGCAGCTCCAGGGTCACTTCGGCGTCTTCGGCGGCGTAGGGCAGCGCCTGCTCGAGAGCGACCTGTTCAAAGCCGATCTGGCGCGCGCCCTTGCCGGCGACTTCCTCGTAGGTGATGGTGGTGCGCCCGAGATGCCGCACGGCCAGCGAGTCCATGTCGTGGCTGCGGTGAGCCTCCAGCACGTAGCTCTCGAGCATGGTGTCGTGGGCGATCCCGGCGAGCCTGATGCCGTGGTTCTCGAGCACATGGGCGTCGTACTTGAGGTTCTGGCCGACCTTGGCGTGATCCGGGCTCTCGAGCCAGGAGCGCAACCGGCCGAGCACCTGCTCGCGGCCCAGCTGGTCGGGTGCGCCCGCGTAGTGGTGCGCGACCGGAACGTAACAGGCCC
>JAHEMI010000139.1 GCA_024643785.1 Burkholderiaceae bacterium
CGCGGCTACCTTGACCCATCCCCGCCCCACCCATCAGCCCCCAACCCATGCGCCGTGGCGTAGACGTGCAGTTCCAGCCGGCCGCGGACCTCGAGCTTGCTGTAGATGGTGGTCAGGTGGTTGCGCAGGGTGTGTTCGCTCATGCCGAGCTGGTCGGCGACCGCGAACTGCTTGTCGCCGGGATTGCTGACCATGACCCGCACGATCTCGCGCTCGCGCGGCGTCAGGCTGGCGATGCGCTCGGCGTCGGGATCATCTTTTGTCCCCGCGCCTGCCATCTTCGGCGCACCGTGGCGCAACTGGTCGAGCACGGCACCGAGGACATCGTGGTTCAACCAGATCTCGCCCTGGTAGACCTTCTCGATGGCGCGCAGCACGGTCTGGGCTGATTCGGACTTGTGAAGCACGCCCCTGGCGCCATTGACCACGGCCGCGCGATGGGCGTTGGCGTCGTCCGAGCCGGTCAGCACCAGGACCTGTCCCTGGCAGCGCTGGCGCAGGATCGGCAGCGCCTCGGTGATGTCCTCGCCTCCGAGATCGAGGTCGAGCAGGATGACGTCAGCCTGCGCCGCACCGTCGTGGTTCATCAGCTCGCTGCGGGTGCGGGCCGTGCCCACCACGGTCATCTTGGGGTTGGAGGCCTCGATCAGCTGCTGCAGGCCCCAGAGCGTGACGTGGTGGTCCTCGGCCAGGAAGACCTTGATCGCGTCGGACGTTGGGCTGCCGTGCTCGGCAGTGGCGCCTGGTTCATTCATGTAGCAACTTTACCCTGTTGCAGCGGGATGCGGATAAGCAATTCAGTGTTCAGGCCGTCGGGACTCATGATCTCGAGACTGCCGCCCAGTTCGGTGGCGCGTTCGCTGATCGACCCGGGGTGGAACGGTGCCCCGGCGCTGCCCATGACCGAGCCCGAATCGTCACGGACCAGCAATTCCAGGATTCCCGAATCGACCGCCAGCTTGATCAATACATGCCTGGCGGCGGTGTGCTTGCGGATGTTGTTGAGCACCTCGTTGACCATGTGAAAGACCGAGCTGGCCAGCGCGCGCGTCGTCGGCACTCGCGCCGGAGCCTCGATCGCGACGTCGATGCCAAAGAGCTGCGAGAAGTGCCGGCATTGGCGGCGCACCGCCGGCACCAGTGCGTCGTCGCCGCTGCCCGCGCCGCTGCGCAGCCCCGAGATCAGCTCGCGCAACGATGCAACCTCGTCGTTGACCAGCTTGGCCAGGGCGTCGATCTCGCCGCGAGCCGGATTGTCAGGTGGAATCCGCAGCGCCACCGATTCGACCGCGAATTTCAGGCCGAGGTAGGGCTGGATCGCGCTGTCGTGCAGGTCGCGGCCGATGCGCGCCCGCTCCTCGCTGGCGCTCGCCTCCTGCAGTTTGTCGACTACCGCTGCCGACTCGATGACCCGCAGCAGTTCCGGCGCGGCACTGGTGAGCGCCGAGGCGTCCGGAGACATGTCCCTGGTCTTGGCATAACCGAGCAGGCAATGGCCGTGCCGGCGCCGGTAGCGGGTCAGGGGCACGATGTGCAGGCCGCGCACTTCCAGCATGTTGGCAAGTTCGGACGCGACCGCTGCCAGGCCTTCCGGTTCGGCCCGGTCGTCAGCGAGCAAGACCGCCGGGCGCCGGTCCCACCAGCGGCGCGTAACCAGGCTGACGGCGCAATCGGGCAGTGCGGCGAGCCTTTCCTCGAGCATCGCGTGGACATCGGCCTTGGCCCGGAAAGCACCATCGGCGACGCTCGCAATGGTTGCCGGGGAGCCGTCGCGGCTCGGCAGCACGAGCGCTGCCACGGTGGCATCGGCGTCCTCGCGCAGCCTTTCGACCAGCGCGGCGCAGATCGCGTCCACTCCTCGGCGCGGATCGAGTAGTGTTTCGTGATCACCCGCGAGTGCCAGTCGCCGGCGCAGGTGATTGAGCGGCCGGGCGATCAACGCCACCGCCGCCAGCAGTCCCGCCAGCAGCACCAGCATGCCGAGCCGGATCGTACCGCCATACGCCGGCAGGATCGCCTGGGCGCCGTCGAACATCGTGCCCAGTGCCGCAAACAGTGCCAGAGCGAGGGCGCTGCGGGCGCCGAAACCGATACTGGCCAGCACGATCGGCATGACCAGGGTCATGATGAAAAGGTCGGTGTCGCCGTGCACCAGTTGCATGCACAGGCAGGCCCAGGCCACGTCGAGCCAGTAGAGCCACTGGCCCGTCGCGCGGGGTGCGGCATTGGCTTCGCCCCACATCACCCAGCCCGCCCAGATCCCGTAACCCAGCAGCACGGCGGGCGCCAGCGGGTCGGTCGGAACGTCTTCAGCGACGATCAGCAGCGTGACCAGCAGCGCGGTGATCAGGCGAAAACCGGCGGCGAAACGGCGCGCCTCGGCGGACAGGGCTTCGCGTTGTGTTCGGCTTTTTATCCGCTCTCCTGGAGGAGCAACAGTGGCCATGAAGTAGTTCCCCGAGCCAGTCGAACATCCGTGGGACGGATGCCGAGTCTGGCTAATCCTATAACACGGTTTGACTGTATGGTAGACAACGAAAGAGTGACGTTAATTAAGTCACGATCGATAATAATCAAGCGGTTGGACAACCAAGCTGACGATTTGGCTAGTATTGGAGTCTCGCCGTATAGGCCTGTCAGCCAACCCCGGGATCCCGATGACCGTCGCCGAGCGCAGCTGCTTTGTCGAGCAAACCGATGCCGGTGCCGTCCTGCACCTTGCCGGCAGTTGGCGGGTGGAGGCCTTGGCGGAGCTTGAGGGCGCGCTTGGGCAGGCCCTGGCTGGCGCGACGCCGCCGGGCCGGGTCGACGGCAGCGCCCTCGTGAGCATCGATACCGCAGGCGCGCTGGTGGTGCTCCGCGCGCTGGCGCTTGCCGGTGCTCCCCCCGGCGAACTCGAACTGGTCGGCTTCGAGGATCACCACCGGCGCGTTGTCGCCCTGGTGAGCGAGCGCTTCGAAGCCACCACTGCGGCCCCCGCGCGCCGGCGTCATGGCTGGCTCACGGACCTCGGCAAGGGCGCCATCGGGGTCGTGCAGATGCTGATCGGCCACATCTCCTTCCTGGGGCTGGTCGCCACCGAGTTCGGCCGCCTGCTGCGCAATCCGCGCGGCTTGCGGGTGCGTGAACTGTTCGTGCAACTGGGCCGCACCGGGGTAAGCGCGATTCCGGTGATCGCGCTGCTGACCTTCCTGATCGGGGTGATCGTCGCCTACCTGCTGGGCATCCAGGCCGAGCAGTACGGGGCCAACATCTACGTCGTTGACGGGGTGGCGCTGGGGATGGTGCGTGAGTTCTCGCCGCTGATCGTCGCCACCATAGTTGCCGGGCGCTCGGGCGCGGCGTTTACCGCCCAGCTCGGAACCATGAAACTCACCGAGGAGATCGACGCGCTGCGCACCCTCGGGCTCTCGGCCGAGCAGGTGCTGGTGGTGCCGCGGGTGCTGGCGCTGATGATCGCGCTGCCGCTGCTGGTCTTCGTCGGCAACATCGCGGGGCTGTGGGGCGCGCTGGTGGTATCCGACCTGATGCTCGACATCACGCCGTTCACCTTCCTCGATCGGCTGCACGAGGCGCTGGCGCCGCGTCATTACCTGATCGGACTGGCCAAGTCGCCGGTATTCGCAATGGCGATCGCGGTGATCGGCTGTCGGATGGGTTTCGCGGTGGCCCGCGACACCCGCGCCATCGGCGAGAGCACCACCTCGACGGTGGTCCAGTGCATCGTCGCGGTGATCGTGCTCGACGCGCTCTTCGCGGTGCTGTTCCAGGATCTCGGACTGTGAGCGCGGCACCGCTCATCGCTGCCGAGGGGATCGTCACCCGGCTTGGCGCCAACACCATCCACGACGGCCTGAGCCTGACCATCGCCCGCGGCGAACTGGTGTCGCTGATCGGCGGCAGCGGCAGTGGCAAGTCGATGCTGCTGCGCGAAATCATCGGGTTGCACCGGCCCAGCGCCGGCTCGGTCAGGGTACTCGACACCGACGTCTGGCACTGCGCCCCGGAAGAGTTGACGGCGTTGCGCCGGCGCATCGGGGTGCTGTTCCAGGACGGCGCGCTGTTCTCGACGCTCGACGTGCTGGGCAACGTCGCGGCACCGATCCTCGAGCACACCACCACGCCGCCGGAACTCGCCACGGCGCTGGCGCTGCTGCGCCTGTCGCTCGCCGGACTGGGTCCGGAAGTCGCCACCAAGATGCCCAGCGAACTCTCGGGCGGAATGCGCAAGCGCGCCGCGCTGGCCCGCGCCCTGGCGCTCGAGCCGGAAGTGCTGTTCCTCGACGAGCCCACCGCCGGGCTCGACCCGGTGGCTGCCCGCGCCTTCGACCGGCTGGTGCGCTTCCTGTGCGATGACCTCGGCATCACGGTGCTGCTGGTCACCCACGACCTCGACACCCTCACCACCATCGCCGGGCGGGTGCTGGTGCTGGCTGGCGGTCGGGTCGTCGCCGATGGTACGCTCGACCAGGTGATGAGTGTCGACGATCCCTGGATCCGTTCCTACTTTGGGGCGCGCCGCGAAACCGCGGGCGCCGGGGCCTGAGCGATGGAACCTGAAACCCGCTATGCGTTCGTGGGCGCGGTGGTGCTCGCGCTGGCCGCGGCGGCGGTGGCCGGCTTTGCCTGGCTCTCGAGCGTCGGGCCGGCTTCCGGTTTCCTCTTCTACACCATCCGTTTCGAACGCCAGTCGCTCGACGGGGTCCAGGTCGGCGGCGACGTCACGATGCGCGGGATCAAGGTCGGTCGGGTCGAGGACTACGCGCTCACGCCCGGCAACATCAATCGCGTCGAAGTGACGATCCGG
>JAHEMI010000140.1 GCA_024643785.1 Burkholderiaceae bacterium
GCGACCCATCGCGCCGCTGGCAATCACGACCGCCCGGCCGGGCTTGAAGATGTCGCTGGCGCGCGGCTCGAAGCGATAGCCGCGTTCCTGGGCGAGCGACTCGGCCTGCGACAGGCTCACCCCCGGGACCGACTCCTCCTGGCAATAACTGGTCAGGTCCCGGCGGGTCTTGTAGCCATTGGCCGCGAGCCACAACATGGCGACCAGCAGCACCGCCAGTACGACTGCGCGTGGCTTGGTGATCGGGGCTCGCATCATTGCTCCTGCCTGAACTTGATTGGTGCCTGCATTCTCGGTCGCGGTTGGAACTGGAATCAGGCCCATGATGCAATAAAAAGCGCGCCCCGGGGGGCGCGCTTGCTGTTGCTGGGCGGAGCCGGGCTCGCTGGCCCGGCTGCGCGGTTCGACTCAGGCCGCTGCCGGCTTCTTGAGCGCCACCTTGATGGCCATCCGGGCGATCGCCACCAGACCTACGAACGGCAGGGCGATGATGAAGGCCAGGCCGATGAAGGGGGCGACCACCAGTTTCGCGGCGCCGGCCACTTTCGGGTATTTCGCTCCGATCGCCTTGCCGACTACCTTCGCGATCAGCGCCAGTCCGACGAACGGGAACGCGAGGATGTAGGCGAGTCCGATGAAGGGCGAGAGCACGAACAGGGTGGCGTTCTTGGCCGTGCGCCCGACCCTTTGGGCTTTCGGGTTGGCCGCGAGCGCCTTGCCGACCAGCATCGCGATCATGCCGAACCCGACGAAGGGCAGCGCCAGCAGGTAACCCAGCCCGATGAAGGGCGAGGCCAGGAAGAGCACCACGTTGGTCAGGAACCCGCGTGATTTGCGCCCTTCAGGGGCTGGCGCCGGCGCAACTGCCGGTTCCGCAACCGGTGCCACCGGTGCCGGTGCTACGACCGGGGTCTCCTTGGCCTCGGTGGCGCGCAGCGCTTCCGCGGCGGAGTCTTCGATCATTTCGGGCGAAAGCGGCTTGTGCAGGAAGGCCGAGACTCCCGCGGCAGTGGCCCGGGCCTCGTTTTCTTCGGAGCCGAAGCCGGTCACGATCACCACCGGCAACCACGGCTGGCTGGCCTTGACGCGTTCGGCAACTTCGATGCCGCTCATCCCGGGCATGCGGATGTCGGTGTAAACCAGGTCATAGTGCTCGGCATTGAGTTTCTCGAGGGCTTCGGCGCCACTTGCTGCCTTGATGACGGCGTAACCCTTGCCGGAGAGAACCCGGTCAAAGCTGCTGCTCACTACTGGATCGTCGTCAACGATCAGGACTTTTTTGAGGGCTTCCATGATTTACTCCTTCTAGATTGGTCTGTATTTCAGGGTTCAAATTCGTGAATCAGTTGGTCAACAGGCGCGTCTCGGGATGCATGTTTCCGAGGTGCGCCATCGAATCTGGTGGCTCGAGGTGCAGGGTCCAGCGTTTCTGGCGGACGGCACCGTGGGTCGCCGTTATCACCTGGTCGGGGTCGAGCGGCTTGGCCAGGTAGTCGTAGGCGCCGAGCCGAACCGCTTCCTTGGCGGTCTCGATCGAGGCGTAGCCGGTGATCACCACCACTTCGCTCTCTGGCCAGCGCTCCTTGATCACCCGCAACACCTCGAGGCCACCCATCTCCGGCATGCGCAAATCGAGCAGCACGACGTCGAAGCTCTGGCGTTCCAGCGCATGCAGCGCCTCTGCGCCATTCCCGGCGGTCTCGACCTGGCAGTAGGGGGTGGACAGGACCCGAGCGTGGCTCAACCGCACCACCTCTTCATCGTCAACGATCAGGATGCTGGTCTTTTGGCTTTGGTCGCGTTTCATTTCATTTTCCCGGTGCGTTTGCTGTCTTCACCCTATGACATGCAATAGGCGTGCCAGGGCCCCGGAAAATCTCGAAGAAACCTAAAAGAGTCTTTAAAAACAAGAGCATGGCCGCAGGCGGCCGGTGCTGGTCGAGATCGCGGCGGCGCGCCACGGGCGGTCCAAGTACAGTTTTTATGGGCGCATCCCTGGGGATCAATAAATAAAACCCAGCTTTATCAATGACTTACGAAACGAGCGCCGAATAATTTTGATGTACACCCGGTGAATCGATCGATCCTGAGGCGGTCGATGACCGCCGGTCGCTAGCTTCCCGCCGTTCGTCGGCAGCCCAGCACGGCTACCCACCCGGCAGCGGTCGTTTGACAGTATCCTTGCCGGGCGGTAAGAATATTTGGGCAAAATATCCCAAATAAAACCTATCGGGTTGGCTTCATGGCCTGTAGTTCCCAGTAAATGCGTAAAGGAATCACCATGAAAATTTGCTCAGGCAAGGGCATCATCTACTCGGCGGCGGCAGCAGTCGTGGCCACATTCCTGGCGGCTTGCGGTGGTGGCGGCGATCTGTCGCTGGCTCCCGTCGCCAAGCAACTGACGATCGTCGAGGGGCCGGTCGCCGGCTTCGGTTCGGTCATCGTCAACGGCGTGCGTTTCGACGACAGCAAGGCCAGGGTGGTCGATGAGGACGGGCAGGTGCGCTCACTAGCGGACTTGCGGCTCGGTTCAATGGTCAAGGTCGAAGGCAGCGGGGACGACGGCACCGGCAAGGGGTCGGCGACGAAGGTAACGCTGATCCCGGCGCTGCTCGGCAAGGTCGAGGCGGTTGACGTTGGCGCTGGCACACTGGTGGTCCTGGGCCAGATGGTCAGGGTTGACGCTGGTACCGCCTTTGACGGCGTGGCCGGCCTGAGCGCGCTGGCGCTCAATGACGTCATCCGGGTCCACGGACTGTTGGCGGCCGACGGCAGCTTTGCTGCCACCCTGATAGAAAGGCTGCGTGGTTCGATCATGTCGTTCGAGTTGCGCGGCATCATCGATGCCATCGATCTCGTCAACCACACTTTCACGATCGGGACGTTGAGCGTCGACTACTCGTCGGCAATGCTCAAGCCAGACGGCATCGAACCCTTCAAGGGGGCCCTGGTCAAGCTGCGCTCGGCGCAGGCACCGGTCGCCGGGTTGTTGATTGCGACCAGCGTCAGGGTTCATAGCGCGCGCTCCGACTACGCCACTACCGGTGCGGTCAAGCTCAAGGGAATCCTGGATGCAGCCCCGGACGCAACCGGCAATACCACGGTCTCTGGCATACCGGTACTGCTGTCCGGCGCGGTCCTGGAAGGCTCGGGCAGCCTGGTTGCCGGCCAGCGGGTCGAGATCAGGGGCGTCATGGTCGATGGCGTGATCGAGGTCACCAAGGTCGAATTCGAAGGCTCGCGTTCCAGCCGGATCGGGGGCGCGAACGAACTCTACGGGGTGATCGCGAATTTCACGTCGCCGGAGGCATTCGTCGTCAATGGCGTCACTGTCGACGCCAGCCACGCGACTTTCGAGAATGGCTCGCTGGCAACTCTCGCCAACGATGTCTACGTCGAAATCAAGGGCAATCTGCGCACCGACGCGAGCGGTACCGTGCTGGTTGCGACCAGGGTCGAGTTCAGGCAGATGCCGAAATTCGAGCACAGTGGTGACGACGGCAGCGCGAGCCACGACTTCTACGGTGTGATCCAGGACTTCGTCAGTCTCGCGAATTTCACCCTCAACGGCCGTCTCGTCGACGGCTCGGGAGCGAAGATCGAGAACGGCACTGCCGCTGACCTGCACAACGGCGTCTACGCCGAAATCAAGGGCACCTTGAGCGGCGACAAGCTGATCGCCACCGAGATCGAAATCAAGGGCATGCGGATTGGCGTCGACCCGGCGCCGGTACCACCGGCAGTCGGTGATGCGGCCCGCGGAGCGACGCTCTACGCCGCCAATTGTGCCGGTTGTCACGGCGCTGATCCGAGCGCGAACAACAAGGACGTGCTCGAAGGCGCCAACAACGGGCCCAAGATCGCCAACCTGATCGCGATGAACGAGGGCGGGATGGGCATCCTGTCCGGCTTGAGCGCCGAACAGCTGCAGGATATCGCGGCCTACCTCGCTGCTCCGGGGACTGCGCCAGCGCCTGTGACGCCACCCCCGCCCCCGCCACCCACGACGCCGCACGTGGCTGACGCCGCCAACGGCCAGTCGCTGTATGCCGCCAACTGCACCAGTTGCCATAACGTCGACCCGAGCCTGAATCAGAACAAGATTCTCAACGGCGCCAACGACGATGCGGCGATTGCGGCGGCGATCAGCGCCAACAAGGGCGGCATGGGTTCGTTCGCCGGGCTGCTGAGCGCGGCTGATCTCATGGACCTCGCGGCCTACCTGGGCACGATCACTGCGGCACCGCCCCCGCCGCCCCCGCCGCCGGTGACCTACACCCCGGACCCGGTCAATGGCAAGTCACTGTATGCCGGTTGTAGTGGTTGCCACGGTACCTTCGCGAGCGGGTTCCATACCAAGGTGCTCAATGGCGCGAACAACTACCTGGTGATTCAGAGTGCGATTGCCAGCGTAGGACAAATGAGCTCCTTCAGTTCGCTGACCACGAACCAACTCAAGGACATCGCCGCCTATCTCGGGGCGCCGTTCTAAAGCGTGGCATGGTGGGCGCGATCCCGGCCGGGATCGCGCCTGCACCGCGGATGCAAGGATTGCGACCAGATTCACGACAGGCCAGCAATGCCTCGATATGCAGCTGAATTGATTGGGATTAATATCCCAATTATGGAAACCTCAACTGGTCAGTCACGACTCAACGAGGCCGTTTATCGTGCCACGCTGCGAATCCTGAATGCGTTGGCGAAGGTGTTGTTGCGTCACGGAGTCTCGTTTCAAACCTTCAGCGACCTGGCGAAGCAGGCCTACGTCGATGTTGCCCGCGAGCACTTCGCCCTGCCGGG
>JAHEMI010000141.1 GCA_024643785.1 Burkholderiaceae bacterium
CCACGTGGAAGTAGAGGTTGGGCAGCACGAAGTGCAACAAATAGGGCTGGCCTTCGAAGTGCAGGCTGCCGCTGCGCATCTGCAGCGTGATCGGGCGCTGTTCGGAGCCATCGATCTGCGCCGGCTTGAAGGCCTCGACAAACGCGATCGTCCTCTTCACCCGCGCGATCAGGTCACCGAAGCTGGCCTCGTTGTCCTCGTACTTGGGCACTTCGACGCCGGCCAGGCGGGCGGCGCATCCTTTGGCATTGTCGGTGGCGATCTGCACCTGTTTGGTCAGAGGAAACATGTCGGGGTAGAGCCGGCTGTTGAGCATCACGCTGGAATCGATGCCCTTGATCTGGGCATGAGCTTCGCCCTTCTCGAGAACCCCGATCAGGTTGTTGAGCGTGCGGACCAGAACTGGCACGGACGCCTGGTACATCGAAAGAGCCATTTGAGTCTCCTGGATCTGGCGAGGGATGAATGCTGCTGCGAGCAGTGAGGGACAGCATAATATCCCCTTATCTCCCGGCAGTCGGCGCGCCAGCGGCGGCGACCGCAACCACTGTGGTGTTTTCAATGGAATCGATGATCTCGGTAGCCAACCTCTCCAAGACCTACGGGTCGGGGCTGCACGCGCTGCGCGACGTGAACCTCGAGATCAGGCGCGGCGAGATCTTCGCGCTGCTTGGCCCCAACGGCGCGGGCAAGACGACGCTGATCAGCTGCATCTGCGGCATCGTCAATCCGACCGAGGGTGTGATCAGGGTCGACGGCCACGACATCATCAGCGACTTCCGCGCCGCCCGCTCGATCATCGGCCTGGTGCCCCAGGAACTGACCACCGACTCGTTCGAGACCGTCTGGGCGACCGTTTCCTTCAGCCGCGGACTCTTCGGCAAGTCCGCCAAGCCGGCCCACATCGAGAAAGTGCTCCGCGACCTCTCGCTGTGGGACAAGCGCGACGACACCATCCGCACGCTCTCGGGCGGCATGAAACGCCGGGTGCTGATCGCCAAGGCCTTGTCGCACGAGCCGCAGGTCCTGTTCCTCGACGAGCCGACTGCAGGTGTCGACGTCAGCCTGCGCCACGACATGTGGGAGGTGGTGCGCGCGCTGCGCGCGAGCGGGGTCACGATCATCCTGACCACCCACTACATCGACGAGGCCGAGGAGATGGCCGACCGGATCGGCGTCATCAGCAATGGCGAGATCATCCTCGTCGAGGAAAAGGCCGAGCTGATGCGCAAACTCGGCACCAAGCAGCTGACGCTCCAGCTCGAGCATCAGCTCGACGGCATTCCTCCCGCACTGAGCGCCTATCGCCTCTCGCTCTCCGAAGATGGCATGCAACTCGTGTACACCTACGACGCACAGCGCGAATCAACCGACATCATCGCGTTGCTGCGTGACGTTGGCGCTGCCGGGATCGGCTTCAAGGACATCCACACTACCCAGAGCTCGCTCGAAGACATCTTCGTGAGCTTGTTGAAGGGCAAGAAATGAACCTCCATGCAATCGCCGCGATCTACAAGTTCGAGATGGCGCGCACCTGGCGCACCATGTTCCAGAGCATCATCTCGCCGGTGATCTCGACCTCGCTGTACTTCGTTGTCTTTGGCGCCGCGATCGGATCGCGCATCAACCAGATCGACGGGGTCAGCTACGGCGCGTTCATCGTGCCGGGGCTGATGATGCTCTCGCTGCTGACGCAAAGCGTCTCGAACGCGTCGTTCGGCATCTACTTCCCGAAGTTCACCGGCACCATCTACGAACTGCTCTCGGCGCCGGTCTCCTACCTTGAGATCGTGGTGAGCTATGTCGGGGCCGCCGCGACCAAGGCGATCATGGTGGGGCTGATCATCCTGGCGACCGCATGGCTGTTCGTCGACCTGCGCATAGCTCACCCCTTCTGGATGATCACGTTCCTCGTGCTGACGGCGCTGACCTTCAGCCTGCTCGGCTTCATCATCGGCATCTGGGCCGACAACTTCGAGAAGATCCAGCTGGTACCCCTGCTGCTGATCACTCCGATGACCTTCCTCGGCGGCAGTTTCTATTCGATCAACATGCTGCCCCCGGTCTGGAAGACGATCAGCCTGTTCAACCCGGTGGTCTACCTGGTGAGCGGCTTTCGCTGGAGTTTCTACGACAGCGCCGACGTCGGCGTCGGCCTGAGCCTGGCGATGACGGCTGCCTTCCTGGCCGTGTTCCTGGCGATCGTCTGGTGGATCTTCCGGACCGGCTACCGGCTCAAGACCTGAAACGTCGGCAACCCCGGCTCAGAGCTGGAACGCGAGCGACAGCAGCATGCCTTCCATGACGTCGCGCACCAGCCCCGGATCACGGGCGACATAGGCGTTCGCGGAGGCGCGCTCCCGGTTGAACCAGGACTCGAAGCGCTCCACGTGTTCAGGCTCGTGGAAAGCCACCATAAGCTCGTAGTTCAGGAACAGGCTGCGGCTGTCGAGGTTGGTTGATCCGGCCAGCGCCAGCCGGTCGTCGACCACCGCCAACTTGGCATGGAGCATCGTCGGCGCGAGCCACACGTGGCCACCCGCGCGCGCCAGCGCGCGCAGCGCCCGGTCGCGGGCGAAATCCGAGAGACGGTGGTTGGAACGCGCCGGCATCAGCAAATCGACCCTCACCCCGCGCCGCGCCGCCAGGCACAGGGCCAGCAGCAACGCCGATTCGGGCACGAAATAGGGGGTGACCAACGCGATCCGCTCCCGCGCCCGGTAGGCGGCGGTGAGCAGCAGCTCATAAACGGTGTCGTCTTCCTGATCCGGCCCCGACGCGACCATTTGCGCCGCCTTGGCCACGGGCAGCACTTCTTCGGTCGGCTCCGGCTCTGATGCGCCGGCTTCCTCTGGTGCGGCCGCCTCGCCGACCGCAAAGGCCCAGTCGTGCTCGAATAGTGCCCGGGCCTGGCCGACAAATTCGCCGCGCAGATCAAAACTCAGGTCACGCCAGGGCCGCGCGCCGCCCTCGCCTTCGAAATACTCGGAGGCGAAATTGCGCCCGCCGCACCACAGACGGGCCGCTGCCGAATTGACGTCGACGAGCAACATCTTGCGGTGATTGCGCAGGTTGGTGCGGCCCTTCTGCTTGGACCACAGCGGCTCCACGAAGAGCGCGAATTCGCCGCCGGCTGCCGCCAGGCGGCGCAAATTGGGCCGCCCACCCATCAGGTAACCGACCCCGTCGACCAGTAGCCGCACCCGCACCCCGCTCCGGGCCTTGGCGCACAGGCGCTCCATGACCTCGTTGCCCAGCTGGTCGCGGCCGACGATGAAGGTCGAGCAGTCGATCGAGTGCCGCGCTGCCGCGATCATGCCGATCAGCGCGTCGCGCGCGGCGCGGCCGTCCTGGTGCACAACCAGGTCACGACAGCCCACCGGTGCGGGCTGGCGCAGGGCCATGATGGTCTCGACGGCCCACGATTGGCCCGGTGGAGCCGGAGTGGCCACCGACGATGCCGGGCGCGACAGTTTCCGGAAACCGAAGAGCAGGAACGCCGGCATAGCCAGGTAAGGCATGAACAGGATGAACAGCATCCACGCCACTGCCGCCGAGGGGTGGCGCCGTTGCTGCACGGCATGCGAACTGATCACGTAGACCAGCACTGCTATCAGCACGAACAATCCGTGCACGCTGAGCAGGTGGCCGATGTTCAGGTCAATGTTCAGGTCAATCGGCATTCCAGGCGGCAATGGTTGTTCCCGGGAGGCCGGGATAATGGTCGGGGTGGCCGTATCGGCCGAGGATTAGCATTGGTGCTGCTGGCGACATTATGACCAGCCGTGCCCTTTGTCGCCATTCATGGCACGATTCGGTCATGCAACGCGTTATCCATGCCCCCAATATCGCACTGGCGACTCTGTGGTCCGACCTCCTCAACCAGGCTGGCATCGAGGTCTCGGTCCAGCGCTATTTTGCGAGTGGTATCGCCGGCGAAATCCCGCCGGACCAGGCGCTGCCGGAAATCTGGGTAAGCGACGATGACCAGCTCGAGCGAGCCCAGGCGATGCTTGCCCAGCTTACCGGGCTGGCGCACCGGCACTGGCGTTGCGAGAACTGTGCCGAGACGATCGATGGCCCCTTCGAGCAATGCTGGAACTGCGGCGCGGTGATGCCGTGTCCCTGACCACGCGCAGTGCGCTGCTGCTGGTAATTCCGCCGTTTACCTGGGCCGCCAACGCGGTGATCGGCCGGCTGTTGGCGCACAGCGTGCCGCCGATGCACCTCAATGCGCTGCGCTGGCTGGGTGCGTTGGTGATTCTCCTGCCACTGGGCTGGCGGGTGCTGGCCACACCGGCAAGGCGCGCCGAAATCCGTGCCCGCTGGCGGGCGCTGGCGCTCCTTGGGCTGCTCGGCGTGACCGCCTACAACTCCTTCCAGTACCTGGCGCTGCAAACCTCGACGCCGCTCAACGTCACGCTGATCGCTTCTAGCGGCCCGGTCTGGATGTTGCTGATCGGCATCTTCTTCTACCGCGAGCATGCGCGTGGTGCCCAGTGGCTCGGTGCCCTGCTCTCGGCGCTGGGGGTACTGACTGTGATGCTGCGAGGGGATCCCGAGCGACTGGCCGAGCTGCGGCTCGTTCCCGGAGACGCCTGGATGATGCTGGCGGCGGTTTGCTGGTCCTTCTACAGCTGGCAGCTTGCCCGCCCGCCACGCCTGATGGACGGCAGCCACCGACCGCCATGGAGCTGGTCAGAGTTCCTGCTGCTGCAGGTGCTCTTCGGCCTGCTTTTTTCGGGACTGGCAAC
>JAHEMI010000142.1 GCA_024643785.1 Burkholderiaceae bacterium
CTCTCGGCGCACTCGGCGTTTCGCACCGCCGAGGCAAACAACAACCTGATCGCGGCGGCGCTGGCGCATTGCCGGCGCATTGCCGCCGCCGCCCGGCCATGACGCAACGCCAGGGCCGGCGCGCTAGGGGCCGGGCCGTTGCTGGAAGGCACGCACCCCGAGAACGACCCCGGCGATGAGCAGCGCCGCCCCGGCCAGCGTCGCTGCGCCGGGAAAGGTCCAGCGCCACAGGTAGGCGTAGAGCAGCGCCGCCAGGGTTTCAAAGACGATCAGCTGGCCGACCAGTGATGTCGGCACCAGCTGGCTGGCGCGGTTCCACAGGATCGTGCCCAGCCAGGACGCGAGCAGTCCCAGCGCCATCATTGCAGCGCCAAAGGCCAGCGGCCGGGGGCCCAGTGGCCAGGCGAAGGAGTCGGGGCCGACCAGCGAGATCGCCGCGAGCCCGAGCCCGCCCACTACTGCAAGCGGCAGCGACACCAGGCCCTGTGCCGTGGCCCAGGTTCCGGGTCCAATGGTGGGATTGCGGCGCAACCAGGCTGAGTTGCGGATCGGGTACCAGGTCCAGCAGGCGATGGCGACAGCGGTCAATGCGGCACCGCCCCACAAGCGCCAGCCGCTGCCCTCGCCCAGTCGGGCCCATTCGTCTTCATTGACCAGCAGCACGCCGGCGGCGATCGCGGAACATGACACTGCCAGCTGGCGCCATGGCAGCGAGCGCTCGGTCAGGTTGGAAGAGACCGCGATCACCACCGGCAGCGTGCCGATCAGGATCGTCGGCAGTGGCGCGCCGGCCAACTGGATGCCGGCAGCCAGGAAGCCGTAGTAGAGGAAATTGCCGGTCAGCGACAGGCGGGCAGCCTCATACCAGTCGCGCCGGCCAAGCCGGGCCAGTCGCGTGCGGCGGGCAATCCCGATCGGCACGCAGATCAGCCCGAACGCCAGGTAGCGTCCGATCGACAGCACCGCCGGAGGGTAGTCACGAAAGATCACCGGGACCAGGAAGACCAGCCCCCACAGCATCCCGGCGGCGATCGTCGCCGCGACCCCGACGCCGAGCGCGGAGCGGGGCGCAGCCATGGCGCTCCCCGCGCTCACTCTGGAAAGCTGATCGTGGCGCCGGGTTGCGCGAACGGCTGGTCGCGGAACAGCCGGTTGGCGAGGTTGTGCGGGTGGCGTGCGGCCTCGGCGAAGTCGAGCACCGGCGAGAGGCAGCAGTCGCGCTCGGCCGCCAGTTCCGCCCAGTCGTCGCGGCTGCGTTCGGCCACGCGGGCCGCGATCAGCTCGGTGGCCTCGGCCCAGCCCGAAGGGTCGTACTGGCGGTGCCGATCGAGTTCGGAAGACAAGCCGAGCACCGCGAGCAACTCGGCGTAGAACTTCGGCTCGAGCGCGCCGAGCGCCACGAAGCGTTCGTCGGCGCAGCGGTAGACGCGATAGAACGGCAGCGCCCCGTCGAGCAGGTTGTTCGCCCGGCGCAGGTTCCACAGCCCGCCGGCGATCAGCCCGTAGAACATCGGTGTGAGCCCGACCGTGCCCGCCAGGATGCTGGTTTCTGCGACACCACCGGCGCCGCTGATCGAGCGCGCCACCAGTTTCGCGAGCACGCCCAGCAGCAGGTGCATTGCGCCGCCGCCAAAATCGGCGATCAGGTTGAGCGGCACCACCGGCGCTTCGCGGCTGCCGATCGCGTGGAGCACCCCGGCGATCGCCAGGTAGTTGATGTCGTGGCCAGCGCGCGCCGCCAGCGGCCCGGCGCTGCCCCAGCCGCTCAGGCGCCCGATCACCAGCCGGGGGTTGTGCGCCAGCAGCTCCGCCGGTGCCAGGCCGAGGCGCTCGAGCACGCCGGGGCGAAAGCCCTCGATGAGCACGTCGGCGCCGGCCAGCAGCGTCATGAACTGCTCGCGCCCGGCCGGATCCTTGAGGTCGAGGAGCTGCGCATCCTTGTCAGCGTTGAGCAGGTCGTGTTCCGGGCGCATCGCGACGCCCAGTCCGGGATCGTTGGGTGGGCTGACGCGGATGACCGTGGCGCCGAGCTGGCGCAGCACCATGCCGGCAAACGGGACCGGCCCGATGGCGTGGAGTTCGACGACGTTGAGACCGGCGAGTGGCGGTGGCGCATCCATGATCGGATCCCGGTGGCAGTGGGCCTGATGATATCCCGGCGCGTCGATTGCGCGGCCCCTGACTCCCAAGCTCAGCCGGCGCCGCGCGCCGCGAGCAACTCGGCGAGCGCCGCCTGTAGCCGCTCGACCTTTTCCTCCAGGCTGGTCAGTCGCTCTGCAAGCTCCGCCACGGCTGACGGCGTCGAATCGCCGGCCGAATCGTCGTCGACCAGCCGCGGCGAAGCGGCGGTTGCCGGCTCCGGTGCGACCGGCCCGCCGAGCAGGTGGACCCAGCGCGCTTCCCGCTCGCCAGGCTGGCGCGGTAGCAGTGCGACCAGCGCGCCCTGCTGCCGGCCGGCGAGCTCGTGCAGGAAACCCTCGACCGAAGAGGCGTCCGCAAAATCTGCAAGCCGCGCGCAGTTGGCGCGCAGTTCGGCCGCGGTTTGCGCGCCGCGCAGCGCCAGCATCGCCAGTAGCGGTACCGCCAGCGCCGGCACGTCGAGTACGCGCTTGACGTTCTGTTCGTAGCGCATCACCCGACTGCCGCTCGACTCAATGACCAAAGTGAGCCGGCGCAAGTTCTCGAGCGCTGCCAGAACCTCACCTTCGCTGGCCGTGATCACCGGATTGCGACTGGTCCTCTGGTTGCAGCCGGTTGCCAGCGCGTTCAGGGTCAGCGGATAGCTGTCGGGCACGGTCCGTTCCTTCTCGACCAGCACGCCGAGGATCCTTGATTCGAGCAGTGACAGCGGCGGCAGTGGGGGCGCGGACATGTTCAATCCAGCTGATTGCGATCCTGTCAGTGTAGCGGCACTGCGCGTCGTCAGTGCCGATCCGTGCTCAGGGAAGCCAACAGTGCCCGCCGGTAGCCGATGGCCTCGGCCACCGCGGCTGGCGGGATCTCTGCTTCGCCAGCGAGGTCGGCGATCGTGCGGGCGATCTTCTGCACCCGGTGGAAGCTGCGGCTCGACCAGTGCAGCCGGGTGGCGGCGCGCTCGAGCAGCGCCGCCCCCGCACCGGCGAGGCTGCAATGGTGGCCGATTTCGGCGGCCGTGAGCTCGGCGTTGGGCTTGCCCTGGCGCGCCATCTGGAGGCGGTGCGCGGCGCCGACCCGCTCCGCGACGAGCGCACTGCGCTCGCCCGCGGCGCTGGCAACCAACAGGCGGTGGGCGACCGGGAGCATCTGCAGCTGCAGGTCGATGCGCTCGAGCAGCGGCCCGGAGATGCGCTGCTGGTAGCGGCGCACCTGGTCCGGGGTGCAGCGGCAGCCCTGCGCGCCCAGGTGCCCGCAGGGACAGGGGTTCATCGCCGCGACCAGCTGGAAGCGGGCCGGGAACTCGACCCGGTGCAGGGCCCGGGCGATCGCGATGCGCCCGGTTTCGAGTGGCTCGCGCAAGCCCTCGAGTGCCGCGCGGTTGAACTCGGGCAGTTCGTCGAGGAACAGCACGCCGTGGTGCGCGAGGCTGGCCTCGCCGGGCCGGGGGTGGGTGCCCCCGCCGACCAGCGCGGCCGCCGACGCGCTGTGGTGCGGCGCCCGGAACGGCCGCTGGCCCCAGGTGTCAGGGCCGAAGCCGCCGCGCAGGCCGGCGATGGCGGCGGATTCGAGGGCCGTCTCTTCGTCCAGCGGCGGCAGGATCGACGCCAACCTGCTGGCCAGCATCGACTTGCCGGCGCCGGGCGGCCCCACCAGCAACAGGCTGTGCGCTCCGGCAGCGCTAACCTCCAGCGCCCTCTTGGCAACGCCGTGGCCGCGAACGTCGGCCAGGTCGCCGCCGTTGACCCTAATGGATGCCAGCTTGGCCGGCTCGCTTCTCGAGATCATTGTGGTGCCGCGCAAGTGAGCGCATACCTCGCCAAGGGACTCGGCGCCATGAACCTGCAATTCCCGCACCAGGGCGGCTTCCGCGGCGTTGGCGCGGGGGACCAGCAGCGCCCGCGCGCGGCCATCGGCGCCGCAGGCCAGTGCCATCGCCAGCACTCCGCGTACCGCGCGGAGCGCGCCGGTGAGCGAGAGTTCGCCAATCATCTCGAACGCTCCGGCGGGACCGGCCGGGAGCTGCTCGCTGGCGACCAGCACGCCGATGGCGATCGGCAGGTCGAAGCGTCCGGACTCCTTGGGCAGGTCGGCCGGGGCGAGGTTCACCGCGATGCGGCGATTGGGAAATTCGAAGCCGCTGTGGGTCAGGGCGGCGCGCACGCGCTCACGGCTTTCGCGCACGGCGGCCTCCGGCAGGCCGACGATATGGAATGCCGGCAAGCCGTTGCCGACGTGGACCTCGACCTCGACCGGCGGCGCGCTCAGCCCATCCAGCCCCCGGCTGCGAACCACGGCGATCGCCATCGCAGCATCTCGCGGGCAATCAGCGTGGCGCCGGCTGCGGCCCTGCTCAGGGCTCTTTGGGCGCGGCTGCCTGCTCGAGAGCCTCGATCCGCCGCCGTAGGTGCTCGATGACGGCGGCCTGGGCCTCGAACTCGTCGCGGGTCACCAGGTTGAGCCGGTCGAAGAACTGGGCTCCGAGCGCCTTCATGTTGCGTTCGATGTCGGCGGCCGGGCTGTTGCGCAGCAACTCGGCCATGCGTTGCTGGAAGTCCTCGAGGGGTGAACGTTGTTGTGTATTCATGGTGATCGCAGTCTAGCGCAGCG
>JAHEMI010000049.1 GCA_024643785.1 Burkholderiaceae bacterium
GGAAACAGCGGCCGCACCGGACGGTCGATCATCCGGGCGATCAGCGTTTCGCGTTCGGTCGGCCGGCCTTCGCGCTTGAAGAAGCCGCCCGGGATCCGCCCGGCAGCGTAGAACTTCTCCGCGTAATCAACGGTCAGCGGGAACCAGTCCTGCCCCTTCTTCGGTGTCTTGGCAGCCACGACCGTGGCCAGCACGACGGTGTCATCCATTGTGACCATGACCGAGCCGGTCGCCTGGCGAGCAACTTCGCCAGTCTCGATGGTCACCGTGTTTTGTCCCCATTGGAACGTCTTCTTTGCGATTTCAAACACAGTCAATTCCTCTTCATGTTGGTCGTGCACGACAGAGACGCGCACGATTCAAAGGCCATATAAGACAAGAGTCCGCATAGACCTCGTGCGGACTCTCTACTGTTTGGCCTGGTGTCCTGTTCTCGATCAGTTACGCAGCCCGAGTTTTTCAATCAACTCGCGGTACCCGGCAGGATTCCGTGACTTCAGATAGTTGAGCAGCTTGCGCCGCCGGCTGACCATGCGCAGCAGGCCGCGACGCGAGTGATTGTCCTTCGCATGGGTCTTGAAGTGTCCAGTGAGATGGACGATGCGCGCGGTCAGCAAAGCGACCTGCACTTCGGGCGAGCCGGTGTCATTGGCGGCGCGCTGATATTCATTAACGACTTTTGCCCTGTCGGCAGTGGTGATCGACATGATTTCCCTTCTCCTAACTTGCGGCTCCGCCGGGATGCGGGCCGTGCAGTGTTGCAATCAAAAAAGCTTCGCCATCAGCAAAGCCTTGAAATTATAGCCTATTTCTACGGCCGAACCATCGCGCAGCGCGCCGCCTGGGCACTTTCGGCCGCCGGCACGAAGCGCTCGGTCCGGAAGCCAAAACCGCTGCCCTCGACGTCGTAGCGCACCACTTCCTTGTCTCCGGCCGGCTGCCCCGCCCCGGCACCCGCGCCCGAACGGGCCATCACCGAGACATAAAGGGGCGTCAGCAACTGGTGGTCGTCGCGCCTCATAGTCACTTCGTAGGGCGGCGCCAGCTGGTTCCGGCCCTCGAGCGCACGGCCGACGGCCAGCGCCTCGGTCGTGCCGGCCTCTTCGATCGCGGCGACCAGCATCTCGATCATCACCACGTGGCGCATGTTGAAGTAGTCGTCGCGCTGGTCCTGCAAGCTGGCGCGGAAAGAGCGGTAGATCGCGTCTGCCCCGGGCAGTCCGGCATTGGGATGCCACTCCGCCACCGCCCTGACCCGATCCACGCCAGCGTCGCCGATGGCGCTCGGCGCTCCCAGGCTGTTGCCGTAGAAGGTGTAGAAATTGACCGGAGCGCCGACTTCGCGGATCGCTCTAACCAGCTGGGTCAGGTCATTGCCCCAGCTACCGGTGACAATGGTGTCGGCCCCGCTCTGCGCGATCTTGGCAGCGTAAGGAGCAAAGTCCTTGATTCGTCCAAGCGGATGCAGTTCATCGCCCACGATCTCCACTTCGGGACGCCGCGACTTGATCGCCTGTCGCGCCAGCCGCGAGACCTCGCGGCCAAAGCTGTAGTCCTGATTGATCAGGTACACCCGCCTGACGGCCGGGTTGCCCGCCAGTGCGTCGGCCAGCGCGCTCATGCGCATCTCGGCATTGGCATCGAAGCGGAAGTGCCAGAAGCTGCAGCGCTCATTGGTGAGCGCAGGGTCGACCGCAGAATAGTTCAGGAACAGCTGCCGGTTGCCCGGTTCGCGCTCGTTGTGACGGGCAACCGCATCGATCAACGCCGCCGCAACCGCAGAACTGTTGCCCTGGAGCACAAACGGCGTGCGCCGGTCAGTAGCGGCGCGCAGCATCACCAGCGCCTCCTCGGTCTGGCCCTTGCTGTCGAAGCGAACCAGGGAAAGTGCTCGCTTGCCCTCGGGCAATCTCACCCCGCCGCGGGCGTTGACACGGTTGATCGCGAACTGCAGGTTGCGCGCCACCGACTCACCGGCGTTGGCAAACGCTCCCGAAAATCCTTCGATTACCCCCAGCCTGATCGGCTCAGCCGCCGGCTGCCCTTGTGCCTGGCCGGCAGCGGCAAGCATGAAGGACACGACTGCGCAGCCCAAGACCCTCCACTGCGCCCGGCACCTACCGGCGCGCATTCTCGGGGACACGCCGCTCATGGCGTCCCAATCTGCGGGTTGACCCGTTCGGACTTCGAATGCAGCCGGTTCAGGGCCGAGATGTAAGCCTTGGCCGAGGCGACGATGATGTCCGGGTCGGCTCCGACCCCGTTGACGATCCTGCCGCCCTTGGCAAGCCGCACCGTCACCTCGCCCTGGGCTTCGGTACCGCCCGAAATCGCGTTGACCGAGTAGAGCGTCATCTCGGCGCCCGACGGCACCATCGCCTCGATCGCCTTGAGTGTCGCATCGACGGGTCCGTTGCCGCTGCACTCGTGGGTTTCCTCCTGTCCATCGATCCACAGCGTGACCCGGGCCAGCGGTGACTCGCCCATCTCTGAACTCTGGCCCATTGAGACCAGGCGCACGTACTCCTGTTTCTCGTGATGCACGGTCCGGTCCGAAACCAGCGCGTGGATATCCTCATCGAAAATATCCGCCTTGCCATCGGCGAGATCCTTGAAGCGCTGGAATGCGGCGTTGACCTCCTCTTCCGAGTCGAGGCTGATCCCGAGTTCCTGGAGTCGCTGCTTGAATGCGTTGCGCCCAGAAAGCTTGCCGAGCACGATCTTGTTGGCTGCCCAGCCCACGTCCTCCGCACGCATGATCTCGTAGGTGCTGCGCTGCTTCAGCACGCCGTCCTGGTGGATGCCAGACGCGTGGGCGAAGGCGTTCGCACCGACCACGGCCTTGTTCGGCTGCACCACGAAGCCCGTGATCCCCGAAACCAGTCGCGACGCCGGCACGATCTGGGTGGTGTCGATCCCGACTTCGAGATCGAAGAAGTCACGGCGCGTGCGCAGCGCCATCACCACCTCCTCGAGCGCCGTGTTGCCGGCGCGCTCGCCCAGCCCATTGATGGTGCACTCGATCTGACGGGCGCCGGCACGGACCCCGGCGAGCGAGTTGGCCACCGCCATGCCGAGATCGTTATGGCAGTGCACCGACCAGATCGCCTTGTCGGAGTTGGGAATGCGCTGGCGCAGCGTGCTGATCAGGTCGGCAAACAACTCCGGAACGGCATAACCGACGGTATCGGCAATATTGATCGTCGTGGCGCCCTCGTCGATCACGCCCTCGATGACCCGGCACAGGAAGTCAACTTCCGAGCGGCTCCCGTCCTCGGGCGAGAATTCCACGTTGTCGGTGAACTTGCGCGCGAATCGCACCGCCATCCGGGCCTGCTCATAGACCTGCTCCGGGGTCATGCGCAACTTGCTTTCCATGTGCAACGGCGACGTCGCGATGAAGGTGTGGATGCGCTTCGAGCGCGCGCCCGCGAGCGCCTCGGCCGCACGCGAAATATCGCGGTCGTTGGCGCGCGACAGCGAACACACGGTCGAATCCTGAATCGCCTCCGCGATCGCCTTTACCGATTCGAAATCCCCGTTGGAGGCCGCCGCGAACCCGGCCTCGATAACGTCGACCCCCAGCCTTTCGAGCTGCTTGGCAATGCGCAGCTTTTCCTCGCGGGTCATCGACGCGCCGGGACTCTGCTCGCCATCGCGCAAGGTGGTATCGAAAATGATGATTTTGTCTGCCATCTGAATGCTCCTCGACCTGGCGCCCGGATCAGGCGCCTGTGGAGATAAACGAAATGTGGGGTGGGGTTTTTTAGCGCGCTGGGCGCAGCAGCCCGGGCGCTTTCAGAAGGAAAGCACGTAGGCCGCAGGGCACCTGCTTGCGAGGTGCCTGAGCGAATCCGGAGTCGGCTGGAGTCGGTCTCATGCGGCCGACTATAGAGCTTTAGCGGCGCGGGGGCAACCCGCCGCACAAATTGGCCGGCGTCAGGTGCGCGGCAACGTAACTCCCTGTTGCCCCTGGTACTTGCCACCGCGGTCGCGGTACGAGGTCTCGCAGACCTCGTCAGCCCCGAGGAAGATCACCTGGGCACAGCCCTCGTGGGCATAAATCTTGGCCGGTAGCGGAGTGGTGTTGGAGAACTCCAGCGTGACGTGTCCTTCCCACTCGGGCTCGAGGGGAGTCACATTGACGATAATCCCGCACCGCGCGTAGGTCGATTTTCCCAGGCAGATGGTGAGCACGTCACGCGGGATCCGGAACATCTCGACAGTGCGCGCCAGCGCGAACGAATTCGGCGGGATGATGCATACCGGCCCCTTGAAGTCGACGAACGACTTTTCGTCGAAGGCCTTGGGGTCCACGATGGTCGAGTTGATATTGGTGAAGATCTTGAACTCGTCGGCGCAACGCAGGTCGTAGCCATAGCTCGACGTGCCGTAGGAGACGATCTTGTGCCCATCGACGGTGCGAACCTGGCCGGGTTCGAATGGGTCGATCATGCCCTGCGCTGCCATGCGGCGAATCCAACGGTCTGACTTGATGCTCATGCGGGGGTTTCCAGGCTGCGGTGTGGCGCCATTCTAACGCGCCCTCATCCCCCTCCCCTCATGGTGTGACGGTCGAATCGCTCGATCCAGGCGTGCGCGGCCGCCCGCGCACTCTCCGGGTAATGGAAATGGACGCCGAGCGCCGCCAGCTTCACCAGCCCGAAGCGCCGCGGTTCGAGTTCGGTTAGGTCGACTTTCAGCGACCAGCCATCGATGTCGAGCTCGAATCCGGCGGGGCTGGCTGTCACCCGCCCGGGCGCCAATTCGTTCAACCAGCGCGCCATTTCCACCCTGGTGCAGGCCATCACCCGGTGCTCACCGAAGAGGGGCATCGTGACTTTCCAGTGGATGTGGCAAGACTCAGCCGCCGGCGATCGGCGGCCAGATCGCCAGCACCTCGCCTTCCTGGAGCACGCGCAACTCGCGTTCCGGCGGCGCGATGTACTTGCCATCTACCAGCACGAGATGGACCAGTTTTTCCGGCAGATGGAATTCCTTGATGACCTCCGCGACCGTGGCGCCATCGGGAACGTCGAGTGCCAGCTCGTTGCCGTCGCGCCGGTGGCCCCGATATTCATTGGGCAGGTGCGCTGCCAGCATCGCGTAGAGCTTGAACGTCACCCGCACCGGCCGTTCCCGGTTTCAGCTGGCCCGGCGCGCTCCGCCCATGTTCGGCGGAATTGGCGAGCGTTCCTGGGCCTGGGCACAGGCAAGATAGGCTTCCATCAGGCGCATCGGATCGCGCATCAGGCGCTCCTTCCATTGACCCAACGCGATGTGACCCTCGACCAGGCTGCGCAACACGCCGATGTGATCAGTCCAGCCAACGGTATTGGCGCCGATCAGGAATTCGCCCTCGAACTCAAGGCGCAGATAGCGGAACTTGTCGCCGTCGCTCGTTTCAACGCTGTCACCGCCCTCGACGCCGTCCCAGCGCCCGAATGAACTCGACACCAGGCCCATGGTGTCGAGCACGTTGATCTGCGTCACTTCCCGGGTCTCGGTCGGCAGCCCGGCCATGTTCAGCCCGGCGATGCGCCCCTGGTCAACGGCATTGGGCTGGATGGCCGAAACCACGCGCTGGCCCAGCGTCTCGTCCCAGGCTTCCGCGCAGTCGCCGGCAGCATAGACATCGGGCGCCGAGCTGCACAGATGTGAATCGACCAGCACGCCGGCGTCGCATGCGATCCCGCTACCGGCCAGGAACCCGATATGGGGCCTGACCCCGGTAGCCCGGATCACGAGGTCGAACTCCCCGCCCCCGCCATCGGCAAATACTGCGCGCACCGGCTTCGCTGGCTCCAGCCGTTCCAGTCTGGTGCTGGTCAGAACGCGCACGCCCTGCTTCTCGCACCAACTACGGATCAGGGCGGCAGCGCCGGCGCCCATCATGCGCGGCACCATGCGCTCACCCATCTCCACCACCGTTAGCTGCACGCCACGGCGTGCCAGCGCCTCCATGATGATGCAACCGATGAACCCGGCCCCGAGTTGCAGCACCCGCGCGCCCTTGGTTGCCAGCGCCATGATGCGATCGGCATCGGCCAGCGTCCAGCAAGGCTGGACCACCGGGTGTTCGATTCCCGGCACCGGCGGCTCGGTGGGGACAGAGCCGGTGGCGATCAGGCAACGGTCGTAGGCAAGCGTGGCACCGTCGGCAAGGACCACCTGTTTCGCAGCCGGATCGATTGCCGTAACCAGCCCGGAGCGCAACTCGATGCGCGCCCCCTCGAAGTAGCCTGGCTCCTTGCGCAAATGGGTGCCGGCGGCATCGATGTCGCCGCAAACCAGGTAGGGAATCGCCATCCGCGAGTACGGCGGCGAAGGCTCGTCGCCGATGAGCACGATCTCGTCGTCAGCCCGGTGCTTGCGGATAGTCTCGGCCGCGACCACTCCGGCCGGACCGTTGCCGATGATTACATGTCGCACGGTGCCCTCACGTAGTTGCGCTAGAGTCCCAGGCGTTTGCGCGTCTCAGGCGTGAGCCTCCCCTTGTCGTCCCAGCCGCGGACCTGGTAGTACTCCGGCAGCATCTTGTCGATCCCCGCGACCAGACCCTTGGCCGGCCCGGTCTTGGCGGGCTCGGTCTTGAGGCGCACCGGCAGATCGTCGTCCTTGTTGGTCAGCCCGGCGCGGTTGTTGAAGTCGCGCTCCATGTTCCAGATCCGCTCACCGATCAGGTTCAGGCTGTCGAGATCGAAACCGGGGCCACAGGCGGCCTCGAGTTGCGGCGCGATATCGGCCACCGTCCAGGCGAAACTGGTGAACAGGCAGATGCCGGCCGAATCGTAGACCGCGGTCCCGTCCTGGAATGCCTTGACCAGATCGGCCTTGCCCTCGGTCACCAGCGGATCGGTCTTGACCGGGATCCCCATCACTTCCGATGCCACTGTGTAGGAACGAAGGTGGCAGCCGCCGCGATTGGATGTGGCGTAGCCCAGTCCCATTCCCTGAATGCCGCGCGGGTCATAGGCGGGGAATTCCTGCCCCTTGATCGACATCGACAGCTCGGGATGGCCATACTTGGCCGCCAGCCGCTTCGACCCCATGGCCATCTCCCTGCCGAACCCTTCTCCGCGCGCGGTCAGATCGGCCAGTTCGCAGAGCGCGCGAGCCGAACCGAACTTCGCCTCGATCCCGACCTGTTCCTTGGTCAGCGCCCCGATCTCGCACAATTCGTAGACCGCACCGACGGTAGAACCGAAGGTGATCGGATCAAAGCCGTCCTCGTTGCAGATCAGGTTGGCGTATTGCAGTGCCTCAAGGTCGTCGATTCCAGCCGCAGCGCCCATCGCCCAGGCAGCCTCGTACTCCAGACCACCGGAAGCTCCCCAGTACTGCGGCTTGGTGATAACCGAGAAATGGGTCGCGTCGATCTTGGAGATCCGCCCGCACGCGATGGTGCAGCCGAAACAGGCCTGGTTGGTAACCAGTTGCGCCTTGCCGTCGCTGGGACGCTTCTCGGCCATGGCCTCGGCGCCGATGCGCTTGGCGCCTTCGAACTGCACATCACGCGCGTTGCGCGTCGGCAATGCGCCGACCTCGTTGATGACGCTCATCAGCACCTGGGTGCCGAAGGCGGGCAGGCCCTGCCCGGTCACCGGATGATCGTGCAGGATCTTCTTCTTCTCGGCGGTCACCTTCATGAACGCCTTGGGGTCGTGGAGGTTCTCGACTCCGATCGTGCCGCGCACGGCGATCGCCTTGAGATTCTTGGAGCCCGCGACTGCGCCGACTCCGGAACGGCCAGCGGCGCGATGAAGGTCGTTGACCACCGCCGCGTAAAGCACCCGGTTCTCACCCGCCCGCCCGATCGACGAGACCCGTGTCTGGGGATCCTGGAGTTCGGCCTTGATGGTCGCCTCGGTGTGCCAGACGGTCGTGCCCCACAGGTGCGCCGCATCGCGCAATTCGGCCTGGTCGTCGACGATCGACAGGTAGACCGGCTTGGGACTGCAGCCCTCGAAGATGATCATGTCCCAGCCGGCGGCGCGCAGTTCCGCACCCCAGTAGCCGCCCGAGTTCGAGCACGCGATGGCGCCGGTCAGCGGCCCCTTGGTGATCACCGCATAGCGCCCGCCGGTCGAAGCCATCGTCCCGGTCAACGGGCCATTGGCCCAGATGATCTTGTTCTCGGGTGCGAACGGATCGACCTTGGCGTCGACTTCCTCGACGAAGTACTTGGTCGCGAGCCCGCGTTGGCCAATGTATTGCCGCGCCCAATCCATGTTCAGCGCTTCGGCGCTGCACGTGCCCTTGGTGAGATTCACGCGAAGAATTTTTCCAGCCCAGCTCATGTTTTTGCTCCTCGTTCGCTGCAGTTCCGGGATGACCAGCCAGCACGGCGGCGCTTAAGCGCTCGCCTGATTGCCGAGCTTGTCGGCCCACTGCTTCATCTTCCCGAGCCCGGTCCAGTCCGCATCAACATAGGTGATCGCGCCGGTTGGGCAGGATTCCACGCACGCCGGCGCGTCCGCGCAAAGGTCGCACTTCTGGACCTTGCCAGTTTTCTGGACGTAATTGATCGTTCCGAACGGACAGGCGATGGTGCAGACCTTGCAGCCGACGCAGCGGTTCTCGAGCACGATCTTGGCGCCGGTCGCGGCATCGAGCTGGATCGCATCGACCGGGCAGGCGTGCAGGCACCAGGCCTCGTCGCACTGGGTGCAGGTGTAGGGCACCATGCGGCCGGATTCGGCGAACTCTATGACCTTGATCCGCGATCTGGCCGGCGCGAAGACGCCATAATTCTCAAAACTGCAGGCCATCTCGCACTGCAGGCAACCGGTGCACTTATCCGGCTCGATGTGCAGGGACTTTTGCATTTACCCCCCCTATTGGCGAATGAACTGACGCTGGCCCGTCCAATAGCGAGCCAGATCACGATCTGCTCTAAACGCCAAAATAGACCCGTGCCAACGCCGGGGTGCAATGGCAGAGTCAAATACTCGGGATAGGTGTAAAGAAAAGGCGCCGCCCGCTTTCGCGGACTGGGCGCCAGGTGCAGAGGAAGCCGCCTGACGGCGGCTCCGGGGTTCAGGTGTTCTGGACCACAATCGAGGGGAAGCGTGACGAGAGGTCACGGGCCTTCTCGGCGATCCGGACCGCTACCCGCCGGGCAATCTGGCGGTAGGTCGCGGCGATTTCGCCGTCGGGATCTGCAACCACGGTCGGGCAACCGGAATCCGCCTGTTCCCGAATCCTGATATCAAGCGGCAGCCCCCCGAGGTATTCGACCTCGTACTGGGCGCACATCCGTTCGCCGCCACCGGCGCCGAAGACATGCTCGGCATGGCCGCAGTTGGAGCAGACATGCACCGCCATGTTCTCGACGATGCCCAGGATCGGGATGCCGACCTTGTCGAACATCTTCAGTCCGCGGCGTGCGTCCAGCAGCGCGATGTCCTGGGGCGTGGTCACGATCACGGCGCCCGTCACCGGAACCTTCTGTGACAAAGTCAGGTGGATGTCGCCGGTTCCCGGAGGCATGTCGACCACGAGGTAGTCGAGATCCTTCCAGTTGGTGTCGCGGAACAGTTGCTCCAGCGCCTGGGTGACGATCGGGCCGCGCCATACCATCGGCGTGTCGAGGTCGATCAGGAAACCGATCGACGCCGCCTGGATGCCGTGGCCGAGCATCGGCTCCATGGTCTTGCCGTCAGCGGTCTGGGGGCTGCCGCTGATGCCCAGCATCATCGGTTGCGACGGGCCGTAGATGTCGGCGTCAAGGATGCCCACGGTCGCGCCCTCGGCGGCCAGCGCCAGCGCCAGGTTGACCGCGGTCGTACTCTTGCCGACCCCGCCCTTGCCCGAGGCCACCGCAACGATGTTCTTGACATTGGGCAGCGGCTTGACCCCGCGCTGTACCGCGTGGGCGACGATCTTCTGATAGACGTTGGCAGCCACTGCGCGCACCCCGGGCAGCGCCTGGATGGCAGCTTCGACCTGGGTGCGGATCGGCTCGATCTGGCTGCGGGCCGGGTAACCCAGTTCAACGTTCACCGACACGTGGCCATCGTCGACGCGCAGGTCGCGGGCCGACTTGGTGCTGATCAGGTCCTTCTGGGTGTTCGGGTCGACGATGCCCTTCAGGGCCTCGGTCACCATCTCGAGCGTGACGCTCATGACTGCTCCAGGTTGGTCGTTGCAAAAACGTCGAGTCTAATGCAAGCCCCACATTTCTTCGAAATTGGCTGTCGATTCCCTATAAAATGAAAGGTTTGCAGAAAGTAGCGGACCTACCCATGACGCTCGCCCCGCGCAAGCTCTTCGTCACCACGGCACTACCCTACGCCAATGGCGCGTTCCACATTGGCCATATCATGGAGTACATCCAGGCCGACGTCTGGGTGCGCTTCCAGCGCATGCGCGGGCACACGGTGCACTTCGTCTGTGCCGACGACGCCCACGGGGCTCCGATCATGATCGCCGCCGACAAGGTCGGCAAGACACCCCAGGAGTTCGTCGCCGGCATCGCCGCCGGGCGCCGCACCTACCTGGACGGCTTCGCGATCGCGTTCGACCACTGGCACAGCACCGACTCGCCCGAGAATGTCGAGCTCTCACAGAGCATCTACCGGGCGCTGCGGGCCGAGGGCCTGATCGACGTGCGCGAGATCGAACAGTTCTACGACCCGGTCAAGGGGATGTTCCTGCCTGATCGCTACATCAAGGGCGAATGCCCGGTGTGCGCGGCCAAGGACCAGTATGGCGACTCCTGCGAGTCGTGCGGAGCGGTGTACTCCGCCACCGAACTGCGCAACCCGTTCTCGGCGCTTTCGGGGGCAGCCCCGGAACTGCGCCGCTCCGAGCACTATTTCTTCCGCCTCTCGGATCCGCGCTGCGTGGCTTTCCTGCAGGACTGGACCCGCCAGAGTGACCGCCGCGGCGAGGCGCGCCTGCAGCCCGAAGTGCTGGCCAAGGCCCAGGAATGGCTCGGCGGCCCGGAAGGCGGCAAGCTCGCCGACTGGGACATCTCGCGCGATGCCCCCTACTTCGGCATCGAAATTCCCGACGCCCCGGGCAAGTACTTCTACGTCTGGCTCGACGCGCCGGTCGGATACCTGGCGTCACTCAAGGCCTACTGCAATAAATCGGGGCTCGATTTCGAGGCCCTGGTCGCCGATCCGGAAGTCGAGCAATTTCACTTCATCGGCAAGGACATCATCTACTTCCACGTGCTGTTCTGGCCGGCGATGCTGCACTTTGCCGGGCGCAAGACGCCCGAACGCGTCAACGTCCACGGCTTCATCAATGTCAGCGGCGAAAAGATGAGCAAGAGCCGGGGCACGGGCATTTCGCCGCTGCGCTATCTCGAGCTCGGACTCGACCCCGACTGGCTGCGCTATTACCTGGCTGCCAAGCTGAACAGCAAGGTCGAGGACGTCGACTTCAACCCCGACGACTTCATCGCCCGCATCAACAGCGACCTGGTCGGCAAGCTGGTGAACATTGCCAGCCGCTGCTCGAACTTCCTCACCCGGCGCTTCGACGGCAAGCTCGGTGCCACCGACACTGCCGCGCTGGCCACGTTCGCGGGCAGCTGGTCGGGCCCCGACGCGCTGGCCGAGCTCTATGAGCGGCGCGATTCCGGCAAGGTGGTACGCGAAGTGATGCAGTACGCCGACGCCGTGAACCAGTACGTCGACGCCCGTAAGCCCTGGGAGATCGCCAAGGATCCGGCCCGCGAGGGCGAATTGCAGATGGTCTGTTCGACCGCCATGACGGCGTTCCGCGACCTGGTCCTGCTGCTCTCGCCGATCATCCCCGGGCTGACCGAGCGGGCGCTGGCCCAGTTTGGCGCGGCCGAGCGCGGCTGGGCGGCAATCGGCTCGCCATTGCCGCCTGGCCACCAGGTCGCACCGTATCAGCACCTCACCACGCGGGTCGAGGCCAAGAGCATCGATGCCCTGTTTGATATGCCGGCCAGCGCCAAGGCCGCGCCGGGCACCGCGCCAAAGGCGGCGGCAACGACGCCCGCCCCCAGGCCAACTGTCTCGATCGACGATTTCGCGGCCCTGGACCTGCGCGTCGCGCTGGTCAGCGCGGCTGAGGCCGTGGCCGAATCCCGCAAGTTGATCCGCCTGACGCTCGACGTCGGCGCGCTCGGCACCAGGACGGTGTTCTCCGGGATCAGGTCGGCCTACGAGCCCGAGCAACTGGTCGGGCGCCACGTGATCCTGGTGGCCAACCTGGCGCCGCGCAAGATGAAGTTCGGCGTCTCGGAAGGAATGGTGCTCTCGGCCGGATCGGATGACCCGGCGCAGGGCAACGGGATCTACCTGCTCGAGCCCGGCGCCGGGGCAAAACCGGGCATGAAGGTCAGTTGAAGCCTCCGGTAGAATACGAATCCGAACCGATCGAAATACAGTTGCGGAGCAATCGCATCATGAGTGACTCGCGTTTCATGGACTTCCTGGCTGGCATCTTCCAGCGCCCCACCTATGTCTCGGAGCCGGAGCAGTTCCTCTCCGACCTGGTGCGGGCTCGCCCCGAAATCACGGCGGACCGGAAAGTGGCGCGCCAGATGTGGTGGGACCACCCCCAGGATCTCGAAACCGCCACGCGGCACCGCGATTCACTGGTTCCCCAGCAGCCTTACGTCTACCAGCCCAAGGCATAAGCGGGTGAGTGACGCGCTCGTCGGGGCGCACGTCGAGGAAGACGAACAGTCCCAGCAACTCGAGCTCAAGGTCTTCGCCCGTCTCTATGGCGAGCCGGTGCTGCATGTCCCGCAGGACCTCTACATCCCGCCCGACGCCCTGGAGGTCTTCCTCGAATCGTTCGAAGGCCCGCTCGACCTGCTGCTCTACCTGATTCGGCGGCAGAGCTTCAACATCCTCGACATCCCGATGGCGACGGTGACGCGCCAGTACCTCGCCTATGTCGACGAGATTCGCGAGCGAAATCTCGAACTCGCCGGTGAATACCTGTTGATGGCCGCCATGCTCATCGACATCAAGTCGCGGATGCTGCTGCCGGTACGCAAGTCCGACACCGGTGAGGAAGCCGAGGACCCGCGGGCAGAACTGACGCGCCGGCTGCTCGAGTACGAGCGCATGAAGCTCGCGGCGCAGGAAATTGACGCGCTGCCGCTGGTCGGACGGGACTTCCAGCAGGCCCAGGTGTTTATCGAACAGACCATCGAGACGCGCCTGCCGCAGGTCGACCCGGTGGACTTGCGCAACGCCTGGCACGACATCCTGCAGCGCTCGCGGATGCTGCAGCACCATCGCATCGCGCGCGAGGAGCTCTCGGTGCGCGAATACATGACGATCGTGCTCCGCCGGCTGCGCAACCGGCGCTTCGCCGAGTTCAGCGAGCTGTTCGAGCCCGCGCAGGGGGTTCCGGTGGCGGTGGTTACGTTCCTCGCGCTGCTCGAACTCTCCCGCGAGGCCCTGATCGAGATCACTCAGGCCGAGGCGTTTGCGCCGATCTACCTGCGCCTGGCCTATCAGCCCGTCTGACTGCGGCGACCGGCCCGGACCATGCCCCTGTCGATCGTCCGCAACGCCGAGCTGAAGAGCCTCAACACCTTCGGCGTGGCGGCCAGCGCCGCCTCGCTGATCACCCTCGAGCACGAGTCGCAGCTGGCGGAATTGCGCGCCGCGCTCGCCGACGGGCCCGCCCCTTTCGTGCTTGGCGCCGGCAGCAACGTGCTCTTCACCGCGGAGGTCCCCGGCACCGTCCTGCGGGTCAGACTGCGCGGAGTCCGGATCGTCAGCGACGATGCGCACGGTGTGGTCGTCGAGGCCGCAGCGGGCGAGGATTGGGATGCACTGGTGCGCTGGTCGCTCGAGCAGCACTGCTACGGGCTCGAGAACCTGGCGCTGATCCCGGGCACCGCTGGCGCCGCACCGATCCAGAACATCGGCGCCTACGGCGTCGAGCTGAGCGATGTCTTCGAGTCGCTCGACGCCATCGACCTCGACAGCGGCGTGACCGCTACCATGTCGGTCGCGGATTGCGCCTTCGGGTACCGCGACAGTGTCTTCAAGAGAACCGGCGCAGGACGCTGGCTGGTGTTGCGGGTGCGACTGCGGCTGGCGCGCCGCGCGCAGTTGCGCCTGGAACACGGCGATATCGGCCTGGCCCTGAGCGCTGCCGGGATCGCTTCACCGACACCCGCCGACGTCGCCGCAGCGGTCAGGCGCGTGCGCCGGGCAAAGCTGCCCGATCCGGCGCAACTCGGCAACGCCGGCAGCTTCTTCAAGAATCCGATCGTGAGCACAGCCCAGGCGCAGCGACTGCTCGCCGGCAACCCCGGGGTACCGAACTATCCCGCCGTGCTCGATGGTGCCGCGGCCCGCAAGCTCTCGGCCGCCTGGCTGATCGAATCCTGCGGCTGGAAGGGAGCGCGTGATGGCGATGCCGGGGTCGACACCCGGCACGCGCTGGTGCTGGTCAATCACGGCCAGGCAACGGGCGCGCAGCTGCTCGGCCTGGCGGCCCGAATCCGGGACTCAGTCGAGGAGCGCTTCGGCGTGCGCCTGGAAGCGGAAGCAGTCCTGCTCCCGCGCCCGCCGGATTGGGAGCGCTGAGCGCAACTCGCGCAGCTGCGCGTTGAAGGGGTCGGGCCGGGCGCTCGGCACGGCACCGACTCCCGGCAGCCGGCCGGCGCCGGAGCCCGGCGCGCGACCGGCCGTTACCGGTCAGGCGATTTCTTCGTAGAGCGGCAGTGTCAGGAATTCAGCGTACTCGGCGCTCGTCGACATGCGCTCGAAAATCTTTGCCGCCTGCTCGTAGGTCGTGGTGTCGCCGCCGACGACCTTCTTGATCCGCACCAGTTCCTCCGGGACCATCGCGCTGACCAGTTCCGGAGTGACCTTGCGGCCATCGTCAAGAACACCCTTGGGCGAGCGGATCCATTGCCAGACCTGGGAACGCGAGATCTCGGCGGTCGCGGCGTCTTCCATCAGGTCGTGAATCGGCACACAGCCGTTACCCGCCAGCCATGAGCCCAGGTAATGGATGCCGACATTGATGTTGTTGCGCAGCCCCGCCTCGGTGATCGGCGCCTCGGGCCGGAAATCGAGCAATTCGGCACCAGTGACGTTGACGTCGGGACGCTGTTTGTCGATCTGGTTCGGACGATCGCCGAGCACGCGGACGAACTCGGCCATCGTCGGTGCGACCAGTCCGGGATGCGCAACCCAGCCGCCGTCATAGCCGTCCTGGGCATCGCGCGCCTTGCCCTCGGCAACCGACGCGATCGCACGCTCGTTGCGCTCGGGATCGTTCTTGATCGGGATCAGTGCGCTCATCCCGCCAATCGCCGGCGCGTTGCGGCGGTGGCAGGTCTTCAGCAGCAGCAGCGCGTAGGCGCGCATGAATGGCACCTGCATCGTGATCTGGCTCCGGTCGGCGAGACAGAAGTCGGCGTCGCGGCTGAACTTCTTGATGCAGGAGAAGATGTAGTCCCAGCGCCCGGCGTTCAATCCGGCGGAGTGATCGCGCAGCTCGTAGAGGATTTCGTCCATCTCGAAGGCGGCGAGGATGGTCTCGATCAGCACCGTGGCCTTGATCGTGCCCTGCGGGATGCCCAGTTCATTCTGGGCCATCACGAAGACGTCGTTCCACAGACGGGCCTCGACATGACTCTCGAGCTTGGGCAGGTAGAAGTACGGTCCGCTGCCCCGCGCCAGCAATTCCTTGGCGTTGTGGAACAGATACAGGCCGAGGTCGAACAGCCCCCCTGAAATCCGCTTGCCATCGATCAGCACGTGCTTCTCGTCGAGGTGCCAGCCGCGCGGACGCACGATCAGCACGGCGGTCTTGTCGTTGAGCCGATAGCTCTTGCCGTTCTGCTCCAGCGAGATCGTGCGCCGGATCGCGTCGTACAGATTGATCTGCCCCTGCACCTGGTTCGACCAGTTCGGCGTGTTGCTGTCCTCGAAATCGGTCATGTACATATCCGCACCCGAGTTGAGCGCGTTGATGATCATCTTGCGCTCGACCGGTCCGGTGATCTCGACACGGCGGCACAGCAGGTCCTTGGGCAGCGGCGCAATCTTCCAGTCACCCGCACGGACAGCACTGGTCTCGGGCAGGAAATCGGGGCGTTCGCCGGCATTGAGCCGAGCCATCCTGGCGACCCTTGCGGCCAGCAGCGCCTGGCGGCGGGACTCGAAGCTGCGATGCAGCTTGGCGACGAACTCCAGCGCCGCCGGGGTGAGAATCGCTTCGAATCCGGGTTCCATCTCGGCGTTGATCTGCATCCCCGTGGGGAGTGACGCGGTAGTGGCGGTATTGGTCATCTTGGTACTCCTGATTCGATTTGATATGGGTTTCAGGCGAGGCGCTGGCGGGCGTACTCGACCACTTCGGTAAGCAGGCTGCCGGTCGCATTCGGGGTGGTATCGAGCACCTCGAGCGGCGCTCCGCTGCGGTTGATCCAGAAACTGCGGTAGCCGTGCCAGGTCGCGGCGATCGCGTCCCAGCAGTTGGAGGAAACAAACAGGATTTCCGCCGCGCTCACGCCGAGCGCCTGCGGACCGAGGTCGTAGATCGCGGACCGGGTCTTGAAGGTCTGCACCGACTCCGACGAGAGCAGGTGCTCGAACATCCCGTCCATGCCTGAGCTGCGCACCGACACCTCGATCATCTCGCGGTTGCCATTGGTCAGAATCGCCAGCGGCAGACCCAGCGAGCGCAATTCGCGCAACGCCCCGAGGTTCTCCGGAAACGCCGAGAGGCTGGAGTACTGGTTCATCAGCCGGGCCTCGTCAGCAGCACTGAGTTCCGGCGCCAACCGCGCTACCGAGAAACGCAGGGCATCGCGGGTAATGTCCCAGAATTGCTTGTAGCGCCCGGACATGGCCCGCAACCAGGAGTACTCGAGCTGCTTCTGGCGCCACAGCATCGATAGCGCCTCGCCCCGGCCCGGGCAGAGCTGCTCGGCGAGGCTGATTACCGAGTGAACGTCGAACAGCGTGCCGTAGGCATCGAAGGCGACCGCGCGGATGGGTAATTCCTGACTTTTGTTCATGTTGTAAGTTTATTGCAACCGTATTTGTAGTTAAAGTAACGTATAGTCGTTTTACTTTTGTGTTTTTTGCAAAGCTGACCATGGACCACTTCAAGCAGATCGAGACCTTCGTGGCGGTCGCCACGAGGGGCGGATTATCGGCAGTCGCCGCCGTCGAGGGCGTCTCTCCGGGAGTGATCGGGAGGCGGATGGATGCGCTCGAGCAGCGTCTCGGCGTCAAGTTGCTGACCCGCACCACCCGCCGTGTCACCCCGACTTTCGAGGGGATCGCCTTTCTCGAGGACTGCCAGCGCATCCTCGCGGACTGGCGCAATGCCGAAGCTTCGGTTTCGCTCGGTGGGGTCAAGGCGAGCGGGCACCTGAACATCACGGCACCAGCCGGCTTTGGGCGGCGCCACGTGGCCCCTCTGGTGGCTTCCTTCCTGGACGCCAACCCCGAGGTCAGCATTTCGCTCGACCTCGCCGATCGCCTGGCCGACGTGGTCAACGAAGGCATCGACCTGGCGGTGCGCATTGGCATGCTCGACGATTCCAACCTGGTGGGCATCAGGCTTGCTGCCAACCAGCGCGTGATCGTCGCCAGCCCCCATTACCTTGACGCGCACGGGACTCCGCTGGCCCCGGCGGAACTCGCCGGCCACGAGTGTCTGACCTTTGGCAACTACGGCAACCAGGCGCGCGGCTGGCAGCTGCTGGTAGACGGTGAACCGCAGTGGATCAGGGTTTCGGGATCGCTGGCCTGCAACGACGGGGCGGTCCTTCATGACTGGGCGCTGGCCGGCCGCGGGCTGGCCTGGCGCTCACTCTGGGAGGTCGGCGAGGACCTGCGCGCGGGACGACTGCGCTCGGTGCTGGACGAGTTCGCGGCCCCCGACAACGCCATCTACGCGGTGTTCGCGCAGCGCCGGCTGTTGCCGTTGCGGGTCCGGGCGTTCGTCGATTACCTCAAGAACACCTACGCCAACCCGACCTACTGGCGCCAGGTCCACTGAGCCTGCCGCGCGCACCGGACGGCGTCCGGCGCCGGCTATCCCGGCGGCCTGCCAGAAACGAGAAAGCGACCCGCAGGCCGCTTTCTCTTTCAGGGGAGGCAGGCGCTAGCCGCCTCCGCACGTGAAACCTTTCCCTAGCTGAGGTGCTTGCCGATCAGCTTGGTCATCTCGAACATCGAGACCTGCGAAGCGCCGAACACTTC
>JAHEMI010000050.1:0-8800 GCA_024643785.1 Burkholderiaceae bacterium
GGTGCGTTTCGCGCCCTGGATCGCGGCGATCCGCGCGATGCCGATGACGTCGCCCTTGCTGGCCGTGCCGGAGCTGATCAGCGCCAGTGTTTCCGGCTTCATGCGGATAGTGCCGGCGGCGATCGCGACGCGGCTGGTCACTTCCTTGTCGGCAACATCGACCATGTGGGCCTTGCCGGTGGAGTCAAAGTGGGTAAGTTGGTCGCTCATGGGGCTCGATCCTGACTATGGCTATCATAACCGGGCCGCCGGCCTGTGCTGAAGGCCGGCTATGGTCGCGTAGGGAGTGAGTCGATGTCAGTGCTGTCAGCTGCCGGGGAAGCCACCGCCGGCGGGTCCCGTCCAGTGATGCGGCGCCGCATGCGTGCCGTGGCGTCCATCTGCCTGGCGCTGGCCCTGGGCGCGCAGCCGCCGGCCTTGCTGGCCCAGCCGGGGCCGCTGCCGCAACTGGGAGATCCGGGCGGCGGCGAGCTTTCGCCGCTGCTCGAGCAGCGCATCGGCGAGGCGATCATGCGCGACCTGCGCCGCAGCGGCGCAGTCATGGATGACGTCGAGGGCACCGACTACCTGAACTCCCTGGCGGCGCGCCTGACCGCCCATCACGGCCCCGATGACCAGAAATTCGAGCTGTTCCTGGTGGACGATCCGACGCTCAACGCATTCGCGCTGCCGGGAGGGTTCATCGGCGTCCACAGCGGTCTGATAGCGGCCTCACAAACCGAGTCCGAACTGGCCTCGGTGCTGGCCCACGAGATGGCGCACGTAACCCAGCGCCACATCGCGCGGATGTTCGAGCGCGAGCGCCAGAGTTCGATCTTCTCGATTGCCGCGCTGGTTCTGGCGGTGCTGGCGGCGCGCTCGAACCCCGATGCGGTCGGCGGCATAGTCTCCCTCGGTCAGTCGGTGCAGATGCACCAGATGCTGGGCTTCTCGCGCGATGCCGAGCGCGAGGCCGACCGCATCGGGTTCGAGACGCTCCAGGGCGCCGGCTTCGATCCCCACGACATGGTCCGTTTCTTCGAGCGCCTGCAGAAGGCATCGCGCGTCTACGAGGGCGGCGCCCCGGAATACCTCCGCACCCACCCGCTCACCACCAATCGCATGGCCGATATCCAGGGCCGGGTCCGGGAGAGCGCTGCGCCAGCGAGCAGCGTCGGGCGCCCGGCGCAACGCGGCGGTTTCGAACTGGTGCGCGCGCGCCTGAGCGCCCTGGCCAATCCCAGGGTCGACGGCCTGCGGCGCGCGCGTGCCCAGCTCGAATCGGATCTGGAACAGGGTTCCGATAATGAGCGCGGCCTGCGCTGGTACGGCATTGCCGTCATTGCCAACGCGCAGCGCGACTTTGGCGGTGCCCGCGTCGCGCTCGCGCGGGCGCGTCAGTTGCTGGCTTCGGGGCACGAATACCTCGCGCGGGTGGGGCTGGAAGTCGAACTGGACTCCGGTGCGACCAGGTCGGCGCTGGCGCTCGCCGACGAGGCGGTGCGCCGCTGGCCCCACTTGCGCGCGCTGGCGCACCTGCGCGCCCGGGCCCTGCTCGAGTTGCGCGACTATCAGGTGGCGGCAGGGTATTTGAACGACCTGCTGCGCGAGTGGCCGAAGGACGTCCGGATCTGGAAGATGCTCGCGGAGGCGCAGAACGGGCTGGGCAAGCTTGGGCTGGCGCACCGCGCCACCGCCGAGCAGTACGCGCTCGCGGGTGCCTGGCCGGCGGCTATCGAGCAGCTCAAGCTGGCCCGCATATCGCCGCAGCTGGATTTCTACACTGCTTCGCTGATCGACGCGCGGCTGCGTGAACTGGAGCGCGAACTGCGCCGCGAGCAGGAAGACAGCAAGGGGCAGCGCCCGGACGGCTGACGCCCGCCGCGGCGCCTGCCGTCAGGCTCCAGGCGCGCGCGCGAGCGGCGCGAAGAACTCCAGCGCGCCGCGCGCGACCTCATCGATCCGGCCCGGGAAGCCGCCGACCATGAAGCCGGCGTGACCGCCTTCGGCGGGATAACACAGGCGCACGTCGTCCGGGACCGCTGAGGGCGCGATCAGCGCGCCGGCCGGCAGGAACGGATCATTGCGGGCGTTGAGGACCAGTGTCGGGGTGCGGATCGCCGCCACGAAGCGTTTGCTCGAACAGCGCTCCCAATAGTCGTAGCAGCTGGCAAAGCCGTGTAGCGGGGCCGTCACCAGGTCGTCGAAGTCGTGGAAGGTCCGGGCGCGCAAGAGCTTCTCGCGATCGAACAGCCCCGGGTACTGCTCGAGCTTGAGCAGGCTCTTGCGTTTGAGGGTGCGCAGGAAATTCCGCGTGTAGACGAGGTTGAAGCCGCTGGCCAGCGCGATTGCCCCGGCGTGCAGGTCGTGGGGCGCCGAAACCGCCACGGCGCCGGCCAGGACGCGCGCAGCGCTGGCGCCGCGCTCGCCGAGCCACTTGAGCAGCGCGTTGCCACCCAGCGACACGCCGATCGCGAACAGCGGCACGCCCGGCGTTGCCAGCCGCCGGAAGGCCCAGTCGACGTCATCGGTCTCGCCGGAGTGGTAGGCCCGGGGCGCGAGATTTATCTCGCCGCCGCAGCCCCGCCAGTGCACGACCGCACCACGCCAGCCGCGGTCCAGCACGACGTCCATTGCCGCCTCGGCGTAATGGCTGCGCGAACTCCCCTCCAGGCCGTGCAGCATGACCACCAGCGGCACCGCCCCGTCCGGCTCGGCATGCCCCGGACGGTGCGCGAAATCGACGTCGATGAAGTCCCCGTCGGGCAGGTTCCAGCGCTCGCGCCGGTAGGCCACCGGCAGGCGGCGGGCAAACAGCGCCGGGTAGACGGTCTGCGCGTGCCGGCCGGGCAGCCAGGACGGTGCCCGGTGCCCTGTGAACTCCTCTGGCAGCGCGCGCTCCGCAGCGGGCGGTTGTGCAACCGTCATGCCGGCGCGCGATGGTCCCATCGGCGCCGCTCCCGTCATGGTCGTGCCGCGTCAGTGCGCAGCGTGGGCGAGCGTCTCGGGATCGATATGGTAGGCCGCGCCGCAGTAGGGGCAGTGCGCATCGCCGTTGTCGGCGACCTTGAGGAATACCCGGGGATGCGAGTTCCAGACCGGGCTCTTGCGGTTCGGACAGCAGGCGGGCAGATCGGAAGCGTCGAGTTCGACAGACGCCCCGGTTTTCGCTTCGGTCATGGTCGTGATTGCTCCAGAAAGGTCGCGGCTGGGCTCAGACGTGGGCGAGCCAGTCGCGGTAGCGGTCGTTCTCGCCGGCCACCACCTTGAAGAACAGGGACTGGATCTGTTCCGTGATCGGGCCCCTGCACCCCGCGCCGATCACCCGGTTGTCGAGTTCGCGGATCGGCGTGATCTCGGCCGCGGTGCCGCTGAAGAAGGCCTCGTCGCAGCAGTACATCTCGTCGCGCGTAATGCGCTTCTCGACGACCGGAATTCCCAGGTCCCGGGCCATCGTCAGCACCGAGTTGCGGGTGATGCCGTCCAGGCACGAGGCGAGATCGGGGGTGTAGATCGTGCCATTGCGCACCACGAACACATTTTCGCCGGCGCCCTCGGAGACGTAGCCCTCGGTGTCGAGCAGCAGCGCCTCGTCATAGCCGTCGGCGGCCACTTCCTGATGCGCCAGGATCGAGTTGATGTAGTAGCCGCAGGCCTTGGCCCGCACCAGCGAGACGTTGACATGGTGGCGGGTCAGCGAGGAAACCCGTACCCGGATGCCCTTGCTCAGTCCTTCGTCTCCGAGGTAGGCGCCCCAGGGCCAGGCAGCGATCGCGACGTGGACCGTGTTGCCGGTGGGCGAGAGGCCGAGCTTCTCCGAGCCAATCCAGACCAGCGGCCGCAGGTAGCAAGACTCGAGCTTGTTCTCGCGAACCACGTCCTTCTGGGCCTGGGAGATCTCGTCGAACGAAAACGGAATCTTCATCTGGAAGATCTTGGCCGAATTGAACAGCCGCTGGGTGTGCTCGGCGAGCCGGAAGATCGCAGTTCCCTGCTTTGTCTTGTAGGCCCGGACCCCCTCGAAGACTCCCATCCCGTAGTGCAGCGTGTGGGTCAGCACGTGGACGTTGGCGGAGCGCCAGTCGACCATTTTGCCGTCGTACCAGATCAGACCATCACGGTCGGAGATTTTGTCCATCGATACCCCTGCTCAAGGTGCGGCCGCAGAAAAAAACGCGGTCAATCCGTAATTCTAGCGAATCATCACGCTGCTGAGGTGGAACGACGCGGGCGTTGCTACACTAGCGCGATGCGACAGCTAGCGATTCGGCAGAGCCTCGGGTTCCAGGTGGGATTGCTGGCCGCCATGCAGGCCCTGCTGCTGGTCGTCAACGTGTCGTTCGTCGCGATCAACGGGCTGGTTGGATTCTCGCTGGCCGACAACAAATTGCTCGCCACGCTCCCGGTTACCGGCTACGTGCTGGGCGCCGCCCTCTGGGCGATGCCGGCAGCGGCGTTGATGGCCCGGCTGGGCCGGCGGCGCGGCTATACGCTGGGCGCCGTGGTCATGGTCACCGGCGCGGCGCTGGCGGGGCTGGCGGTCCATACCGCCACGCTCTGGCTGTTGTGCCTGGCCACCTTCGTATGCGGCGGCTTCAATGCCTTCGGCATCAGCTACCGCTTCGCCGCCGCCGACGTGGCCGACGCCTACCGCCCGAGTTTTCGTGCCAAGGCGATCTCACTGGTGCTCGCCGGAGGGATTGCCGGCGGGGTCCTCGGACCGACCCTGGCCGGATGGTCGCGCGGCTGGCTGCCGACCCAGTACCTCGGCACCTACCTGGCGCTGGGCGTGATGGCGCTGCTGTCGCTGCTGCTCGCCCAGTTGCTGCATTTGCCCAGGCCGACCGAACAGGTGGCAACCGGTCCGGTCCGGGAGTTGCGCGAACTCCTGCGGCCGGCGACGCTGCGGGTCGCGATCCTGTGCTGTGCGATCTCCTACGGGGTGATGAACCTGCTGATGGTGGCAACGCCGCTGGCGATGACTGCCCATCACCACAGCTTCGCCCAGGCCGGGCTGGTGCTCGAATGGCACGTGATCGGGATGTACGCTCCGGGTTTCGTGACCGGTACCCTGATTACACGCTTTGGCGCCTTGCGGGTGATCCTGGCCGGCCTGCTGCTCAACCTGGGATGCATCGCGGTGGCGCTGTCGGGGACCGGGATAGAGCAGTTCCTGATCGCCCTGGTGCTCCTCGGCGTGGGCTGGAATTTCATGTACATCGGCGGCACCACGCTCGTCACCTACCAGTACTCCGGTCCGGAAAAGAACCGGGTGCAGGGTTTCACCGATGCCTGCGTGTTCACGACCATGGTCACCTCGTCGGCTTCGTCGGGAGCCTTGCTGGTCGCCAACGGCTGGCAATTGCTCAACTGGGTGGCGCTGCCGTTCGTGCTGGCGGCGTTGCTCACGGTTCTCTGGCTGGCATACCGGTCCGGCTGGCGCCACGAGCAGCAGGCCACGGTCGTCCCGGGTGGCGCGGCACCGGAAGCGGTTCCCGGCGACTAGCTTCTCCCCGGCGAACGGCCCTGCTATTGCTCCGGCTGGGCGAAGACCTCGTCCCACAGACGCGTTACGGCGGCCACTTCGGGGGCCACTTCGGCCGCTTCGATGCGCGCGAATTGTTCCGAGTTGTCGAGCCTAAGTGCGTGTTGCAGCCGGCGGTAGCGCCGGTAGGCGTCGGCAACCTCCGCCGCGCTCTCGGAGCCGATCAGTCCTTCCTCGGCGGCGCGTCCGAGCAGCGCGATGTTGCCGACGTTGTCAAGCAGCCGCGGATGGCTGCGGGCGTGCAGCAAGACCAGGTACTGGACCGAAAATTCGATATCGACCATGCCGCCGCGGTCGTGCTTGATGTCGAACAGTTCGCTGCGGTTGGGGTGGCCGTCGTGCATCCGGACGCGCATCTTGAGCACTTCGTCGCGCAGCGTGGCGGGATCGCGATCGAGTTGCAGGATTTCGCGCCGGATCACCTCGAAAGCCGCGCCGACCTTGGCCTCGCCGCAGCAGAAGCGCGCGCGGCTGAGCGCCTGGTGCTCCCACACCCAGGCCGATTCCTTCTGGTATTGATCGAAGGCCAGCACGCTCGAGACCATCAGCCCGGCATTGCCGTTCGGGCGCAGCCGCAGGTCGGTCTCGAACAGTTGCCCCGCCGCCGTCCTGGTCGAAAGCCACGCCGAAACGCGTTGCGCGAGCATCGCGTAGGCCTGCGGTGCGCGCTCGTCGTCGTCGTCGTAGAGAAACACCAGGTCGAGGTCCGAGGCGTAGCCCAGTTCCTTGCCGCCGAGCCGCCCGTACCCGATCACCGCGAATTGGGGGTGGTCGCGAAAGCGCAGCCGCAGCTGCGGCCAGACGCGATCGATGGCGATCTCGATCACCCGGTCGGCCAGGTCGCTGAGGTGGTCGGCGAGGCGCTCCACGCTGAGCGATCCCTCGAGGTCCTGGGCCAGCAGGCGGAAGAGCTGCGCGTGGTGCGACTCGCGCGCCATGTCCATCTGCAGTTCGACGTCGGGGGCGCCGTCGATCAGCGCGGTGTCGAGCCGGGCGTTGAGCGAGGCCTGCCAGGCACCGTAGTCGACCGGCGCCTGCAGGTTGCCGTCGAGGAGTTCGTCGAGCACGATCGGGTGGCGGATCAGGTATTCGGCTGCCCAGCGCGACTGCCCCAGCATCCGCAGCACGCGCTCGAAGGCGTGGGGGAACTGGACCATCAGCGCCAGGTATGCCGGCCGGCGGCAGACGGTTTCCAGCAGGTCGATCAGCCGGTTCAGTCCGGTGGTGCCGGTGCCGCGCCGGTGGGCGTCGGCGAACAGCGCATCGATCGAGCGCCGCGCGTCGGCGCGGGCGGCGCGGTAGCGCGGGCCCTCGCGAAAGCTCGCGAAACGCCGCGCGGTGTCGCTGTCGAGCGTTTCCGACAGTTCATCGCCGCCCTCGGCGCCGCCGGCGTGTTCGGATTCCGGTTCGGCCAGCAGTTCGTTGAAGACCCGTTCGACCAGTGTGCAGGCGTCCTCAAGCTCGGTCTCGAGCTGCGCGCGCGTCAGACCGACCATGGCGGCGACTTCCTCGCGCACCTCGTTGTCGGCCACCAGCCGGTGGGTCTGCTCGTCCTCGCGATACTGGATGGCGTGCTCCACCCGCCGCAGCAGCACGTAGGCCTTGGCCAGCCCGGCCGCCTCTGCCGCCGGCAGCAGGTTGCGTTCGCCGAGCACGGCCAGAGTCGGCAAGGTGGCGCGGTCGCGCAGGTCGAGGTCGCGACCGCCGCGGACGATTTCGAACAGCTGGGCGGCAAACTCGATCTCCCGGATGCCGCCCCGCCCGAGCTTGACGTCCCGGGTGCCGGCGTGTCGCGCATCGCGACGCCCGGCCTCGGCGCGGATCATGCGGTGCAGGTCGCGCAGCCCGGCAAAGACGTCGTAGTCGATGTAGCGGCGAAACACGAAGGGCTGGACCACCCGGGTCAGGGCGGTTTCGTCGCGCGCCAGGGCCGCAGTGCCAGCCACCGAACTGGCCGCAATCACCCGGGCCTTGAGCCAGGCAAAGCGCTCCCATTCCCGGCCTTGCGAATAGAAATATTCCTCGAGCATCGACAGCGAAACGACCAGCGGGCCGGAGTCGCCGTTGGGCCGCAGCCGGGTGTCGACCCGGAACACGAAGCCGTCGGCAGTGTTCTCCGAGAGGATCGCGCTCGCCCGCCGCGCCACCCGGGTGAAGAAGTCGCTCGCCTCCAGGGTCCCGCGTCGCGCCGGCTCCCCGTCAGGCTGGACCCCGCTGGTTATGCCTTCGTCACGAAAGACGAACACCAGATCGAGGTCCGAGGACACGTTGAGCTCGTCGGCCCCGCCCTTGCCCATGCCGACCGCCAGCAGATCCTGTGGTGCTCCGGCGCGGTCCAGCGGTACGCCGTAGGACTCGGCGATCTCGGCCATCGCGGCGTCGAGCGCGGCGGCGGTCGCGATCTCGGCCAGCCTGGTCATGGTGGAGCAGACCTCGGCGAGGGGCGCCAGCGCGCGCAGGTCGCGTTCCATCAGCGCCATCATCACCAGCCGGCGCATCCGGCGCAGCGCCACCGGCGCTGGCTCCCGGTCGCTCTCGCGGGCCAGCGTCGCCCTGATGGCGGACGCGTCGATGGGCGCTGCGATCAGCTGCTGCAGCCAGGCGCAGGCCTCCGAATCCGGCCCGATCGCGAACAGCGACCGCCGGAAGTATCCCGAATACTGTTCGGCAACAAATCCCATGGATACCCGCCTGAAAAGGGTATTCTAGGTCGAGTATCCTCGCGCGTTCGGTAACCATTTGCGGCACATGCTTCGCGCCCCGTCCTTTCGAGCCTTCCGCGGTCACAGCTCACCGAGTCGGGCGCTGCGTGCCTGCGCCTGGCTGGCGCTGGTCCTGGTGATCGTTCTCGCGGCCGGTTATTCCCTCACCCGCTACTACGTCTGGCCGAAACTCGACCGCTGGCGACCGGAGATCGAGAGCGCGCTCAGCACCGCGCTGGGCCAGCGACTGCAGATCGACAAGCTCGCGCCGGGTTTCGATGGCGTGCGCCCGCGGCTCAAGATTTCCGGCCTGCGCCTCGGCGCGCCCGGTGACGCCACTGCCCTGCACATCGGCCGGGTCGATGCGACCCTGTCCTGGAACAGCGTCCTGCTGGGCGAGCCGCGGCTGGTGGCGCTGCGGATCGCCGATGCCGACATCGCCGTGGCGCGGACCGGGGTGCGCCGCTGGGAGTTGGCGGGACTCCAGATCGACCTCGACGGCGGCGACGGCATACTGGCGCGCTGGATTCTCGAACAACCGGCGATTCGGATCGACGCCGTCCGGATCGCCTAT
>JAHEMI010000050.1:8900-18024 GCA_024643785.1 Burkholderiaceae bacterium
GGTGCCGGCCTGGCTGACGCAGTTGCGCGCCAGCGGCCGGATCGCCGGCCTCAAGCTCAACTGGACCAGCAGCGGCGGGCAACCCGAATACTCGCTGGCGTTGGCCTTCACCAACCTGGCGCTGGCGCGCGAGCTTGCCGGCGGCGCTCCCGGAGTCTCGTTTGCCGGGATGAACGGCGATCTCAGCGTCGGGCCGGGCGGTGGCGAGGTCAACCTCGCGAGCGAGCAGGCCGGCTGGTCTTTCCCGGCGGTCTTCGAGGATCCGCTCGTCAGGTTCGACCGGGTCTCCGGCCGGGTCAGCTGGACAACTCAGGCGCCGGGCGGAGGCGGGGACGCGAGCGGCCCCGAGATCCGGATTGTCGGGCTGCGCTTTGCCAACGCCGACGCGGCGGGAGAACTCAGCGGCACCTACCGGCCGGGCGGCAAGGGGCCGGGCCTGGTCGACCTGACCGGCACCATCGAGCGCGCCGAGGCCGGCAGCGTGGCCCGTTACCTGCCGCTGAGCGTAGCGCGCCAGGTACGCGACTGGCTGAGTGCCGCGTTGCACACCGGCCGGGCCAGCGCCGGGCATTTCCGGCTGCGCGGTGACCTCGCCGATTTTCCGTACCGCGACCCCGCCACCGGCGAGTTCCACGTCGACGCCCAGGTGCGCGGGGCAACGCTCGCCTACTCCCCGGGCTGGCCGGCGATCGAGCGCTTCGATGGCCGGCTCGAATTCGAGCGCGCCGGCATGCTGATCGCGATGAAGTCTGGCGCCGTCCTGGGCGCCCGGCTGGGCGAAACCACGGCGACGATAGCGGATTTTCGCGATGCCATCCTGCGGGTCGAGGGCGGGGCCGACGGCCCGGCCCAGGCCATGGTCCGGTTCGTCAACGAAAGCCCGGTGCGCAACCACATCGACGACTTCACCGCCCAGACGGTGATCGATGGCGCGGCTCGGCTCAGCCTGCGGCTCACGGTTCCATTACGCGCTGGCGGGACCACCCGGGTCAATGGCGCAGTGCAGCTGGCGGGCAACAACGTGCAGCTCGAGCCGGCGCTGCCGCAGTTCGAGGGGGTGAGCGGGCGGCTCGAATTCACCGAGGAGCAGCTGTCCCTGCATGCCGTGACCGCCACCCTGCTGGGCGGCGCCATCAAGGTTGACGGCGAGACCACCGGGCCGGGCCGCTTTGCGTTGCGCGCCACCGGGAAGATCGGCGCCGAGGGGATCCGGCGGCTCGCCGACAACCAGGTAACCCGCCGCCTCCAGGGCAGCGCCGAGTATCGGGCGAGCATCGACGTCAACCACCGCGCCGCCAGGGTGCGCGTCGAGAGCGATCTGGCAGGAATGACGAGCACGCTGCCGGCGCCGTTCGCCAAGGCCGCCGACGAGCGCTGGCCGCTGCGTCTCGACGCCGTTCCCGAGCTCCCGGCGCAACCCAAAGACAGTCCAGCGCGTGATCGCATCGACATCCGGCTGCGTGACGATGTTCATCTCGCGATCGCCCGCCAACGTGATCCGGCGACCCGGAAGCTGGCAATTCGCGGCGCGGCCTTCGCAGTCAACGCGGCCGCGGCGTTGCCGTCCGCCGGGCTGCAGGTGGCCATGAACATCGACGAGATCGATCTTGATGTCTGGGATGCCCTGCTGCGCGGTGCCGCCGATCCGCCGGCCAGGGAAGTGCCCGGGGTGCCGGCGGCGAGCGAATTCACAGCCGGGTTCCCGCTCTTGCCCGACGAGATCTCGGTGGTTGCGAAGCGGGTGCACATTGCCCACAAGGACATCGACGACGTGGTGTTTGGCGCTACGCGTCTGGGCGGCTATTGGAATGCCAACGTCCACGCCCGCCAGATCAACGGGTTTTTCAGCTGGCTGGCGGCACCATCGGAGCAGCAGGCCGGTTCCCTGACCGCCCGCTTTACGAGGCTCGAGATCGGCCCCGACCGGGTCAGCGAAATCGAATCGCTGCTCAGCACCCAACCCGAGGCCCTGCCGGCGCTCGACATCGTCGCCGAGGAGTTCGTCCTGGGCAATGCGAGCATGGGACGGCTCGAGCTTCGCGCCACCAACCGGCAAACGGATCTCGGCACGGTCTGGAAGCTCGAAAGCTTGCGGATTCTCCACCCCGGGGCAATGGTGCGCGCCAGCGGTACCTGGGCGTTGCCGCAGGCGCCGATGCGCACCACCGACCTGGATTTCGAGGTCGAGCTGGCCGACGCTGGCCTGGCGCTCGACGCCCACGGCATCAGCGGAGCCCTGCGGGGCGGCGTCGGAATGCTCACCGGGCAGGTGCACTGGGTTGGCTCGCCGCTGGCGATCAACTACCCGAGCCTGCGCGGGGACCTGAAGCTCGCTATCGGCAAGGGACAGTTCCTCAAGAGCGACCCCGGGATCGGCAAGCTGATCGGGGTGCTGAGCCTGCAATCCCTGCCTCATCGGCTGACGCTGGATTTTCGCGACGTCTTCGCCAAGGGGTTCGCCTTCGACGAGATCCGCGGTGACGTGACGATTCGCAACGGCGTCGCCTACACCGATGACCTGCAGATGAAGGGGGTGCAGGCGCAGGTCAAGATCAGGGGTACGGCGGATATCGCCCGCGAGACCCAGCAGTTGCAGGTCGAGATCAGGCCCGACCTGAATGCCGGCCTGGCTTCGCTCGCCTATGCCGCCGTCAATCCCGTGCTCGGCCTGGGGTCACTGGTCGCCCAGGTGGTGTTGAACAAGCCGTTGCAGGAGATGTTCGCTTCCGAGTACCGGATCGACGGCAGCTGGTCGGCGCCCCAGGTCGTCGAGGTCCAGCCGGCCGCGCCGTCGACGCGGCTGAGGTAGCATCGAGGGATGAAGAACATCGATCAAAATGACCCGTCGCTGGTGATCGCCCGCCAGGCGCTGCTCGACCCCTACGGTATCGACGAACGCCACCTCGAAAAGGCCCTCGCCGAGGTCTTCGGGCACCGGGTCGACTACAGCGACCTCTATTTCCAGTTCACGCGCAGCGAAAGCTGGGGGCTGGAGGAGGGCATCGTCAAGTCCGGGCACTTCGCGATCGACCAGGGTGTCGGGGTGCGCGCGGTGGTCGGCGAGCGCACCGCTTTTGCGTATTCCGATGCAATCAGCGAGGCGGCGCTGCTGTCGGCGGCGCGCACCACCAGGACCATCGCGCGGCGCGGCGCGGGCCGCGTGAAGGTGGCCGAGCGGCTGATGCCCGGCGCGAGGCGGGAACTCTACGCCCGCGACAACCCGATCGCGGCGCTGAGCGCCGGCGAGAAGGTCGCACTGCTCGAGCGGGTCGAGGCGCTGGCCCGGGCCAGCGATCCGCGCGTCACCCAGGTGCTGGCGGGCATCGCGGGGGAATACGACATCATCCTGGTGGCCCGTTCCGACGGCCTGATTGCCGCCGACGTGCGCCCGCTGGTGCGCCTTTCGGTGACCGTGATCGCCGAGCAGGGCGGGCGGCGCGAGCAAGGCAGCAGCGGCGGTGGCGGGCGGTTCGATTTCACCCGGATCGACGATGCGATGCTGCGCCGGCACGTCGACGAAGCGGTCCACGGCGCGCTGGTCAACCTCGAGGCGCGGCCGGCGCCGGCGGGAACGATGAGCGTGGTGCTCGGCCCGGGTTGGCCGGGCGTGCTGTTGCATGAGGCCATCGGCCACGGACTCGAGGGTGACTTCAACCGCAAGGGCTCGTCGACGTTCTCGGGCCGGATCGGCGAGCGGGTCGCGGCCCCGGGCGTGACCGTGGTCGACGACGGCACCATTGCCGAACGGCGCGGATCGCTCAACATCGACGACGAGGGCAACCCGTCGCAGGTCAACGTCCTCATCGAGGACGGGGTGCTGCGCGGCTACCTGCAGGACACCCTCAACGCCCGGCTGATGAAGACCGCCAGCACCGGCAACGGGCGCCGCGAATCCTTCGCCCACCTGCCGATGCCGCGGATGACCAATACCTACATGCTGGCTGGCGAGAGGGATCCGCAGGAGATCATCGGCTCGGTCGAACGCGGCCTGTATGCGGTCAATTTCGGCGGTGGACAGGTCGACATCACCAACGGGAAGTTCGTGTTCTCGGCCTCGGAAGCCTATTGGGTCGAGGGTGGACAGATCCAGTATCCGGTCAAGGGGGCGACCATCATCGGCAACGGCCCGGACGCGCTCACCCGCGTCACCATGATCGGCAACGACCTGCGCCTCGACGCCGGGGTCGGGGTGTGCGGCAAGGACGGCCAGAGCGTCCCGGTCGGGGTTGGCCAGCCGACGCTGCGTATCGAGGGACTGACTGTCGGGGGCACGGCCTGATCCGGGGCGAACTTGCGCCGGTACCTGAATCGATCTAGACTGCGCCCCATGGAATTTCACCACGCCCCCTACGCCTATTGGTTTTGGAGCTTTACCTGCCCCCGGCGGGTCGAGACAGGTGCGCTTGCGTAACGAAATACCAGGCAAACAGAATCGACAAGACCGCCGGCCAAGCCCGGCGGTTTTTTTTTGCGGTAACCAAGGAAAACAAAGTCATGTCACCACGCACCGACGACGTCCGCATCAAGGCCATGATGGAGTTGGCGCCGCCCGCGCATCTGTTGCGCGAGTTCGCGCTGCCCGATGACACCGGCCACGTCGTCTTCGATACCCGCCAGGCGATTCACCGCATCATCCATGGGATGGACGATCGCCTGCTGGTGGTGGTCGGGCCGTGCTCGATCCACGATGTCGCGGCGGCGCGCGAGTACGGCGCCAAGCTGGCCGAGCAGCGCCAGCGGTTTGCCGGCGACCTCGAGGTCGTCATGAGGGTCTATTTCGAGAAGCCCCGGACCACCGTCGGCTGGAAGGGCCTGATCAACGACCCCGACATGGACAACAGCTTCCAGATCAACAAGGGATTGCGGGTGGCGCGCGAGTTGCTCCTCGACCTCAACCAGATGGGGCTGCCGGCGGCCACCGAATTCCTCGACATGATCACCCCGCAGTACTACGCCGACCTGATCTCGTGGGGCGCGATCGGCGCCCGCACCACCGAGAGCCAGGTCCATCGCGAACTGGCGTCGGGACTGTCGTGCCCGGTCGGATTCAAGAACGGCACCGACGGCAATCTCAAAATTGCCTTCGACGCGATCAAGGCGGCCTCGCAGCCGCATCACTTCCTGTCGGTGACCAAGGGCGGGCACTCGGCGATCGTCGCCACCAACGGCAACGAGGACTGCCACGTGATCCTGCGCGGCGGCGCGCAACCGAACTTCGACGCCGCGAGCATCAACTCCTCGTGCCAGGAGGCTGCCGAGGCGGCACTGGCGTGCCGGCTGATGGTTGATTCGAGCCACGGCAACAGCTCCAAGAAGTGGGAGAACCAGATCCCGGTCACCCACGACGTGGCGGGACAGATCGCCGCCGGCGACGCGCGCATCTTCGGCTCGATGATCGAGAGCAACCTGGTCGCCGGGCGCCAGGACCTGCTGCCCGAGAAACCGCTGGTCTATGGCCAGAGCATCACCGACGGCTGCCTTGGCTGGGATGACACCGTCGCCCTGCTCGAGCGCCTGGCCGAGGCGGTCAGGGAGCGCCGGGTGGCGATCGAGGAATAGCCCGGGTCGCCCCGCATCCCGGGTTTTCCGTGCTATAACAACGCCGCACGCTCAGGAGAGAGTTATGGAACCGGTTGGATCGCGTGATGACGGCGGCAAGAAGCCAGGCGTGGCAGATCCGTCGACGGCGTCCCGGATGACGCCGCACGAACAATTGCTCAGGCTTGGTCTCAAGCCGTTGGGCAGGGCCACCGACTTTGCCGACGAGCTCTATGGCCTGATGGCCAAGACCCCGCTCTTCTCGAGCCTCGACATCGAGGAAACCAAGCGGCTGGGATCGTTCATGTACGTCTACGAGGTGCCGGCCGGGGTGACGATCATCCAGGAGGGCCACATCGGCGACTTCATGCTGCTGCTGATGAGCGGAATGGTCGACGTGCTGCGCCGCAACCGCTACAACTATCCCTCGCGCATCGCCGTTGCCCACGCCGGCCATGCGCTCGGTGAAATGTCGATGTTCGACGGCGAACCACGCTTTGCTTCCTGCGTCTCGCTCGAGAAGTGCCGGATCGCCGTGCTTACCAGGGACGCGCTGATGCTGGTGCTCAACGACGAGGCGCGGCTGGGCAACAAGATCCTGCTCAAGCTGGTGCAGTTGCTCTCCGAGCGCCTGCGCCAGACCAGCGCCAAGCTGGTTTCCTACCTCGAGTCGGCGCGCGAGACCGGTTAGCCCCGGGCGCCGCGGCTGCCCTCACGGCCGTGGGCGCGAGCGCTCGTGCCGCCAGAGCACATCGCCATGGCCGGCGCGCTGGTTGAGCACCCTGGCCAATACGAACATCAGGTCGGAGAGACGGTTCAGGTACTGGCCGCAGGCCGGGCGCACCTGTTCCGCACGACCGAGAGCGACCACCGAGCGCTCGGCGCGGCGGCACACGGTGCGCACGATGTGCGCGAGCGCCGCCGGCCGTGACCCGCCGGGCACGATGAATTCCGCCAATGGCTGCAGGGCATCGTTGTGGCGCTCGATCAGCACGTCGAGGCTGGCGACCTGTTCGGCCTTGATGTTCTCGAAACCCGGGATGCACAGTTCACCGCCAAGGTCGAAGAGGTCGTGCTGGATCGCGCCGAGGTCCGCGCGCAGGTCGTCGTCGAGTTGCTCGGCAAGCAGGACCCCCAGCGCCGAGTTGAGCTCGTCCACATCCCCGATGGCGGCCACGCGCAGGCTATCCTTGCCGGTGCGTGAGCCATCGCCGAGCCCGGTGGTGCCATCGTCCCCGGTCCGGGTGGTGATCTTGCTCAGTCTGTTGCCCATGATCGGTAACACCTCAAATTGGTCCGGCCAGTTTACCCGTTTCAAATTGCACTATCCTTGGGGCAGGAATATCAGGGAATACTCATGAACGACTCCAATCTGGTTCTGAACACCTTCCGTCGCCCCTTGCCCGAAGCGCTGGCGCAGGCGTTGCGCGAGCGCTTTGGCGAACGCTTCAGCGTCGCCCAGGCAGTGCGCGACCATCACGGCCGCGACGAATCGCCGTTTCCGGCTGCTGCGCCCGATGCCGTGGTCTACGCCAACGACACCGCCGAGGTCGCCGAGGTGGTGCGCCTATGCCGGACCTACAAGGTGCCGTTGATCCCGTTCGGGATCGGCTCCTCACTGGAAGGCGCGCTGCTGGCGGTCCAGGGCGGGATCTCGATCGACGTCTCGGGGATGAACCGGATCGTTGCGATCCATCCCGAGGACCTGACGGCAACGGTCCAGGCCGGCGTCACCCGTAAGCAACTCAACGACGCGCTCAAGGACACCGGGATCTTCTTCCCGATCGACCCCGGCGCCGACGCGACGCTGGGTGGCATGGCCGCGACGCGCGCCTCGGGCACCAACGCGGTGCGCTATGGGACGATGCGCGAGAACGTCCTGGCGCTCGAGGTCGTGACGGCGGAAGGCAAGGTGATCCAGACCGGAACCCGCGCCCGCAAGTCGGCCGCCGGCTACGACCTGACCCGGCTGTTCGTGGGTTCCGAAGGCACGCTGGGAATATTTACCGAGATCACGGTGCGGCTCTACCCGCAGCCCGAGGCAGTCTCGGCGGCGGTGGTCAGCTTCGATGAAATAGCGGGCGCCGTGAATACGGTGATCCAGACCATCCAGGTGGGCATCCCGGTAGCGCGTTGCGAGTTCCTCGACAGCGCTACGGTCCAGGCGCTCAACGCCTATGCCAAGACCACACTGCGCGAGGCGACGACGCTGTTCTTCGAGTTCCACGGCAGCGCGAGCGGGGTGCGCGAACAGGCCGACCTCGTCGAGCAGATCGCCCGGGAAAACGGCGGCCAGGACTTCGAGTGGGCTACCCGCCCGGAAGATCGCAGCAGACTCTGGAATGCGCGCCACAACGCTTTCTTCGCCCTGCTGCAGATTCGCCCCGGCTGCCGCGGCATCTCGACCGATACCTGCGTGCCGATTTCGCGGCTGGCCGATTCGCTGATCGGGGCGCGCAAGATTCTCGACCGGGCCTCGGTGCCGACGGCGATCCTCGGCCACGTCGGTGACGGCAACTTCCACGCCATCCTCCTGATCGACCCTGACAACCCGGACGAGATGGCCGAGTGCGAACGGCTCAACAGCGAGATCGTGAGCCTGGCCCTCTCGATGGACGGCACCTGCACCGGTGAACACGGCATCGGGCTGCACAAGATGGAATTCCTGCGCGACGAGATCGGCGAGGATGGGGTGGACCTGATGCGCCGGATCAAGGAAGCCCTTGACCCCGATCACATCATGAATCCCGGCAAGATCTTCCAGTGCTGAGGACGGCGCGCCGCTCGAACAGACGACGGCGCGCCGCTCGCGAACAGTCCCGCTAGCGCTTGTAGCGCTTGGGCACGAACGGCAGGGGCGTGATCTTTACCGCCGGGCGCTTGTCGCGCACCTGCGCGTAGAGAGGCACCTCGCCAGCAGCGAGCACCGCCCGGTCGATGAAGGCGAGCATCACCGGATGGCCGAGGCTCGGCGAGACCGTGCCGCTGGTGACTTCGCCGACCTTGGCGCCGGCGGCGTCGACGATCGCGGCGCCGGCACGGATCGGGATTGCCTCGGTCGAGGTCAGCCCGACCAGCTTGCGGCTGGTGCCATTGGCAATCTGCGCCAGGATCGTGTCGGCGCCAGGAAAGCCGCCGGCCTTGGGACCGCTGCGCCGCGACTTCGGAATCCCGAAGCCCAGCCCGGCCTCGATCGGCGAAATTTCCGGCGTGATTTCGTGGCCGTGGAGCGGCAGCCCGGCTTCGAGCCGCAGCGTATCGCGGGCCCCCAGACCGACCGGCTTGACCGCCGCGTCCGCGAGCAGCCGGGAAGCGACGCGCTCGGCGTCGGCGCTCGGGATCGAGATTTCGTAGCCGTCCTCGCCGGTGTACCCGGAACGGGTCGTGAAGCAGGTGGCGCCGAGCAGCGTCAGTTCACGGGCATCCATGAAGCGCATTTCGGCGGCAGCGGGATCGAGCGCGGCGAGCACCCGCTCGGCCTCCGGCCCTTGCAGCGCGATCAGCGCCGCGTCGATCCACTTGAATTCGACCTCGGGACAGCGCTGCTCGAGCAGCGCGAAGTCGTGATCGCGGTTGCCGGCATTGA
>JAHEMI010000051.1 GCA_024643785.1 Burkholderiaceae bacterium
CCGGCCGCCCCCCGGTCAGCTACGAGAACATCGCCACCGCCGTATTCAGCCACCCCAACGTCGGAACCGTCGGCCTGAGCGAGGAGCAGGCGCGCGCGCGCGGCGCGGTGCAGATCTTCCGTTCACGCTTTCGGGCGTTGCGGCATACGCTGTCCGGGCGCGACGAACAGACGATGATGAAGATCGTCGTCGATACCGCCAGCGACCGGGTGCTGGGCGTTCACATGGTTGGTCCGGACGCGGGCGAGATCATCCAGGGGTTTGCGGTGGCGCTGCAATGTGGCGCCACCAAGGCGCAGTTCGACGCCACGATCGGGATTCACCCGACTTCGGCCGAGGAGCTGGTGACCATGCGTACGCCGGTCGGCTCCTGAGCGCGCGCCTAGTGGCGGTCGCTGCGTCCGGCGAGCGTGCGCAGCCGCTCATGGAAGCTGAAGGCCGCCTCGATCATCGCCTCGATCAGTTCCTGCCGGCGTTCAGGGGCCACCGCGGCGCTCACTTCGCCGGTCTCGAAATCGATTTCCTCGGCCAGCGCCTCGAACGGCTCGAACAGTGCGCCGGTCTCCTCGGACTCATCGAGCCGGTCCCAGGCATCGGGCTGCACGGTCATGCCGCGCAGGAACCCGACCGCCCAGAGGTTGCCCTGCGGGGTGCCATCGTCATCATGCATCAGGATCGGCGCGAAGCCTTCGCCGGCGGACAGCGCCTCGGCGACCGACATCAGGTGGCGCTCGAGCAGTTCCTTGAACTCGCTGGCCTGGGCGGCGGAGCCGAATGCCGGCTCCTCATCGTCATCGAGGCCGAGAATCTCGGGCAGCAGCTCCTCGATGTCGATGTCATCGGGGGTGCAGGCAACGGCCGCCATGAAGCCGTCGAGCTCCTCCAGGAGCATGGCGGTGTCAGGGCTTAACTCGTCGAGGAGGGCGTCGAGACGATTGAGATCGGCGTCGCCAAGGGGCTGGGCGGAACTGATGGTATTCATCGGGCGATTATAGTCGGCTTCACCGGCGGCAACCAACGCCCGGCCGGCAGATGACCGGGGCTGCCGCGGCGCGGCGCACAAGTTATCATCTGTCGTGATGGCGCCGGCCAATTGCTGTCCGGCGCTCCCCAAGGGAAACCGAATATGAGCGAACCGAAGGGCCTCGAGCGCCTGCTCGACAACAACCGCGGCTGGGTTGCGGAGCGCCTCGAGCAGGACCCGCAGTTCTTCTCGCGCCTCTCGGGGCAGCAGGCTCCCGAGTTCCTGTGGATCGGCTGTTCAGATTCGCGGGTGCCGGCCAACCAGATCACCGGGCTGGATCCCGGCGAAGTGTTCGTGCACCGCAACGTCGCCAACGTGGTGGTCCATTCCGACCTGAACCTGCTCTCGGTGCTCCAGTTCGGTATCGACGTGCTGCGCATCCAACACGTGATCGTCTGCGGCCACTACGGCTGCGCCGGAATCCACGCGGCGATCACCGGCACCAGGGTCGGGCTGGCCGACAACTGGCTGCGCCACATTGCCGACATCGCCGAACGCAACGAAGCCGAACTCGCGGTGCTGCCGCTGGCCGAGCGCCTGCGGCTGATGTGCCGGCTCAACGTCGCCCAACAGGTGCGCAACGTGGCGCGCACCTCGGTGGTGGGGGACGCCTGGGCACGTGGCCAGCGGCTTAGCGTGCACGGCCTGGTCTACGACCTGCACGACGGCGTGCTCCACGACCTCGGCATCACGGTCGCCGGACCGGTTGCCGCCTAGACCGGGATTCCCCGCCGGACTCCCGCCGGGGGTGTCACCACATCGCGCGCATCGTCGCGGCAACATCGAGCGCAGCGCCCGATAGGGCTTCCTGCTGCGCTTCGCCGCCCGCTGGCGCCGGCGTGAAGCTCTCCAGGCAACCGAGCACCGCCGGGGTGAGAAAGCGGCTGCGGGCGCCGTGCACGTAGGACCCGCCCAGACGCGGTTGCTGGGTGACGTAATAGCGCAGCGGTTCGACCAGATGGAGCCGGTCGCGCGCCCGGGTGATCGCCACGTAGAGCAACCGCCGCTCCTCCTCGATCGCGGCGGCGTTGCCGGCGGCAAACTCGTTGGGGAAATTGCCGTCGGCGACGTTGAGCAGGTAGACCGCGTCCCATTCCTGGCCCTTGGCCGAGTGCACCGTCGAGAGGATCAGATAGTCCTCGTCGCGCAGCGGGTCGCCCGCCAGGTCGCCGCTGGCCTGGGGCGGATCGAGCGTCAGCTCGGTGAGGAATCGTTCGCGATTGGCGAACTGGCCGGAGATGTTGGCCAGCATGTCGAGGTCAGCCGCGCGCACCCCGGCGTCGTCGTAGCGCCGCTCGAGCATTGGCTGGTACCAGCGCCGGACCTGCGCCACCTGCCCCGGCCAGGGCGTAGCCGGATCGGCCAGTGTTGTCATCAGCTGTGCGAATCCCTGCCACTCCTCGGCGCTGGCCGCGGGCGCAGCGAAGCTGGCCAGCGCGGCGAACGGCCGCGACGCGGTGGCCGCGCCCGCGGTGTCCCCCGGCCCGGGCGCAACGGTGGCGAGGTGCTCGAGGCAGCGCTGCGCGCTGCGCGGACCGATGCCGCCCATCAGCTGCAGTGCGCGAAATGCCGCGATGCCGTTTCTCGGGTTGTCGGCCCAGCGCAGCACCGCGAGCAGGTCCTTGACGTGGGCGCTTTCAAGAAACTTCAACCCGCCATACTTGACGAAGGGGATGTTGGCGCGCAACAACTCGACCTCGAGCACATCGCTGTGGTGGCCGCTACGAAAGAGCACCGCCTGGCGGCGCAGCGCGACCCCGGCCTCGCGCGCCTCGAGCACTTCGCGAATCACGTATTCGGCCTGGGCGCGGTCGTCGAGCACCGTGGCCAACCGCGGCAGCACCCCTGTGCCGGCCGCGCGCGCCGCGCGCAAGGTCTTCGGATACTGGCGCGAACCTTCGGCAATCAGTGCGTTGGCGGCATCGAGCACCGCCTGCACCGAGCGGTAGTTTTCCTCGAGGGTCACGCGCCGCGCGGGCGGCGCGAAGTTTTCCGGGAACGCCAGGATGTTGCCGACGTCGGCGGCGCGGAACCGATAGATCGACTGGGCGTCGTCACCGACCACCGTGACGCCCGCGCCATCGGGCTTGATCGCCAGCAGAATGCTGGCCTGCAACGCGTTGGTGTCCTGGTACTCGTCGACCAGCACATGATCGAAGCGCGCGCCGATCTCGCGCGCGACCGCCGGATCCTGCACGGCCGCGTGCCACCACAGCAGCAGGTCGTCGTAGTCGAGCACGCTGTGTGCCTGCTTGCGCTCGACGTAGCCGCGAAACAGCTTCTGGAGCTGACCGGCCCACTCGCGGCACCAGGGATAGTGCTCGTCGAGCACGCGCTCGAGCGGCCAGCCGGTGTTGACCCGATATGAATAGATGGCCAGGCAGGCGTCCTTGCGCGGGAAGCGCCGCCGTTCGCCGGAGAAGCCGCAGTCGTGGCGGATTACGTCGAGCAGGTCGGCGGAATCCCCCCGGTCGAGAATCCCGAAGCCGGGATCGAGGCCGAGGCGGTGCGCGTAATGGCGCAGCATTCGCGCGCCGATGGCGTGAAAGGTTCCGGCCCACGGCAAACGGACCGTGGCGCCATGGCTGCCACCGTGGCGTTCGGCCAGCGCCTGCGCGACCAGCCGCTCGGCGCGCCGGGTCATTTCCTGCGCCGCCCGCCGGCTGAAGGTGAGCAGCAGGATGCGATTGGGATCGACGCCGGCCATCACCAGGTGCGCTACCCGGTGCGCCAGGGTCGAGGTCTTGCCGGTGCCGGCGCCCGCGATCACCAGCAGCGGTCCGGCTGCGAACTTGCCCTCCCCGTCGACCTCGCCCCAGGTTGCGGCGAGTCGTTGCTGCGGGTTCAGCCTCTCGAGCCAACGCTGGGCCGGGGCGGATGGTTTGGTCACTGCGGGCATGGGTACGAGTCTAGCCCAAATACTGTATATGCATCCAGAGCGTGGCGTCCGTTATACCCCCCTATGGGTCATAATGGGACGTCGCAAGCAGAATCAGGGAGGAACCATGGCCGCATTCAAGAAGGTCCTCGCGCTGGTCAACGACAGCGAGCGTTCCCGTGACACTCTTGGGCTCGCAGCCCGGGTGGCACGCGAACATGGCGGTGGCCTGACCGCGCTCTACTGTGTCGAGCAATCACGGCACGCGCCCTACCTCGACCGCTCCATGACCAATACCCTGGTGGCATTCGAACGGCGCTCTGCCATTGCCGAGGAAATGGTCGCCGATGTCGCGGAGTCCGCCGGCATCCCGATCAAGTTCATCTCCGACGACGGCGACCCGGCGACCATCGCGGTGCGCGCCGCGCGCCTTCACGACCTGGTCGTGGCCGGACAATGGAACGCCGAGGACACGGGATCGACCCCGGCCGACCTCTCCTACCGCCTGCTCATGGGAGCGGGACGGCCGGTGCTGTTCGTGCCCCATTCAGGCGAATTCGAGAGCTGCGGAACCAGGGTATTGGTCTCCTGGAATGCCAACCGCGAGAGTGCCCGCGCCGTCAGCGACGCGCTGCCGATCCTGGCGCGCGCCAGTTTCGTCGAAGCGATCCAGTTCTCCAACGGTGGCGGCGGCGGCGAGGACGACGAACGGCTTGGTGGCCTGAGCGACTACCTGGCGGCCCACGGAATCAGCGCGGCAACCACCCGCCAGGTACCGCCCCACCCGTCGATCAGCGAGCGGATCCTGTCGCCGACCAACGTCGACGCGTCGTTCGCCGAGATGCTGTTGTCGCACGCCGCCGATCTCGGCGCCGACCTGGTGGTGATGGGCGGCTACGGACATTCCCGCGGCTTCGAGCTGATCCTGGGCGGGATGACCCGCACTTTCCTCGCCTCGATGCCGATCCCGGTGCTGATGTCCCACTAGCCGAGGCCGTACCGAGGCACCGACCAGGCGAAGGTTTGCCGCGAGCGGCTCAACGCTCCGCGATTGGCAGCGGAGCCAGCGGCTTGATCTCTTCCATGCAGATCGTCGAACGCACGCCGGCGACACCGCTGACGTGCAGCAGGCGGTCGGTCAGGAAGCTCGACAACTCCTTGAGATCGCGGGCCACCACCTTGAGCAGGTAGTCGAAGTCGCCCGAGATCGTGTAGCACTCGACGACCTCGGGGAAACCGCGGATCTGGCGCTCCAGCTCGCGTTCGCGCGTCGCCTGGTCGCGGTCCACCGACAGGCTCACGAACGCCACCACCCCGTAGCCCAGCGCCTGCGGATCGACCACCGCAGCGTAGTGCCGGATGACCCCGGACTCCTCGAGCTGGCGCACCCGCCGCAGGCACTGCGGCGCCGACAGGTGAACCTGCGCCGAAAGCTCGACGTTGGTGGCCCGGCCACGCCTCTGGAGCAGATCAAGAATCTGCCGGTCAGTGCGATCCAGATGGTGTTCCATGATCTACATCGGCTCCTTTATGCACGATTCTTGCATATATGGGCATTCGCGAGCAATAACTCGCAACCACATTTCGTCCTTGCCAGGCTAGGATTCAACGATGGATAATTCGCCCATCGCTCTCGAGGCGCGTTACGGCGCGAACAACTACTTGCCGTTGCCCATGGTGCTCGAACGCGGGTCCGGGGTGTACCTTTGGGACACCAGCGGGAAGCGTTACCTCGACATGATGTCGGCGTACTCGGCGGTGAGTTTCGGCCACAGTCATCCGGAGCTGGTGGCGACGCTCTGCGAGCAGGCCAACCAGCTGGCGGTAACCTCGCGCGCCTTCCACACCGACCAGCTCGGGCCCTTGCTCGAAGACCTGTGCCGGGCCACGGGCATGGCGCGCGCCCTGCCGATGAACTCGGGAGCCGAAGGCGTCGAAACCGCAATCAAGGCGGCGCGCAAATGGGCCCACCGGGTGCGCGGCATCCCCGACGGATCGGCGCGGATCATCGTCGCGGCCGGCAACTTCGCGGGCCGCACCACGACCATAATCAGCTTCTCGAGCGAAGCGCAGTATCGCAGCGGCTTTGGCCCCGGCACGCCCGGGTTCGACACCGTGCCCTATGGCGATGCCGCGGCGCTCGCGGCGGCCATCGGCCCGGAGACCGCGGCCTTCCTGGTCGAACCGATCCAGGGCGAGGCCGGGATCATCGTGCCGCCCGCCGGCTACCTGCGTGCGGTGCGCGAGATCTGCTCGCGCCACGGCATCCTGATGATCGCCGACGAAGTCCAGACCGGACTCGGGCGCACCGGCCGGCTGCTGGCCTGCAACCACGAAGATGTCCAGCCCGACGCCCTGATCCTGGGCAAGGCCCTGGGCGGCGGATTGCTGCCGATCTCGATGTTCCTGGCGCGCACCGACGTGATGGCGGTCTTCCAGCCCGGCGACCACGGCAGCACCTTTGGCGGCAACCCGCTGGCATGCGCCGTGGCGCGCACCGCGCTGAGGATTCTCGAGCGCGACCAGCTCGCGCAACGCGCCGACGAACTCGGCTCCTACCTGCTCGCGCGCCTGCGCGAATTGCGCCACCCCGCGATCCGCGCGGTGCGCGGCCGCGGCCTGCTGATCGGCCTCGACCTCTGGCCGCAGTGGGTCAGCGCACGCAGTTTTTGCGAGGCGCTGATGAGCCGCGGCGTACTGAGCAAGGAAACCCACCAGAGCGTGGTCCGGCTCGCGCCACCGCTCACTGTCACTCGCGCCCAGATCGACCAGGCGCTGAGCGCCATCGCGGCGGTCCTGGACACCATCACCAGCCCCCAGGAAAGCATCACCCCCGTGCGCGGTGACGCACTGCCCGCCTGACCCCAAGGAGCAAGTAGTGACGCCAACCCTGCTGATGTGCGAACCGAGCAGGTTCGAAGTCTCTTACGTCATCAATCCGTGGATGCTCGGCAATATCAACAGCAGCAAGCGTGCGCTGGCGGCCCGGCAATGGGGCCGGCTGCACCGGGCATTGGCCCGACACGCCGAGGTGCGACTGATCGAGCCGGTGGCAGGATGCCCCGACATGGTGTTCACCGCCAACGCCGGCCTGGTGCTCGGCGAGCGGGTCGTGCTGGCCAGGTTTCGCCATGGCGAGCGGCGCGGCGAGGAGCGCTATTTCGGGCAGTGGTTCAAGGCGCAGGGCTTCGAGGCAGTGAGCCTGCCGCCTGATATTTCCTTCGAGGGCGCCGGCGACGCGTTGCTCGATCGCGCCGCACCGATCGTGTGGATGGGTCACGGCTTTCGCACCGACGAGCGCGCCGCAGCCCCGATCGCGGCGGCGCTCGCGATCGAAGTGGTGCCGCTGCGGCTGGTGGATCCGCGCTTCTATCATCTCGACACCTGCCTGTGCCCGCTCGCGCGCGGCGAGGTGCTCTATTACCCGGCCGCGTTCGACTCCGAGTCGCGGCGCCGGATCGAGACCCTGGTCCCGGCGCACGCGCGCATCGCGGTCGGCGAGGACGATGCCCGCGACTTTGCCTGCAACGCCGTCAACCTCGGCGAACACCTGTTCCTCAACCGGGCCTCGCCGCAACTGCTCGCCGACCTCGGCGCCCGCGGCTACCGGGTCGCGTTGACGCCGCTGACCGAGTTCATGAAAGCCGGGGGTTCGGCCAAGTGCCTGACGCTGCGACTCGACGAGCAGCAGCCTCAGCGCGCCGCCGCCGCCGCCTAGTGCTGGTGAAGTTCTACCTGGGCGCAGCCTGCGACGGCAGGGGCTTGTGCGCGGGGTGGGTCGCCTTGAAGCTCGGGCGCTGGCGTGCACTGGCAAGAGCGCGCCGCACATTGGGCGCCGCGGAGAGCAGTTCGTCGCCGCCGGGCGCCAATGCCAGATAGTCGATGATCGGAACCAGCAGCAGGTCGGCAATGCTGAAGGCCTCGCCGGCAATCGTGCGGTGGTGCCGGTAGGCGTCATTGAGAATCGCCAGATAGCGGACAATATCGGGCCAGGCGGCCTTGATGACTGCTTGATCGGGCTGGCCGTCCGGACCTCTCGGGAACAGGTACTGCAGCACGTAACGCCTGATCATCGCGTCGTAGATATACGAGCTGGTCGCGCTGACCCACTGCTCGGCGCGCGCCCGCGTGCGCACGCTATCCGGGATCAATGGCGGATCAGGGAAACACTCGTCGAGGTAACGGACGATCGCGCTGGTCTCGAAGAGCACGAAGTCGCCATCGCGCAGCGCGGGGATGCGGCCAAAGGGGTGGAGCCGGACCTGGTCTGAGCTGTGCGGCGCACGCTGCACCATTTCGTAGGGGAGGCCCTTCTCGGCCAACGCGATGCGCACTGACCAGGTATAGGTGCTCCGGGGGTCGCCACTCAGGGTCAAGTTGGCGGCCGTGCCGCGCGGGTCGAGCAATTCCACCAGCCGGTTGAGGGTCGAGTTCCAACTCGGCACATGGGCATCGCGCATGATTGGCTCAGGAAACCCCGAGTGGATCAGACGCAACTCGGTACCTTCATCGCAGGGACTGAGCGCGACCTGCACCAGGGTTTCCACCGCCGGGAGTTTGTCGTCAACCCACTGCCACGTAAAGGCCAGCCTGGTCGGAGGCTCGAGAACCCGGTACTGCCCGGTCACGGTGTAGGTCGAGCGGTCGCGCGCTTCCATGGTGAGCCGGTAGCCGTGACCGACGCGCACATCAAGCGCTGCCTCGGGCACGCTCATGCCGCGCGGCGCACACCACTGTGAGATCTGGTCACCGGCGACAAAGGCTTCGAAGACCCGCTCCGGGGTCGCCCCGATGCGGCGATTCAAGCTGAGTTCGAAATTGCGCTTATGGGACATGTGAACCTCCCGAGCAGGCCCGGTCCACAAGGGCGCTACTGAGACGCTCGCGCCCGGCCTTGACCGCGCACTAACACCCGATTAATTCTAGACCCTTGCGCCCCGCAGTGCCAGTAGCTGCCCTAGGGTTGCTCGAGTGCAAACACGCGGCCGCTGGCATCGAGCACCACCAGGCCTGCGTCCACCACCAGCAGCGCGCTGGCCGGGGCATTGAGGCGCAGACGCCACTGTTCGCGGGCGTCCTGAGCGAGGTCGACGGCCACCAGCTGGTCGTGCTGCTGATTGGGCACTACCAGCAGCGAGCCGATCAGCGCCGAGACGTTGAGATCACGCGAACCGATCTGGTGATTGGAGACCCCGGCAGACAGTGGCTGGGCGAGCAGTTTCTGGCCGGCTCGCCGGTAGCCGGTCAGCACCCCGCCAACGTGCGGCGTGTGGACGGCATAGAGGGCGTTGCCGGCAACGATCGGCGCCAGCCAGCGCCGGCGCACCCCTAACTCCGGCCCCTCGGCAACGATGGTGAGTGCCGCCTGGTCGGTGCGCGAGCGCCCAACCAGCACCAGCGCCGCCCCGCGCTCGCCCGAGCGCACCGTCGCCAGGCTGGTGTGCCCACTGTCAGGATCGACGACCGGGCGCAGCGTGATGTCTTCAAACACTTGCGGCGCGGGCAGCGTGATCGTGGCCAGCGGCGCCAGGCTGTGGCGCTCGGCATAGACGATGCCGGTGGCTTCGAAGGTGTCACCCAGCACGCCATGGCGATAGCGCTCGCCATCTGGTCCGACTAGCACCGCGACATTTTCGCCAGCTCCACCGGCGCCGGCCGCACCGTCGAGTTCGACCAGCGTCGGCCGGGCGTCGGGCAGTACTGCGAAGGTCGAACGAGCCGCTTCGCGCCACAGCGCGGCCTCGCGTTCGAAACGGACCAGCCGTGGCGCGCGCTCCGCCGGGGCACGGCGGGCGGGAGCCTGGCGGCCCTTGGGGGCTCCCGGGGAATGCTCGGCAGTCACCGCGATAATGCCGGTTGCGAGATTCACGAAGCCGCCGTGATCCGAGATGCGCGGCCCGAGGGTCGCGATCAACGCACAGTTCTCGATCACGCGCAGCCAACCGGCAACCGAGCGGCCGACAATTCGGCCATGCCCGGCAGCCACCGGGGCCGCGGGATCGAAGCCCTCGCCGATCGTCTCCCAGTAGCGTCCTGACAACCGCAGCAGGGCTCCCGAGCGGGTCATCGCCAGGAGCTCTCCGTCCTCGCCCGGGGCCAGCGCCGCGATCGGCTCGGGCGCCGCCAGCGGCACCAGCGCCGGCGCCGCGCTGCCCGCCCATGCGCCCGGCAGCCAGGACAGCAGCGGTGCGCCAGCACCAACCCCGATCGCCCGCAGCAGGGCGCGGCGCGATCCCGGTGCCGCCGGCTTTGCCGATTCCTGCCCCCCCCGCAACGATTGCGTGGACATGGCGATGCTCCTACATGCTGCGGCGGTACTGCCCTCCGACTTCGAAGAGAGCATTGGTGATCTGCCCGAGCGAACAAACCCTGACCGCGTCCATCAGCACCGCGAAGACGTTGCGGTTCTCGATCACTGCCGTCTGCAGGCGCTCGAGCATCGCGCCGGATTCCTTCTCGTGGCGCTGCTGGAAATCGCGCAGCCGCTCGAGTTGCGACGCCTTCTCCTCGTCGGTGGAACGCGCCAGCTCGATGGTCTGCGGCGTCGGGTCGCCATGCGGATTGCGGAAGGTGTTGACGCCGATGAGCGGATATTCGCCGGTGTGCTTGAGGGTCTCGTAGTAAAGGCTTTCGTCCTGGATCCGGCCGCGCTGGTAGCCGGTCTCCATCGCCCCCAGCACCCCACCGCGCTCGGCGATACGTTCGAATTCAGCGAGCACTGCGGCTTCGACCAGCTCGGTGAGCTCGTCGATGATGAAGCTGCCCTGGTTGGGGTTCTCGTTCTTGGCCAGCCCCCATTCGCGATTGATGATCATCTGGATCGCCATCGCGCGGCGCACTGACTCCTCGGTGGGAGTGGTGATCGCCTCATCGTAGGCATTGGTGTGCAGGCTGTTGGCGTTGTCGTAGGTGGCGATCAGCGCCTGCAGCGTGGTGCGGATGTCGTTGAAGTCGACCTCCTGCGCGTGCAGCGAACGCCCCGAAGTCTGGCAGTGATACTTGAGCTTCTGGCTGCGCTCGTTGGCCCCGTAGAGATCCTTCATCGCCACCGCCCAGATGCGCCGCGCGACGCGTCCGATCACGGTGTACTCGGGGTCCATGCCGTTGCTGAAGAAGAAGCTCAGGTTGGGGGCGAAGTCATCGATGTGCAGGCCGCGCGCGAGATACGCCTCGACATAGGTGAAGCCGTTGGCCAGCGTGAATGCCAGCTGGCTGATCGGGTTGGCCCCGGCCTCGGCGATGTGGTACCCGGAGATCGACACCGAGTAGAAGTTGCGCACCCCGTTATGGACGAAGAATTCGGCGATGTCGCCCATGACCTTGAGCGAGAACTCGGTCGAGAATATGCAGGTGTTCTGGCCCTGGTCCTCCTTGAGGATGTCGGCCTGCACCGTGCCGCGCACCGTGCTCATGGTCCACTCGCGAATCTTCTCGTACTCGGTATCGGTGGGCTGGCGCGAGTTGTCGGCGACGAACTTCTCGACCTGCTGGTCGATGGCGGTGTTCATGAACATCGCCAGGATGGTCGGCGCCGGCCCGTTGATGGTCATCGACACCGAGGTGCTCGGATCGCAGAGGTCGAATCCGTCGTAGAGCACCTTGAGGTCATCGAGGGTGGCGATCGACACACCCGAGTTGCCGACCTTGCCGTAGATGTCGGGCCGCAGGTCGGGATCGAAGCCGTAGAGCGTCACCGAATCGAAGGCCGTCGACAGGCGCTTCGCCGGCATGCCCTCGGAGAGCAGGTGGAAGCGCCGGTTGGTGCGAAACGCATCCCCTTCGCCCGCGAACATCCTGGTCGGATCCTCGTTCTCGCGCTTGAACGCGAACACGCCGCTGGTGTAGGGATAGGAGCCGGGAACGTTCTCCAGCATCAGCCACTTGAGCAACTCGCCGTGGTCCTCGTAGCGCGGCAGCGCCACCTTGGGAATCTTGGTCCCCGACAGCGAGGTGTTGACCAGCGCGGTCCGGATCTCGCGGTCCCTGATGCGCACGACGTATTCGTCGCCAGAGTAGGCCTTGCGCATATCGGGCCACATCGCGAGCAGCTTGCGGGCGGCGGGATCGAGCCGGTCCTCGCGCTGCCCGGCGAGCCCCTCGAGCGCCGCGAGGTTGTTGTCGGCCGCGGCGCCGCCGGCCTCGGACTCGGCGGCCAGCATCCGCGCGGCGGCACGCAGTTGCTGCGCCTCGCGGGCCAGCGCCGCCTGGCTGCGGGCGTGGTCCTCGTACGCGCGCAGCGCCTGCGAAATCTCGGCCAGATAGCGCACCCGCGCCGAGGGCACGATCGCATTGGCGGCACTGGTGTGGCGTACGTCGACCTTGGCCAGCTTGCCCGCTTGCAGGGGAAAGCCGAGCTCGGCGAGCCGCGCGACGATGCTCTGGTAGAGCGCCGTCACGCCGTCGTCCTGGAAGCGCGACGCCTGGGTGCCGAACACCGGCATCTGCTCGGCGGGGATGCCGAATGCCTCCCGGTTGCGCTGCACCTGCTTGGCAACGTCGCGCAGCGCGTCCGCCGCGCCCTTGCGGTCGAATTTGTTGATCGCCACGAAATCGGCGAAGTCGAGCATGTCGATCTTCTCGAGCTGGCTGGCGGCGCCGAACTCCGGCGTCATCACGTACAGCGATGCCGCCACCAGCGGTGCAATCGCCGCGTTGCCCTGGCCGATGCCCGAGGTCTCGACGATGACCAGATCGAAGCCGGCGACCTTGCACGCCGCGATCACGTCGGGAAGAGAGCCGCTGATCTCGCTGCCGGCCTCGCGGGTGGCCAGCGAGCGCATGAATACCCGCTGGCCGCCGTCCCCCCACGGCCCGATCGCATTCATCCTGATCCGGTCGCCGAGCAACGCGCCGCCCGACTTGCGCCGCGATGGGTCGATCGAGATCACCGCCACGCGCAGCGCGTCGCCCTGGTCGAGCCGCAAGCGGCGGATCAGCTCGTCGGTGAGCGACGACTTGCCCGCGCCGCCGGTGCCGGTGATGCCGAGCGTCGGCACCTGGCAGTCGGCCGCCGCGGCCTGCAGCTGGGCGCGCAGCTTGTCGAGCTTCTTGCTGCCGGCGCCATTGTCGAGCACGGTGATCAGCCGCGCGAGCGCGCGCCAGGCCTGTTCGTCGTGACCGCCGAGCGCCGCAAGATCGATGCTCGCGTCCTTGCTCAGGTCAACGTCGGAGAGCTGGATCATCTCGCCGACCATGCCCTGCAGCCCCATGCGCTGGCCGTCCTCCGGCGAGTAGATGCGGGTGACGCCGTAGTCCTCGAGCTCGCGGATTTCATCGGGCACGATCACGCCACCGCCGCCGCCGAAGATCCTGATGTCGGCACCGCCACGGCTGCGCAGCAGGTCGATCATGTACTTGAAGTACTCGACGTGCCCGCCCTGGTACGAGCTGATCGCGATGCCCTGGGCATCTTCCTGCACCGCGGCGCTGACGATTTCGTCGACCGAACGGTTGTGGCCGAGGTGGATCACCTCCACGCCCATCGACTGGAGGATCCGGCGCATGATGTTGATCGAGGCGTCGTGGCCGTCGAACAACGATGCCGCGGTTACAAAGCGCACGTTGTGCGTCGGGCGGTAGGTGGCCAGCTTCCTGGCCTCGCTTTGATCGTTCATCATTGGTTCCCGTGGAGGCGCCTTGATATTATCCGGGAAAGGTAAATGACGTTTACGTAAACGTCAACTAGCCCGTCGCCACAGTCCGCGTCCGTTCCGACCAGTCAGGAGTCTGGCCAGCCATGTCCCGAACCATCGCACAGCCCATCGCCGAGCATGACGGAGCGCCGCTCGCGCGCCGCGAGGCAGACTGGCTGGAGGTAACGCTCAATCGCCCGAGCCAGCACAACCGCATCGACCCCGCCGACATCGACGCCCTGCTGGCGCTGCTCACGCCGCTGCGCACCGACCCGGGCGCCACTCGCGGGCTGCTGATCACCGGGTCGGGCGAGCGCAGTTTCAGCTCCGGATACACGCTGCAGGCGATCGAGACCCGGCTCGACGACCGCCTCGAGCAACTCTTCGACACTCTCGAGACCCTGCCCTTCGTGACCGTCGCCGCGCTCAACGGCAGCATCACCGGCGGTGCGACCGACCTGGCGTTGTGCTGCGACATCAGGATCGGCGTCCCGGGGATCCGGATGTACGTTCCGGCGGCGCGGCTGGGCATCCACTACTACTCGGGCGGACTGCGCCGCTACGTCACCCGCCTCGGGCTCTCGGCCACCAGCCGGCTGATGCTCGCCGGCATGACCATCGACGACGCGGAGATGCTGCGCATCGGTTTCCTCTCCGAGATCGTCGCGCGCAGCGCGCTCGACGAACGGATCGCGGCGCTGCGCGCCACCATCGGCCAGACCGAACCGGGCGCAGTGGCAGACATGAAGCGCCATCTGCTGGCACTGGCCGCGGGCGGCAGCAGCGACGAGCGCTTCGCCCTCGAACAATCGATGGCAGCGGCCTACCGCGCGAGCCTGCGCACCCCGGCCCTGCAGCAACGGCTCGCGGCGCTGCTCGGGCGCCCCACGGCGACCAGTACTGCGGCGGGCACGGAGTCCGCGCCCGACCCTCAGGGAGAAGCGCGGCGGAAGCGGTAGATCGCCTGGGTGGCGCGCAGGCCGGCGAGCACGTTCACCGGCTTGCCGTCCTTGAGAAAGGCGCGGCCGCTGACCTCGTAGCCGAACTTGGCCAGGAAGTCCTCGAAGTCGGGCAGCGTCGCGAGGTGCAGGTTGGGAGTGTTGTACCACTCGTAGGGCATCTCGCGCGAAACCGGCATGCGGCCGCGCAGGATCGACCAGGCGTGGTACCAGTTGCCGAAGTTGGGGAACGAGACAATGCCCTCGGCGCCCACTTCGCTCATCTCGCGCAGCACCCGCTCGGTCTGGTGCGTGACCTGGATCGCCATCGACAGCACCACCACGTCGAAGCGGCTGGCGGCGAACATTCCCAGCCCGGCCTCGATGTCGCGCTGGATCACGTTGACGCCACGGCGCACGCACGCCAGCACCGAGGCGTCGGCGATCTCGACCCCGTAGCCGAGGCAGCCCTTCTCGCGCTGGAGGTGGGCGAGCAGGGCGCCGTCGCCGCAACCCAGGTCGAGCACCGTGGCGCCGGGCTTGATCCAGTTGGCGATCACCGCCAGGTCGGGACGCAGGCGCAGCGTCTCGCTCCGGTTGGCCGGGGAACTCAAAGCTGCCCTCCCAGGCGCGCGGCGATGCGCTCGAAGTAGGCGCCCAGCAGCGCGTGGTACTGCTCGTCGTCGAGCAGGAACGCGTCGTGGCCGTGGGGCGCGTCAATCGCGGCGTAGGTCACGTTGCAGTGATTGGCAACCAGCGCCTCGACGATCTCGCGGCTGCGCTGCGGCGCAAAGCGCCAATCGGTGGTGAAGGACGCGACCAGGAAATCGGCCTGTGCCGGCGCCAGCGCCTGCTGCAGGCTGCCACCGTGATCGCGCGCCGGATCGAAGTAATCGAGCGCGCGGGTGATCAGCAGGTAGGTATTGGCGTCGAAGTAGCTCGAGAATTTTTCGCCCTGGTAGCGCAGGTAGGACTCAATCTCGAAATCTACGTCGAAGCTGAAACTGTACTTCTCGCTGCGCATGGTCCGGCCGAACTTCTCGGCCATCGCGTCGTCTGACAGGTAGGTGATGTGGCCGATCATCCGCGCCACCTGCAGGCCGCGGCGCGGCACCACGCCGTGCCGATAGAAGTGCCCGCCGTGGAAGTCGGGGTCGGTGATGATCGCGCGCCGCGCGACCTCGTCGAAAGCGATGTTCTGCGCCGAGAGCCGCGGCGCGGTGGCGATCACCACCGCGTTGGCGATGCGCCGCGGGTAGAGGTAGCTCCACGCCAGCGCCTGCATGCCGCCGAGGCTGCCGCCGATCACTGCGGCAAAGCGCTCGATCCCCAGGCGGTCGGCCAGCAGCGCCTGCGAATGCACCCAGTCCTCGACCGTCACGACCGGGAAATCCGGGCCGTAGGGCTCGCCGGTGGCCGGGTTGATCGAACCGGGACCGGTCGAACCGAAACAGCTGCCGAGGTTGTTGACGCCAACGACAAAGAAACGCTCGGTGTCGACCGGCTTGCCGGGGCCGATCAGGTTGTCCCACCAGCCAACGTTTTCGGGATCGTTGGCATAGGTTCCGGCAACGTGATGCGAGGCGTTGAGCGCATGGCAGACCAGCACCGCGTTGTCGCGCGCCGCATTGAGCTCGCCGTAGGTCTCGTAGGCCAACTCGTAGCCGGCGATCCGGCCGCCGCCGCGCAGCGCGAGCTCGTCGTCGAAGCGCATCCGCTGCGCCTGGACCTCGCCGACCGAACCTATCGCACTCTTGCCCATGCCCGCCGCCTATTGCCGTTCGGGATCTGAAAGCCGCTCGCGCAGCGCGCGGGCGCGGACCGGGTCATCGGTACGCAGCAGCCGGGTGACGCGCCCGGCGAGCACTCCGGCATCGGCGTGGAGCACCTCGCGCTTGATGCGCAGCAGGCTGCCCGGATGCATCGAGAACTGGCGCAGGCCCATGCCCAGCAGCAATGCGGTCGCCTCCGGCTCGCCGGCGAACTCGCCGCACACCGACACCGGCCGGCGCCTCTTGTTGGCGGCGCGGATCGTTCCGGCCACCAGCCGCAGCACTGCCGGGTGGTAGGGATCGTAGAGCGCGGCCACCGCGTGGTCGTCGCGGTCGATGGCCAGCGTGTACTGGGCCAGGTCATTGGTGCCGATGGCGAGGAAGTCGAGCCGCCGGGCGAAGTAGTCGGCCGAGATCGCGGCCGCCGGAATCTCGATCATCCCGCCGACCTCGATGCGCTCGGCGAATGCCACCCGGTTGGAACGCAGCTGTTCGCGCGCCTGTTCGATCAGGCGCAGCGACTGGTCGACCTCGTGACCATGGACCAGCATCGGCAGCAGGATGCGCAACTTGCCGAAACGCCCGGCACGCAACATCGCGCGCAACTGCACCAGGAAGATCTCGGGTTCGGCCAGCGAGAAGCGGATCGCCCGCTGGCCAAGCGCGGGATTGGCCGAATGCCAGTCCTTCATGGCCGCGATCGGCTTGTCGGCGCCGGCGTCGAGCGTGCGAATGGTCACCGGCTTGCCGCGCATCGCCACGATCGCGTCGCGGTAGGCCTCGAACTGCTCGTCTTCGTCGGGCAGTTCGGTGCGGTTCATGAACAGGAATTCGGAGCGGTACAGCCCGACCCCGTCGGCCCCCAGCTCACGGGCCGAATCGGCCTCGCCGGGCAGCTCGATATTCGCCAGCAGCTCGACCGCGACACCGTCGACGGTCACCGCCGGCACCTTGGCCAGCCGCTTGAGCTTGTCCTGCGCCAGCTGGCCTTCGGCCTGCAGCGTGCGGTACTGCGCCAGGACTTCCTCGTCGGGCGCGACGATGACCAGTCCGGTGTCAGCGTCCAGGATCACCCAGTCATCGTCGCGAATCAGCTCGCGCGCACAACCCAGGCCGACCACCGTCGGCACCTGGAGCGAGCGGGCGAGGATCGCGGCGTGCGAGGTGGTGCCGCCGAGATCGATCACGAACCCGAAGGCATTGCGCATCACCAGCATGTCGGCCGGGGCAATGTCCTCGGCCACGAAGACCGGCATCTCCGCGTCCTCGCCGATCACCCGGGCGCTGGTGCCGCCGAGCGACTTCAACAGGCGCTCGGCGACCTGGCGCACGTCGCGCCCGCGCTCACGCATGTAGAGGTCTTCGAACTCGTCGAACTGTTCGGCCAGTTCCTGCGCCCGGCTCGCCACCGCCCATTCGGCGTTCCAGCCCTGGTCGGCGACGATCCCCCGGGCGCCCTGGACGAACAGCTCATCGCTGAGCAGCATCAGGTGGATGTCGATCAGCGCGCGCGCCTCTGCGGGCGCGGACTCCGGCAGATCCGCGGTGATGGTCTCGAGCGCCTGGCGAGACTCGGAGATGGCGTAATCGATCCGGACCAGCTCGGCCTCGACGCGGTGCTGCTCGATGCGGTAGCGCACGACGTCACGCAGCTGCGGCGCGAGCCGGTGGGCGCGCCCGATCGCGATTCCTCCGCCAAGACCACTGCCATGCAAGCTGAACATCGTCTGACCCGTCATCCAGGTAGCGTGCGCCGGACCATCCGGCG
>JAHEMI010000052.1 GCA_024643785.1 Burkholderiaceae bacterium
CCCCGGCGGCGCCCTTCTTGGGCTCGCCGGACTTGCCGCCGCAACCGGCCAGCATCGTGGCCATGACCAGGCCAGCCAACACCGGCCGCAAGCAGGGAACGAAAGTCATCGCGTGATCTCGGGCAGCAACGGCAATTAACGGATTAATCTGGCCGGAAGTCCCCGGGCACCAGACTCGGGGAAAGCATGCGGCGCGATCGGTGGAGCTCCCACATTCTCTGGCGGATTGTATTACGGCGGTGGCGCGCCGCGTGTGCCGAAATGCGCCCTGAATGCCCGTTCCGAGCAGTCGTTTCGGCGCTCGCCAGCCGCGCGAAATGATCAGGCCATCGAATCCAGGCCGATCATGTTGCCCTCGGTATCGAGCACCAGCACCCCGGCGACGCCATAGCTGTTGTTATCGCCCGGGAAGGCCCCCATGCCACCGCCCGGCTCGCCGCCCTCAGGCTACGGCAACGAGCCGGTCGTTGGCGTAGAGCACCCGCCGGCCGCTCTCGAACTGGGCCTGGATGCGATCGTCCGGAATCGGGGCGTCGGCCCTAATCTTCGCCTTGACGGTCTGGCCGGCGACCTCGAGGGTGGCAATGCGAAACGCGCCGACCGACTTCATGTCGACCAGGGCAGCCGGCACGGTGTCGGCGTTCGCCTCGCCGGTGAGCGAGACGTACTCGGGGCGCACCCCGAGCGCCAACCGGGCGCCAGCCGGGACAGTCGCCTGATCAAGGCCTGGCAATGAAATCCGGAGGTCCCCGACGGCGACCCCGCCTTCTGCCAAACGGCACTCGAGCATGTTCATCGATGGCGAACCGATGAAATACCCGACAAAGGCGTCCTCGGGGCGCTCGAACAGTTCCTGCGGCGTGCCGATCTGGACGACGCTGCCGCGGTTCATGACGACCACCTTGTTGGCGAGTGTCATCGCCTCGGTCTGGTCGTGCGTGACGTAGACCAGCGTCAGGCCGTAGCGCCGGTTTACTTCCTTGAGCTTGCGCCGCAGCTCGAACTTCAGTTGCGGATCGATCACGGTCAAGGGTTCATCGAGCAGGATCGCCGCGACATCGTTGCGCACCAGCCCGCGGCCCAGCGAAATCAGCTGTTTGGCATCGGCACTCAGGCGCAGCGCCGCCAGATGCAGGAAGCCGGTCAGGTTGAGCAGTTCGGCGACCTCATGGACGCGTTCCTTGATGACGGGGTCCGGCAAGCCCCTGCACACCAGCGGAAAGGCGAGATTCTCGAACACCGTCATGGTGCGGTAGATGACCGGGAACTGGAAAACCTGCGCGATATTGCGCTGTGCGGTCGGCAGTGCGGTGACGTCGCGGCCGTCGAAGAGCACCCGTCCTTCGCTCGGCCTGATAATTCCCGATATGGCATTGAGCAGCGTCGTCTTGCCGCACCCCGATGGTCCGAGAATGGCGTAGGTTTCGCCATCCTCCCAGGTATGGCTGAAGGGCTTGAGAGCGTAGGCAGCCTCCGGACCAGGGCTGTCATAACTGTGGCCGAGGCCTTCCAGGTCGATGCGTGCCATCCCTACACTCCGCTCGCCGGGGCTGGCGCCGCCGCGAGTTGTCCGTCGGGCGTAAACAGGAACGCCCGTTGAGCGTCAAGCGCGATCTGGACGTTTTCACCCTCGGCGCGCGCATGGACCCGGGAGAGATGGGCGACCAGGCGCAGATCCCCGCGGCGCACGTGCAGAAAAGTCTCCGAACCGCTGATCTCCGCCAACTCCACCTCGGCGGCAATGCCGCTCGCGTCAAGGGCGACGTCTCCGGGGTGGATGCCCAATATATAAGGTCCCGGCGGCAGCGACTGCAAATGCGCCGCGCGCGGCACGCGCACGCCGTCGGCCAGCTTCAGGCCACCCTCGTCGAGCGTCGCCGGCATCAGGTTCATCGGCGGATCACTGAAGATCAGCGCCACCGCCGTGGTTGCCGGGCGCGTGTAGACCTCCTGCGCCGGGCCGACCTGGAGCAGGCGCCCTTCGTGCATCACCAGCACCTCGGCATCGAAGAGCAGCGCTTCGTTGGGATCGGCCGTGGTGTAGACCACGATCGACTCGCCCTGCGCGGCGAAGATATTGAGAAACTCCTCGCGCAGTTGTTCGCGCAGCTTGTAGTCGAGGTTGACCAGCGGCTCGTCGAGCAGCAGGAGGTCGGATCGCTTGACCAGCGAGCGGGCGATGGCCACGCGCTGTTGTTGCCCCCCTGAAAGTGCCCCCGGCAGGCGCGTGAGCAGCTTGCCCAGCCCGACGGTTTCCGCGACTGCCGTTACCCTTTGGTCGATTTCGGCCTGGGGCAGGCGCCGGCGCCGCAGCGGGAAAGCGATGTTCTCGTAGACGCTCAGATGCGGGTAGTTGATGAACTGCTGGTAGACCATCGCGACGCTGCGCGACCACACCGGAACGGTGGCGAGGTCTGCACCGTCGAGCGTGATCGTGCCCGAGTCGAGGGCACTGAGGCCAACGAGCGCGTGCAGCAGCGAGGTCTTGCCCGACATCGTCGGCCCGACGACGGTGTAGAACTTGCCGCGTTCGAGCTTGCAGGAGATCTCGTCGAGATGCGCGACGCCGTCGACACCCAGGGAAATGTTGTTTGCGACCAGTGACATTCGCCCCCCTTACCTGATCGCGCCCGCGAGATTGCCCCGCGACAGATAACTCTCGAGGACAAACGCGACTACCACCAGCGGGGCGATCGATACCAATGCCGCCGCCGAAAGACTCCACCAGGGCGTTACCGACGAGTTGAGCGCCACGATGGCCACCGGCAACAGCTGAGTCTGGGTAAAGGTGAGCGTAAAGGCGAAGAAGAAATCGTTCCAGCCGAAGATCAGGCAGAACAGTCCGGCAACCACCAGCCCCGCCTTGGAGTTGGGCAGGATGACCCGCCAGAATGCCTCGAACGGGCTGCAGCCATCGAGCAGGGCGCTTTCGTCGAGCTCGCGGGGCACGGTATTGAAGAAGTCGACCATCACCCAGACCGCAATCGGCATCAGCAGCGCGATGTAGACGATGATCAGCCCGAGCTCGGAATCGAGCAGCCCCAGGAACTGCAGCATCAGGAAGAACGGGATCGCCAGCACTACCGGCGGCATGATCCGCTGCGAGATGAAGAAGAAGGTGATGTCGGCGTTGCGCACGAATCCGGCGCGGTAGGTGAAACGCGACAGGCCGTAGGCGGCGAGCGTCCCCAGCACCAGGCTGATCAGGCTGGCGCTGATGGTCACGATCAGGCTCGAAAGGTAAGGGCCGGTGATCTGGATTCCGCCGCCACCGCTGCGAAACAGCGAACCCCAGCCAGCCAGCGATGGTTCGTACTGCAGCCAGGGAATGTAGGTTGGGCCGCCGGTAATGCCGTTGGCGGTCTTGAATGAGGTGGTCAGCGCCCACAGGAAGGGGGCGATCACGAAGGCCGACCACAGCAGGATCGCAGCATACTTGAGGAGGCGGTACACGGTCCTCATGGCTTGCGGTCCTTGACGAGCAGTGCCTGGGCCAGCACCTTGGCGATGATGGTGAGTGAAATTGCCATGATGACCAGGTACGTGAATGAGAGCGACGCGGCGTAGCCAATCTGGAAGTCGCGCAGGCCGCGGATGAAGATGTAGTAGCTCGATGTCTCGGTCGCGGTGCCGGGTCCACCCGAGGTGATCACGTAGACGGTGTCCATGATCTTCGAGGCTTCGATGAGCCGGATCACGATGGCACCGATCGATATTGGCGCGATCATCGGGAACGTCACCCGCAGGAACGTCCGAATCGGGCCGGCGCCGTCGATGGCTGCGGCCAGGAAGGGCTCGCGCGGCAGCGACAGCAGGCCGGCGAGCAGCATCAGGAACATGAATGGCGTCCACTGCCAGACCTCGACGATGATGACGCTCGTCATCGCCAGGCCGGCCTGGGACAGCCAGGGCAGCGGCGCCATGCCGAGCAGGGTCATCAGATCGTTGGCCGGTCCGAGGGATTCATGGAATACGGTGCGCCAGATGACCGCCATGATCACCGGGGTGGTCATCATCGGGATCAGGAACAGCACCCGGAAGAAGCGGCCGGCGCGAAAATCGCGCCACACCAGCAGTGCGAGGCCAAAGCCCAGCAGGTACTGCAGCATAACTGAGCCGACGGCCATCACTGCAAGGCGTCCGAACGACTCCCAGAAACGCATGTCCTCCGCGAGCCGCAGGTAGTTGGCGAGGCCTACCCAGTCGAGCCCCGGCTGGGACACGTCCCAGCCGGAGAAACTCACGCGGATCGTGAACAGGAGGGGGAACAGGATGATCGCCACCAGCACGATCAACCCCGGCAACAGGAAACCAAGTTTGCTTCGGCCTATCGACAAAAGAAAACTCCCTGTTCGTTCGCCATTGGCATGCCGTTGTTCCGCCCTCTACGGTCAGTCTACTTGTTGTCTTCCAGCGCCACTACGTTGGCATACGCTGCCCGCACCTTGTCCTTGCCGATGCGATTGACGATCTGCGTCCACTCCTTGGCAACGCCGTCCAGCGCCTGCTGAGCCGTCTTCTGCCCGGCCATCGCTTCCGATACGCCTGCGGCCATTGAGCTCATGAACTGGTTGACACCCGGGACACGAAGGTCAAAGACGCGATTCTTGCTCTTGTCCATGCCGGCGAGCGTATTGACGTACTGCGTCGCTACGTTCTTGTCCCAACCCAGCTTCTCGGTCCAGAAGTTGGCTTCGAAGTGGGCGTTGCGGTACGGGTTCACCCCGAAGCGGCCGATCTGCAGGTCATGCAGGGCGTTGGCCTCGTTGCTGAAGAAGCACAGGTAATCGAAGGCCATGTCCTTGACTTTCGACGCCTTGGCGACTGCCGATGTCCAGCCCCAGGTAATGTAGGGCGCGGTGCTCGGCTCGGCGAACTTGTCCCACTTCTTGGTTACGCGGTTCCACACTTCCTTGCTGCCCGGCAACGGTGCCGCCAGGACCTTGTTGCGGATCGCGCTCTTGGACTCCATCGCCTGGATGAACGCATCGTCCCAGGAGTAGCTCATCAGCGTCTGGCCACCACCGAACGAGAAGATCTCGTCGCCCAGACCGAAGCTGTCGCCACCCGGCGGGAAGAAACGCTTGGCCTTGACGAACATCTCGAGCGCCTTGACGAAGCCCGGGTTGTTGATCTGCGGTTCCATGGTCTTCAGGTCGAAGAAGAACCCGCCCTTGACGTTGGGGTTCTTGGCATAAGCCGCCGCCCGGCTGATGAATGCCGAGAACATCAGGTCGTCGCGCTTGGTGACTTCAGCCGAGCCGAAATGCGGCTTGCCGTCGCCAGCCCAGTCCCAGTTGTTGAAGAAGTTGGCCACCTCGTCGTACTCCTCCCAGGTCTTGGGAACGGAGAGATCGCGGCCAGTCTTGTCCTTGAATTTCTTCTGGTACTCGGGGTTCTCGAAGACGTCCTTGCGATATTTCAGGTAGTGCCGGTCACCGTCGACCGGGTACTGGACCATCTGGTTGCCCCAGGTCGCGACGCCGCGGTAGTTGAGCGTGACGTCCTTCATGCCCGGCGAGTTCATGTAGCTGGCCGGCACCGGCGCGAGGTAGTCGTGATAGTCGCCGATCCACAGCGAACCATAGAACAGGACGTCGTAGGCGCTCTGCCCGGTCTGGAACGGGATCATGATCTTCTGGAACAGTTCGCCGAAGGGCACATGCACCACGTTGACCTTGGCGCCGGTGAGTTCTTCGAACTGCTTGGCGTGCAGGTCGGTAGGCTCGCCGATGACCGGAACGGCATGGGTGATGATGCTCAGCGTGCGGCCCTGATATTTCTTCTTGGAAATCGAGTCATACGAGCATGCGCCGGGGACATCCTTGTCGATGCCGTACTTCTTGAAGTCCTGCGCCGAGGCGATAGTGCTGCCGAGGGCCATTGCAACTGACGCGGCGAGCAACGTGTACTTGATTGAGTTCATTACACTTGTCTCCTGATGGTCTGGTGCGTTGAAGTGAAACTGGGCGGGGTGGCTCTTACGGAATCAGGACGGCGCGCCCCTTGATCGTGCCGGCATGAAGGTCGTGCAGTGCCTGGTCAGCATCAGCCAGACGGTATTCACGGGTGGCCAGCTTGACGATCCCGCGATCAGCGAGGGCCATCAGTTCGACCAGTTCGGGATAGGTGCCAACCAGATTGCCGACGATGGTCTTCTCGGAGAAGATCATGTCGATGGTCGGGATATCGACTTTGCCGCCGTAGCCGACGATGTAGTAGAAGCCGTCGTTGCGGGTCATCGCCAGGCCCTTGGCCACGGCGTCGCCTTCAGCGACGAAATCGATCACCGCTTCGGCGCCGTTGCCGTTGGTCATCGCCAGGATCTCTTCGACATCCTTGTCGGTGGACTTGATGACGTGATCGGCACCGCATTCCTTGGCCAGTTCCAGCGCTATGTCGGAGCGATCGATGGCGATGATCTCGGCGGCACACATTGCCTTGAGCACCTGGATGCCGATGTGGCCGAGGCCGCCAACGCCGACGATTACGGCGAACTGCCCAGGCAACAGATGACGCGACGCCTTCTTCGCTGCCCGGTAGGCAGTCAGTCCGGCATCGGTGTAGGGGGCGACTGCCTTGGGCGACAGACCCTTGGGCAGCTTGATCAGGGTGCGCTCGCCGGTGAGCAGCAACTCGGCGTAGCCGCCGTTGGCGTTGATGCCGGGGAAGCTGGCGTCGACGGCATGCATGTCGTTGCCGCGGCGGCAGGCGAGGCAGTGGCCGCTGGTCACCAGCGGGTGGCAGATCACGGCGTCACCGGGGGCTACCGAGGTAACCGCCGAGCCGACCGCTTCGACCCACCCGGCATTCTCGTGACCCATGATGTAGGGCAACGCGATGTCGACTTTCGAACGCCAGATTCCTTCGACGATGTGCAGATCGGTCCGGCAGACGCCGGCGCCGCCGATGCGCACAATCACATCGGTGGGCTTCTCGATGACCGGGTCAGGGTAAGTTTCGTAGCTGACAAAGTTCTTCGCCGTCAGCGTCGGGTCATAGGCATGGAGTACTGCCGCTTTCATGGCTGATTCTCCTTCAGTTGGTAGAGGTAACGACTCCTACATACAAGATCCGTGCCAGCAGACCAGCGCGTTCCAACCCACTGTTATTGTTGAGTTTGGCTGCCAGGACGCAACTAAGTCGTATTGTTAGCACTGAACAGTTCTCAGCACCACGTGTGCAAAATCTGAACAGATGCCAGCCTCGGATGCAGGGAATAGAATTGACCGGTCGCCGGCCAGTCTGGGGCACGAGCTGGTTATAACTAGAACGAGCGGAGGGATGGCAGGTTGTTGACCAACGCTGAACGGATGGTGCGGGCCCGGTTGGTGCTCGAGCGGCGCCGCGTCGCGGTCGAGGATTTGCTGTCGCCGGAGATCGCGGCGAGCTGGTCCCGCTGCCTCGAGGCCGGTCTCGACCCGACGCGTCCGCCCCAGATGGTGGTGGTCGATGACAGCGAGTTGCGCTATCGCCGCGAAGCGATCGGCCCGGTCCACCATCTGGCACTGGCCGAGATCGAGACGCTCTACCATCAGATCGCGGGTTCGAACTTCCTGATCGCCTTTTCGGATGCCGACGGCACGGTGCTGGCGTCGGTGTCGGATAGCCAGTTTGGCGACAGCGACGCCGGCCGCCGCATCATTGCCGGTAGCCAATGGTCAGAGACCGTCGGTGGGACCAACGCCCTGGGCACCGTGATTGCCACCGGCAGGCCGATTGTCGTGCACGGTGCCGAACACTTCTATTCCGGCTACGGGCAGATTTGCTGCGCCGCTGCCCCGGTGCACGCCGCGAGCGGCGAATTGATCGGGGTACTCGATGCATCCTCCGATTGCGCCTCGCGCCAGCGCCACACGCTGGCGCTGGTGAAGATGGCCGCGATGCACATCGAGGACGGGCTGTTTGCGCAGCAGATGGGCTCACAGGTGATCCTGGCCATCCACCCGCGCGCCGAGTTCCTGGGTACGATCGGCGCCGGGATGATCGCGATTGACGGCGATGGCGTGATCAGCGCCGCCAATGACCGCGCCACCACCATCATGACCGGTCTGCCGGTGTTGCCGGGCCAGCGTTTCGAGCGCGTCTTTGCAGAGCCGTTTGAAAAATTGCTGAAGCGGCTGGGTCCTGGCCAACCGGCATTCGTGCGCGATACCTTGGGCAGCCTGCACGCCGTTGCCTGGGTGAATCGTGCGCTGCCGCTCAGCCGCGCAATTCCGGTTCGCGTGCCCGCCACCGGGGACGGCGTGTCGCGTCCGGCGCGAATCCCGGTCGCGCCCGAATTCGTGGCGGAAGACCCGGAAATCCGCGACATGTTGTCCCTGGTCTCCTCGGCGGTGCGGGTCAATGCCCCGATTCTTATCCAGGGCGAGACCGGCAGTGGCAAGGAGATGCTGGCACGCTACGCGCACAGCGTCAGTGGCAGAAAGGGCAATTTCGTCGCCATCAATTGCGCCGCGATGCCTGAGAACCTCTTCGAGTCGGAGCTCTTCGGCTATGCCGCAGGAGCATTCACCGGAGGCCGCAAGGGCGGGGCGGAAGGATTGATCGCCAGCGCCGATCGGGGCACCTTGCTGCTCGATGAAATAATCGCCTTGCCGCCGCGCCTGCAGGCGACGTTGCTGCGCTTCCTCGACGATCACATGGTGCGCACGGTGGGCGGCCGGGGCGAACGGGTCGTTGACCTGCAGATTCTGGCGGCCACCAACGCCGACCTCGCAAGCGAAGTCACGGCGGGACATTTTCGGGCCGACCTTCTGTATCGCCTTGACATGATCAAGGTGGTGATTCCACCACTGCGCGCCCGCGCCGACTTCGCGGCGGCGCTGCGCTTCACCCTGGCACACATCGACCCTGGAGCGACAATTTCCCCCGCGGCGGCGGCGCGACTGGCGGAACATTCCTGGCCGGGGAACTTCCGCGAACTCCGCGCCGTATTGACCCGCGCGCTGCTGGCCGCCCATGACCGTAATATTGACCTCGCCGAGGTCGAATCCTGGCTGCCGGACAACGCCGCCGCAAGCGGCGCCCAGGCCAAGGCAGCCCTGCGCGAGAAGGTGGCGGAAGAGGTGGTGCGGGAGTATCAGCGCTCCGGCGGCAACGTCAGTCGCACGGCGCGCAACCTGGCGATTTCGCGCAACACCGTCTACCACCATCTGCGTGCCGCAGCGGCAAATGAGTCGTCGGTCGGCGACTGAGCGCATCAGCCGGAGCAGCCGCGCCTTTTTGCGCCCCGGGGCCAACCCCGCCGGGCACAGAGATGGTTCGTGCGCAGTCAAAAGTTGCCCGCTGCCGGCGCGCGATCGCGCCGCGGCAAATACCTGGGAGTAGTCATGAGCAAGACATTGGGCGTGATTGGTTTGGGTTCGATGGGCATGGGTGCGGCCTGCTCGGCGGTGCGCAATGGCATCACCACCTGGGGCTGCGACCAGCGTCCCGAGGCGCGGGCGGCCTTTGCGGCAGCCGGCGGCAAGGCCGCGACCAGCGCGGCCGAACTGGCGGCGCACTGCGACGTGGTGCTGGTGCTGGTGGTCAACGCCGCCCAGACCGAGGAGGTGCTGTTCGGCGAACAGGGCATCGCGCCGCGGCTTGCTGCCGGCGCGGTGGTGGTCTGTTCGGCGACCGTCGACCCGGCGTTGCCGCCGGTGTGGGAACAGCGCCTGGCCGAACATGGCCTGTGGCTGATCGACGGCCCGGTGTCTGGCGGTGCAAAGAAGGCCGCCGACGGCCAGATGACGGTCATGGCCTCGGGTCGTGCCGAAGCCTTCGCCGCGGCCGGGGAGGTGCTGCAGGCCTTCGCCGGCAAGGTCTATCGGCTGGGTGATCGCGCCGGGGTCGGTTCCACCGTGAAGATGGTCAACCAGCACCTGGCCGGGGTGCACATCGCCGCGGCCTGCGAGGCGCTCGCCCTGGGCATGCGTGCGGGCGCCGATCCTGCCCAGCTCTACGAGGTCATCTGCAATTCGGCCGGCATGAGCTGGATGTTCGAGAACCGCGTGCCGCACATCCTTGCCGGTGACTACCGGCCGCTGTCGGCGGTCAATATCTTCGTCAAGGACCTCGGCATTGTGCTCGACGCGGCGCGCAACCTGAAGTTTCCCTTGCCGCTGGCGGCCTCGGCACATCAGCTCTATCTCGCCACTGCGGCGATGGGTCTTGGCAGCGAGGACGATTCCTCGGTCGTGAAGTACTATGCGGCGCTCGCCGGACTGGAACTGCCGGCTGGCGCAGAGGAGAAATGATGATCCTTGGTGTAATTGCCGATGACTTTACCGGTGCCACCGACGTGGCCAGCATGCTGGTGCGCGCCGGGATGCACACCGTGCAGGTGCTGGGCGTTCCCGATGGCGGGCTGCCTGAGGCGGATGCCGTGGTGGTGGCGCTCAAGACCCGCACCATCCCGGCGCCGGACGCAGTCGAGCAGAGCCTGCTGGCGCTCAAGGCCCTGCAGGCAGCCGGCGCGCGGCAGATCTATTTCAAGTACTGCTCGACCTTCGATTCCACGGCCAAGGGCAACATCGGTCCGGTGACCGACGCGCTGATGGCGGCGCTCGACACCAGCTTCACCATCGCCTGCCCGGCGTTTCCCGAGAACGGCCGCACCATCTTCCGCGGCTACCTCTTTGTTGGTGACGAGCTGCTGAGCGAATCCGGGATGCGTCACCATCCGTTGACGCCGATGACCGACGCCAACCTGGTGCGGGTGCTGCAGGCCCAGACCGGGCGCAAGGTCGGACTGCTGCGCTACGACGCCCTCCAGGGCGATGCGGCCGGGCGGATTGCCGCGCTCCAGGACGAGGGCGCGGAAATAGCAGTCGCCGATGCCCTGAGCAATTCCGATTTGCTGGCGCTGGCCGAGGCCTGCGCCGAGCTGCCGCTGGTCACGGCCGGATCGGGTGTTGCCCTCGGTCTGCCGAGCGCCTATCAGCGCCGCGGCTGGTTCGAGCCCAGCGCCTCGGCGGCGCAACTCGACGTGGTGGCCGGTCCGGCCGCGATCGTCTCGGGATCCTGTTCCGAGGCCACCAACGCCCAGGTGAAGAACTGGTTGGCGGCGGGACGCCCAGCGATCGCTCTCGACCCGATCGCACTGCACCACGGCGGGCAAAGCGTCGAGCAGTTGCTGGGCGCGGCATTGGCCGCGCAGGCGAGTGCGCCGGTGCTGGTGTACGCGACGTCCGGACCGGAGCGCGTGAAAGAGATCCAGCTGGCGCTGGGAGTCGAGGCCGCCGGCACCCTGGTCGAATCCGCGCTGGCTGCCATCGCCGCAGGGCTGGTGCGCGCCGGTGTCCGCCGCCTGGTGGTGGCCGGCGGTGAAACTTCGGGGGCGGTGGTCCAGGCGCTGGGAGTGCAGCAGCTGCGCATCGGACCGGCGATCTGTCCCGGCGTGCCCTGGACCCAGGCGCGACTGGCGCAGGGGGGCGACGCCCTGCTGCTGGCGCTCAAGTCGGGGAATTTCGGTGGCCCGGATTTCTTTGCCGAGGCCTTGCGCGCGGCAGGCGTTGATCTGTGACCAGCGCCTGGCCCCCTGCGCAGGACGAGCTGCGCACTGAAATGGTGCGTGTCGGTGCTTCGCTGTTCCAGCGCGGCTATGTTCATTCGACCGCCGGCAACATCAGCGTCCGGCTCGATGAAGAACAGGGCGGTGGCTTCTTGATCACCCCCACCGACGCCTGCCTTGGATTCCTGGAACCGGCACAACTTGCCTGGATCGACGCCGCCGGCGTGCAGCGCAGCGGGACCCGGGCCAGCAAGACCCTGGAGTTGCACCGGCGCATCTATGGCGCGGCGCCGGGCGCCAACTGCGTGCTGCACACTCATGCCACCCACCTGGTGGCGCTCACCTTGCAGGGCGTGTGGCGCAGCGACGATATACTGCCGCCCATCACGCCTTACCAGGTGATGAAGGTCGGCCACGTGCCGCTGATCGCGTATCGCCGCCCCGGCGACCCGGAGGTGGCTGACGCGGTGGCGGCGGCGATCGAAGCTGCGCAGCGCCCGTTGCGCGCCGTTATGATTGAGCGTCTTGGCCCCATCGTCTGGCATGAATCGCCCGCAACGGCGATGGCGCTGCTGGAAGAACTGGAAGAGACCGCCCGGCTCTGGCTGCTCTGTGCGCGCGCCCCGGCACCCTTGGGTGACGCGCAGATCGCCGAGTTGCGCACCAAATTCAACGCACCCTGGTAGGTACGACCATGCCCCGCTTTGCCGCCAACCTGTCGATGATGTACACCGAAGTGCCATTCCTCGAGCGTTTCGCCGCCGCCGCCGGCGACGGTTTCAGCGCGGTGGAATTCCTCTTCCCCTACGAGCATCCGGCCGCCGAACTCGCCGGGCTGCTCAAGCAGCACGGCCTGACCCAGGCGCTGTTCAACCTGCCACCCGGCGACTGGGCGGCGGGCGAACGCGGCATGGCCTGCCACCCGGGGCGCGAGCGCGAGTTTGCCGCCGGCGTTGTGCAGGCACTGGAATACGCGCACGCGACCGGCTGCCGCAGCCTGCACGCGATGGCCGGCCTGACGCCGCCCGATGTTCCGGCAGCCGAGTTGCGTGCCACTTACGTCGCCAACCTGCGCGCCGCGGCGGCGACGGTAGCCGGCGACGGCATCACGCTGATGATCGAGCCCATCAACACCCGCGACATGCCGGGCTTCTACCTCAACTGGCAGCAGCAGGCACACGACCTGGTGGCCGAGATCGGGGCGCCGAACGTAAAGGTGCAAATGGATTTCTATCACTGCCAGGTGATGGAAGGTGACCTGGCAATGCGTTTGAAGAAACATTTCGCCGGCGTCGGCCACATCCAGATCGCTGGCGTGCCCGAGCGTCACGAACCAGGCGAAGGAGAGGTGTCGTATCCTTATCTGTTCGACCTCCTCGACAACCTTGGTTACGGCGGGTTCGTGGGGTGTGAATACCGCCCCAGGAATGGCACCAGCGCGGGCCTTGACTGGCTGCGCAGCTACAACGCTTCCCGGAAGACAACAGCATGAAGGTTCTGATCACCGGCGGTGCCGGATTCCTCGGCAGCCGACTGGCGCGCGAGCTGCTGCAGCGCGCACAGTTGGGCGGACGCCCGATCAGGGAGTTGCTGCTGACCGATCTTGTGCCCCAGCGCGACCCCGCGCTGGCGCGCGATGCACGGGTACGCAGCCACACCGGCGACCTGATGGCCAGCGTGGCGGATCTGATGAGCGAGCCCTGGGACGCGGTGTTCCACCTCTCGTCGGCAGTTTCGGCCGAGTGCGAGAGCAATTTCGAGCTCGGGCTCCACGCCAACCTGGACACCACCCGGCAGCTGCTCGAGGCCTGCCGCGCGCAGACGCTCGCCGGCGGGGCGCTGCCGCTGTTCTTCTTTTCCAGCTCGGTGGCGGTGTTCGGCAGCGACCCCGCCATCGCCTTGCCCGCAGTCGTCGCGGATCACACCCTGCCGACGCCGCAGTCGAGCTACGGCGCGCACAAGTTCATCTGCGAGCAGCTGGTCGCCGACTACACCCGCAAGGGTTTCATCGATGGCCGCGCGGCGCGGCTGATGACGGTTTCGGTCCGACCCGGCAGCCCCAACGGCGCGGCCTCGGGATTCTTGTCCGGGATGCTGCGCGAGCCACTCGCCGGCCAGCCGAGCAATTGCCCGGTGGCGCTCGACACCATGGTGGCGCTCTCGTCGCCGGCCAACACGATCGCCGGCATCGTCGCGGTGGCCGAGGCCAGCCGCGATTCCTTTGGCGGACGCACCGCGATCAACCTGCCGGCGCTGACCGTGAGCGCGGGGGATATGCTCGAGGCCTTGCGCGCGCTCGCCGGAGAAGAGCTGCGGGCGCTGGTCAGCCACGATCCCGACCCCGCCATCGCACGGATCGTTGCCGGCTGGCCGGCGCGCTTCGAAAACCGCCGCGCCGCAGCCCTGGGCCTGCGTGCCGACCCGGACTTTGCATCCGTATTGCGGCAATACGTCCATGACAATCCCGCCGCCATAACCCACCCGGCAGCGCGTGCGCGGCTGGGTCTGGGCTAAAGTTGTCGGCCCCGCCTGTTAACAACCTCGTCAGTACCCCCCACCAAGGAGACAGTTTCATGAAGACGTTGATCAAACCACTCGCATTGGCTGCAATCCTGGCCGCAACCGGCCCGGTTCACGCCCAGACGATCATCAAGATCGGCTACGCCACTTCGCCGACCTCGCATTACGGGGTCGGCACGACCGCGTTCTGCGACGAGATGGAGAAGGGCACGCAGGGTCGTTACAAGTGCCAGCAGTTCCCGTCCTCGGCTCTGGGCGGAGAGCGCGAACAGATCGAGGCGGTCCAGCTCGGCACCCAGGACATGGTCAATACCTCGACCGGCCCGCTGGGTAACTTCGTGCCCGAAGTCAAGATCGTCGACATTCCTTTCCTGTTCCGTGACTATGACCACGCCCGCAAGGTCATGGACGGCCCGATCGGCCAGGATCTGCAGAAGAAGATGGCGGCCAAGGGCCTGGTCAATCTGGCCTGGACCGAGAACGGCTTTCGGCACATGACCAACAACAAGCGCCCGATCATGCACGCGAGCGACGCCGCCGGCCTGAAGATGCGCACCATGGAAAACAAGGTGCACATGGAGGGCTACAAGACCTTTGGCATTCTGCCCACGCCGATGGCCTTCCCGGAACTCTTCACCGCGCTGCAGCAGGGAACTGTCGATGGCCAGGAAAACCCGATTCCGGTGATCCTCGCCTCGAAGTTCTCGCAGGTGCAGAAATACCTGTCGCTGACCGGTCACGTGTACTCGCCGGCGGCGCTGATCATCTCGCCCAAGGTCTGGAACTCGCTTTCGCCGGCTGACCAGCAGGCATTCAGCGCAGCTGCCAAGAAGGGCGCCATCGCCCAGCGCAAGAAGGTGAATGACGACGAGGACACCGGCATTGCCCAGCTGGAGAAGGAAGGCATGCAGGTGATCAAGAAGGTCGACGGCGAGAGCTTCCGCAAGGCCGTCGGATCAGCCTACAAGGAATTCGCGCGCGAATTCGGCGCCGACAAGATCGCCGCTATCCAGGCCGTCAAGTAAGGGCCTGGGCGGGCTGGTCTGCGGCTCGCGGACCAGCCCGTGAGGGAGTGTTGCCACGGCGTTTGGCGCCAGTTGGAAACTGTAATGAAGAACCTGATTCTGCGCATTGACCACTGGGTGACCGCCTGGTGCTACGCCCTGGCCAGCTGGCTGCTGGCGGTGATTGCCTGCCTCGGGATGTGGCAGGTGGTCAGTCGCTTCGTGTTTTCCCAGCCGACCACCTGGACCGAGGAGTCGATGCGCCGCCTGCTGATCTGGATGGTGATGCTCGGCGTGGTGGTGGCGGTTCGCAAGGGCGCGCTGGTCTCGGTCGACCTGATGGAGCGGCTCTCGCGCGGCACCTGGCAGCGCGTGGTGCGCGGGGTCATCACCGGGGTGCACCTGGCGTTCTTCGCGGTGGTGGTCTGGTACGGTGTCGACCTGGTCTGGCGGGTGCGCTTCCAGACCTTTGCCAGCATGGAACTGTCGATGGGCTGGGCCTATGCCGCGCTCCCCGTGGGTTCTCTGCTGGCGATCATTGCGACGATCGCCCATCACCTCGATCCCCAGAACAATGAATTGGCCAGCGCGCAGTAAACGCATGGTTCCGCACAGCAATCTCCCGAGCGCAACGGAAATATCGCCATGCCGCTGACCCTTCTCATCACCATGCTGGTGTGTTTCGCCTTCAGCATCTCGATTGCCGTGGCGATTGGGGGTTCGGCGGTCGTGAGCATCGCGCTCTTCGATCCCGGCAAGCTGATCATCGTGCCCAAGGAGATGTTTTCCGCCATCGACAGGTTCCCGCTGGCGGCGATTCCCTTCTTCATCCTGGCCGGCAACCTGATGGAGCACGGCGGCATCTCGCGCCGGCTGGTCAACTTCGCCAAGTCCCTGGTCGGTGGCGTGCAGGGCGGCCTGCCGATGACCACGGTGCTGACCTGCATGATCTTTGCCGCCGTGTCGGGCTCGTCGGTGGCAACCACATTCGCGATCGGCGCGATCCTGATCCCGGCGCTGGTCAAGCACGGCTACCCGGTCGGCTACGCCGCTGCGCTCCAGGCCACTTCCGCAGAGCTGGGCGTGGTCATCCCGCCGTCGATTCCGCTGATCCTGTTCGGCGTGTCGGCCGAGGTTTCGATCGGCGAACTGTTCGTCGCGGGCTTCGGCCCCGGGCTGCTGATCGGCGGCTCGCTGATGCTGTTCGTGCATCTCTGGTGCCGTTTCAAGGGCTGGGGGATGAACGACGGCGACGGCCGCTCCCCGGTGCTGGTGGCGCTGCGCGACGCCGGCTGGGCCCTGCTGATGCCGGTGATCATCCTCGGCGGCATCTATGGCGGGGTCTTCACCCCCACCGAGGCTTCGGTGGTGGCAGTGTTCTACGCGCTGACAGTCGGCCTGCTGATCCACCGCGAGCTCAAGCTGGCAGAGGTCGTGATGGTGCTGCGCAAATCGGTGCTCTCAAGCGCGGTGATCATGTTCATCATCGCCAACGCCGGTTTGTTTGCGTTCCTGATCACCCGTGCCGGCATCCCCGACCAGATCGGCCACTGGCTTACCCAGGTGCTGCAGTCGCCAGTCTGGTTCCTGCTCGGGGTCAACATCGCACTGTTCGTCATCGGCATGTTCATCGAGACCTCGGCGGCGATCATCGTGCTGGCGCCGATCCTGGTGCCGGTCGCCATCCACTTCGGAGTGGACCCGGTGCACTTCGGCCTGATCATGGTGGTCAACCTCGCCATGGGCATGATCACGCCGCCCTTCGGCGTCAACCTGTTTGCCGCCTGCACCGTTGCCAGGATCTCGCTCGATCGCATCGTTGGCCACCTGCTGCCGTTCGTGCTGGTCATCATCTTCTGCCTCGGGCTGATCACGTACATACCGCAGCTCTCGCTGGGCCTGCGCGACGTGGTCTTCCCCGCACCACTGGCGGTGATGCCAACAGTAGGGCCGTCGGTAGGCCCTTCAATCCAGCCCCAGTAAACCAGACCGGACATCAACAATGCCGCGCAATTACATTGCCAATACCGCCGTGCGTTCCGTTTCGGGCCAGACCCTGCCGGTGATCGATCCTGCTGACGGCCAGGCCTACGACACCATCGAGCGCAGCAACGCCACCGACATCGACAACGCGGTGCGCGCTGCCCGCGAATGTTTCGACAACACCTGGAGTCAGTTCACCGCCGCCGAGCGCGGCCGGCTGCTGATGAAACTCAGCGCCAAGGTCGCCGAGCATGCCGACGAACTGGCCGCCATCGAACAGCGCGATTGCGGCAAGCCGACCAGGCAGGCCAAGGCCGACGCGCTGGCGCTGGTGCGCTATTTCGAGTTCTACGCCGGTGCCGGCGACAAGCTCCACGGCGACACCATCCCCTACCTCAACGGCTACAGCGTGCTGAGCTGGTACGAGCCGCACGGCGTGACCGGTCACGTGATTCCGTGGAACTATCCGATGCAGATCTTCGGTCGCTGCGTGGGTGGCGCGCTCGCCGCCGGCAACGTCTGCGTGGTCAAGCCCGCGGAAGACGCCTGCCTGTCGCTGATCAGGGTGGCCGAGCTGGCCGCCGAGGTCGGCTTCCCACCGGGGGCGATCAATATCGTCACCGGTTACGGCCACGAAGTCGGCGATGCCCTGGCGCGGCATCCCGGGATCGATCACATCAGCTTCACCGGCAGCCCTCGCGTCGGCACCCTGATCCAGCAGGTCGCTGCCGAGCACCACTGTCCGGTGACGCTCGAGTTGGGTGGCAAGGGGCCGCAGATCGTCTTCGATGATGCCGACATCGAAGCCGCCGTGCCGTTCATCATCAACGCCATCGTCCAGAACGCCGGCCAGACCTGCAGCGCCGGCTC
>JAHEMI010000053.1 GCA_024643785.1 Burkholderiaceae bacterium
CCGTCCGCGAGGCCGCGGCGCCGCGGCCCGGGCAGGTCCCCGCCGGCTCGCCGCCGGCGGCATCCCGGCCGCCGCGTCCGGCTGATCGGCAGGCCGCAAAACTGGTCGAATTTCCCGGCAGCGCCGAGCGCGCTGCCCAGCGCATCCGGGTGCTGGTGGTCGACGACAGCCCGACGGTGCGCCAGCAACTGTCGATCGCGCTGAACCGGATGGGCTTTGCCTGCGATGCCGTCGGTTCGGCAGCGGCGGCGATTGAAATCCTTGGCCAGTCGCATTTCGATCTCGCGCTGGTCGACGTGGTGCTGGGCGAGACCGATGGCTATCGCCTGACCCGCGAAATTCGCCGTGGCCATCGCTTGACCCCGGTCATCATCCTGACCAGCAAGTCCTCGCCTTTCGACCTCGCGCGCGGCGCTCTGGCCGGCTGCAAGGCCTACCTGGTCAAGCCGGTCCCGCTGCGCAAGCTGGAAGCTGCGGTCACCAAGGTCTTGCGCAAGACGCTGGCGATCGACGATCTGGCGGCCCTGATGCAGCCCATTCCGCGCGCGGCACCGCCCGCCGACAACGGCGAACGGGGCCCGGGATCACGGCTGGAGGGTACGCGGCGATGAACCGCGCACTGGTAGTCGACGACGTCGCCGCGGAACGCGAGCGGATGGCCGCGATCCTGCGTTCCGCCGGCTGGGAGGTCAGTACCGCGTCGGGCGGCGCCGAGGCCATCGAGCGCGCCCGCGCCGAGACGCCCAACATCATCTTCATGGACATCGTGATGCCGGAGATGGACGGCTACCAGGCCTGCCGGCGCCTCGCGGCCGACCCCGCCACCCGCGGCATTCCGGTGGTCTTCGTCTCCAGCAAGAGTGAGCGTGCCGACCAGGTCTGGGCCCGGGCGCTGGGCTGCCGGGACCTGATTGGCAAGCCCTATCGCGGCGAACAGTTGCTCCAAGCCCTGCGCCATGCCGCCTGAGACCGAGCCGGTGTCCGGCCCGGATAGCCAGGGGCAAGGCACCGCGCCGGTCAGGGCGCGCTTTGGCGTGATGCTCGCCGGGGTGCCGGTGCTGCTGCCCGCCGGGGTGATTACCGAATTCGTGGTCCAGGCGAGCGTCTACCCGGTGCCGCGCGCCCCCCAGCGCCTGCTCGGCCTGATGCAGGTTCGCGGCCAGCCAGTGCCGGTGTTCGATGCCGCGCTCCAGGCGCCGCGCGAACTGCCGCTCCTGCGCCGCCGCGACGTGCTGGTCGTCGGGACCGGCCTCGAGGCCGGTGCGCTGGCGATCGATGCCGCCCCGCGCCAGCTCGCCCCGGTGCCCCTGGAATCACCGCCTGCGGTTCCCGAGTGCTGTTTTGCCGAGGCCATTGAAGAGGCGTTGTACGATCCCTCCGAGCCGCAGCGCGTGTGGTGGCAACTCGCCCCGTCGCGGCTGTTCACGATCCTTGCACGACGGGCGGACGGGCAATGAGCAGGTTGACGCAGTGGCTCGGTGGGATATTCGGCGGCGCCAACTTCGGCGCCAGCCTGCGGGCCAGGATCGCGCTGAGTGCCGTGCTGGCGGCGCTCGCCGGGGCCGGATCGGTCGGATTGCTGCTGCAATACGGCGGCTGGAGCAGCGGCGGCTGGGTGGCGGTCGCGATCGTCGGACTGCTGGTCGGCGGGGTCGCCGCGCTCGCGAGCATCGTTTTCGCCGACTTCCTGGTGCGCCGGATCAACGAGCCGCTGGCGCGCCTGCGTCATACCGTCGAACAACTCTCGGCCGGCAATTTCGAGGCGCGCACCCGGATGAAAGGGCGCGACGCGTTCGGGCGGCTGGGCACGGCCCTCGATGCGCTGCTCGACGAGCGCGTCTCGACCATGGCGCGCTCGGCACAGGAAAACGAGGAACTGAACAATTCGGTGATCGCGATCATGCAGGCGGTTGGCACGATTGCGACCACCAAGGACCTCGGCATGAAGGTTCCGGTGACCGAGAACGTGACCGGCGCCATCTCTGACGCCCTCAATCTGCTGACCGAGGAAACGGGACGGGTGCTGCGCAACGTCGCCGCCGTGTCGCGCGACGTGGCCCATGCCACGGTGGCGGTGCGCGGCCAGTCCGAATTGGCCAGCCAGGCGGCCGAGCGCGAGCGCACCGAAGTCGGTCTGGCGGCCCGCGAACTGGCGCTTGCCGCTGAAGCTCTGACTGCGGTCGCGCGGGTCGCGGGCGAGGCCAACGAAGTCGCCGGCCACACGGTCGCGACCTCCAGCGCGGCGATGGAGTCGGTGGTCAGGACGCTGGGAGCGATCGTTGCGTCGCGCGAACTGATTCGCGAGACCGAGAAGCGGATCAAGCGGCTGGGCGAGCGCTCGCAGGAGATCGGCCAGGTCGTCAACATCATCCAGTCGATCGCCCAGCGCACCGGAATCCTGGCGCTCAACGCCTCGATGCAGGCCGCCGCCGCGGGTGATGCCGGACACAGCTTTGCGGTCGTCGCCGCCGAGGTCAAGCGGCTGTCCGAATCGTCGCAGGAAGCGACCGGGCAGATCGGCCGGATGATCCAGGCGATCCAGACCGAGACCAGCGAAACCGTGCTGGCCATGAACGAGGCGATTGCCCGGGTGGTCGAGATCAGCCGGGTAGCCGACGAGGCCGGCGAGGGCATGCGCCTGACCCGCGCGGCCACCGAGGAACTGGCAGCCAACGTGCGCGACATCGCCAACACCTCGGTCGAGCAGGCACAAGTCAGTTCGCGGCTCCAGGAGCGCGCGCGGGTGATCCGCGAGGCGAGCGACGAGACCGCGCGCCAACTGGTCGCGCAGACCAGCGAAACCCATCGCCTGGTCGAGTATGCGCGCGCGCTGTTGCGCGAGGTCAGTGTGTTCAAGGTTCCCAAGCGGCCGGAGTGACCAGGTGAACCCCGAACGAGACGAGCCCACCAGCGTGCTGCCAGCCGCCGCGCCGGAATCGGTGCCCGATCGGGTCGGTGCTGCGGTCGTGGCAATGCTGGAAACGCTGCTCTCTGCGCCCGGCGGACTGGGCCGGCCCGACTGGCGCCAGGCGCTGGTCGCGGCGGCTCACGGCTGCGCGCGCACCAGCCTGGAGGCGGGGCTGGCGGGCTTTGCTGCAGCCTGCGAACGCTTCGTGGTGGAGCTTGGCGAGGATGCGGCCGCCGGACCCGGCGGCCGGGCCTTTGCCGAGCAATGGGTCAGCGATGCGTTGAGTTTCAGTGCCGGAGCGCTCGATTACGAGGGGATCGAGCGCTGGCTCGCCGCTGGCGCTCAGGAGGTCGGGTCAGGCGATGAGGAACTGGCCGGGATCATCGCCAGCGTCCAGCAGGAATCGGGCTTGCTGGTGGCCGGGGCCCTGAGGCCGGTTGCCCCGTCGCTGACCGCCGCGGAACCGGCCACGGTAGCGCGCGACGAACTGACGATGCTGGCACAGGCCTGCGCTGAAATCGCCGAGGAATTCGACCAGCCGCTGGGCGCGCTGCCCCTGGCAAGCGCCGACCCCGCCACTGCCGCAGCCTGGCGCGAAATGCTGGAGCGCTACTGCGAGCAGATCGAGAACTTTGCCAATGCGATGGGATTCGTTGGTCTCTGGCCGGTGGCGGAACTGCTGCGGAACTGGGTAAGCGGCAATCTCGCGGTGATCGCGGCCGAGCCGGGGGCACTGAGTGCGGCGCAGCGCGACGCCCTGCGGCGCTGGCCGGGTCTTTGGGAACAGTGGCTCACCAACTGCGATCCGGCCGGAGCCGAAGCGGCGCTGGCCTTCCACGAGTCTGATCTCTGGCCGGCACCGCGATCGGCCGCCGCTGCCCGGGAGGTCTTGCTGGGCCTGCAATTGGTGGCATCGCGCCAGACCGTGGCGCGGTACCTGGCGGCCGACGAAGTCGACCTCTCGAACGCCATCCCGGCCGACGCCGAACAGAGCGTGGTCACCAACCTGCTCGCGGAGTTGCCGGCCCTGACCAACGAGTTCGGCGACCAGGTCGGCGGGATTCTTGCTGGCGACGCCGATCAGCTCGCCGCCGCGCGCCGCGTCGCGCACACCATCAAGGGCGCGGCCAATACCGTTGGCATCGCCGGAATTGCCAACCTGACCCATTCGCTGGAGGACGTGCTGCAGGTGCTGGCCGCGCGCGGGACCTTGCCCGATGAAGCGCTCGGTGCCGACCTGGCGGATGCCGCGGACTGTCTCGCGGAGATGGCCGAGAACGTCGCCGGGCACGGTCCGGCGCCCGACAACGCGACCGAGGTTTTCGGGCGGATCCTCGCCTGGGCCAACGCGCTGGCCGGCGCAGAGCAGGGCGGCGAACTCCGCTCTGCCCCGCCCACCGGCGCCGCGCCGGCCGGTCAGGAAGCGCCATTGCCGCTCGAAGCCGCCCCACCAGCTGCGCCACTTCGGGAAGCCGAGGCCGGGTCCTTGGCGGACGACGAGGACGGCGCGGTGCTGCGCGTTCCGGTCAAGCTGATGGACTCGTTGCTCAACTACGCCAGCGAAGTTGCCATCCTGCTGGCGCAGGTGCAGGAGAGCGTTGCCGACCTGGAAGGAACCCGCAAGTCGATGCAGACCGGCGGTGACCGGCTGATCGGCCTGTCCGACGAACTCGAACGACTGGTTGACGCCAGCTCGACCAACCCGGCCGGAGGTGTCCCGGCGGCCAGTGCCACACCCGACTTCGATTCGCTTGAATTGCAGTCCTACGGTGAGCTGCACACGGTTTCGCGGCGCATTGGCGAAGCGGCCGCCGATGGCAAGCTGGTCGAGCAGCAGGTCGGGCGCAGCATGATGACGCTGCGCGACCTGCTCGGCCAGGTCGAGCGCCTGCAGGCCGATATCCGTGAGACGGCGCTGCGCACCAGGATGGTGCCGGCCAATACGCTGGCGCCCCGGCTGCGGCGGGTGGTGCGCCAGGCCGCGCGCATGGCCGAAAAGGAAGTCGAACTGGTCATCGCCGGCGGCGAGACCAACATCGAGATCAGGGTCCTGCAATCGCTGGCCGACCCTCTGGCGCATCTGTTGCGCAACGCCGTCGATCACGGGATCGAATCCGGCGACCAGCGCCTGGCGGCCGGCAAGCCGGCAGCGGGCCGGATCGAGCTTGACTTCAGCCGGGTCGGGGCCAACGTCCTGATCACCTGCCGCGACGACGGTCGCGGACTCGACGCCGAGCGCATCCACGCCCGTGCCGTGGCGCTCGGCCTGGCCGAGAAGGAGGCGCCCCTGCCGCCTGCCGACCAGGTCGGGCAATGGATTCTCCAGGCGGGGTTTTCAACCCGGGAGGAGTCGACCCAGCTCTCGGGCCGGGGCATCGGTCTCGACGTCGTCCAGCGCGTCGTGCGCGACCTGCGCGGCCGGCTCGACGTCGACGCTGTCCCGGGGCAGGGCGTGTGCTTCACGATGACCCTGCCGGTCCAGCTGGCGGCATTGCCGGTGCTGGTCGCGGTCAGCCCGACCCACGTGTTCGCGCTCTCGGTCAGGGGGGTGCGTGAAGTGCTCTCGGCCGACGGACTGGCGACCGATGCCGCTGGCTCGCGCCGCTTTGCCTTCGGGGCTGGAACCCTGCCGGCCGTGCGCCTCGAGGAAGTGCTCGGCCTGCCGCCCGAGACCCTGGCCCAGCACCGCGCCGGTCGCCCGGCCCGGGAGGCCGTGCTGCTGCTCGGGCTCGGTGACGAACCCGAGCTCGCGGTGATCGTTCCCGAGCTCTCCCAGACCCGTAACGTGATCGTGCGGCCGCTGCCGCCCTACCTGCCGGCGCTCCCGGGGATAGAGGGCGCCACCGTGCTGGGCGACGGCGCCGTGGCATCGGTCATCGACCTGCCGGAGGCGCTTGCGACCCGCGAACTGACCGCCGCCGACCTGCGCGTTCTGGAAGACGGTGCGGCGGCCCGCGGGCCGCTGTGCCTGGTGGTCGATGATTCGGTGAGCGTGCGCCGCACCATGGCGCTGTTCCTCGGTGACCTTGGTTTCGAGGTCGACAATGCTGCCGACGGTATCGAGGCCCTGGGCCGGATCGAACACCGGGTTCCCGAACTGGTGCTCGTGGATCTGGAAATGCCGCGCATGAACGGGGTCGAACTGACCCGCGCGCTGCGCAGCGATCCGCGTACGGCCGCAGTCGCGATCATCATGATCACGTCGCGTTCGACCGAGAAGCATCGCCAGTTGGCTCTCGGCGCCGGCGTTGACGCCTTCATCGTCAAGCCCTACTCCGAGGACGAACTGGCCGCGCTGATCGCCAGTACCCTGGCCAACCGCCAGAACTGAGCGCACCGCAAACGCTGCCCGCTCGCGCCCGATTGCGGCCGCCGCGGTATTCCCCTTGCTTGTCTCGACTGCGCCCGATCGGATAGCATGTCCGGATTCCAACCGGAGTTTTCCATGCACGTACAAGAAATCCTCAAGGTCAAGGGACAAACCCTGGTCTCGACCACTCCCGATGCCATGGTTTCGGACGCGGTAATCACCATGGCCAAGACCGACATGGGCTCGGTGGTGGTGATGGAAGGCCAGAAGATGGTTGGCATGCTGACCTTCCGCGAAATCATGCGGATGCTTGCCAAGCTGGAAAAGGAACATGGCAAGGGGCCAACGTCACCGATGGCCGAGCTGCGGGTCGGCGACCTGATGATCACCGATCCCATGGTGGTCACGCCCGACATGGGGCTGAACGAGTTGCGCCAGGTGATGATCGACTCCCATCAGCGCTATCTGCCGGTGGTCGACGGCGAAAGCCTGCTCGGGGTGATCTCGTTCATCGACGTGGCGCGTGCCGTGCTCGACGAACAGGGCTTCGAGAACCAGATGCTCAAGGCCTACATCCGCGACTGGCCGGCCGAGGCCTGAGAGCCGGGCTCGGGGGCGACGCGGCTCGCTAGACAGGGCTCCAGTGCGCATTCTGGTAAGCAACGACGACGGCTACTTCTCGCCGGGGATCGCTGCGCTGGTGGCGGTCGCCGAACAGTTCGGCGAAGTAACCGTGGTTGCACCGGAACGCGACCGCAGCGGCGCCTCCAACTCGCTGACGCTTGACCGGCCGCTCTCGGTTCGGACCGCAGCCTCCGGCTACCTTTACGTCAATGGAACCCCGACCGATTGCGTCCACGTGGCGATCACCGGGCTGCTCGATCATCGTCCCGACCTGGTGCTCTCGGGGATCAACGACGGCGCCAACATGGGCGACGACACGATCTATTCGGGCACTGTGGCCGCCGCCATGGAGGGCTACCTGCTGGGGGTGCCGGCGATCGCCTTCTCGCTGGCGAGGAAGGGCTATCGTCACCTGGACACGGCGGTTCACGTCGCGCGCAGCGTCCTGGAGCGCTACGTTCGCGATCCGCTGCCCGGTCACATGCTGCTCAACGTCAACGTTCCCGGGATCGCACTCGAGGAACTGCGCGGGACCCGTGTGACGCGGCTGGGCAAGCGCCACTTCTCGGAGCCGGTCATCAAGTCGACCAACCCGCGCGGTGACCCGATCTACTGGATCGGACCGGCCGGCAGTGCCAAGGAAGCCGGCCCCGGCACCGACTTCAACGCAGTCGACAGCGCTTGGGCATCGGTTACGCCCCTGCACGTCGACCTCACCGGCGAACAGCAGATCGAGCCGGTGACGCGCTGGCTCGCGGCGCCAGCGTGAGCGTTCGCGGCCCGGGGGATCCGGCACGAACAGTCAGGCGCGGTGAGCCGGTGCCAAGCCCCACCGGGCTCGGCATGGCATCGGACCGTGCCCGCGCACGGATGGTCCAGAACCTGCGCGACCTTGGTATCCGCAGTGCCGTAGTGCTCGAGGCCATGGGCAGCGTGCCCCGGCACCTGTTCATTGACCAGGCCCTGGCGAGCCGCGCCTACGACGACGTCTCGCTGCCGATCGGTCACGAGCAGACGATCTCCAAACCAAGCACGGTCGCGCGGATGCTCGAGATCTCGCTCGCCGGTCTCGACGAGGCGCGGCGTGGTGCCGCGACGGTGCTCGAGATCGGCACCGGCTGCGGCTACCAGGCGGCGGTCCTGGCCCAGTTATGCGGCCAGGTGGTTTCGATCGAGCGCTTGCGGGCCTTGCACGAGCAGGCTCGCGCCAATTTGCGGGCGTTGCGAATTCCCAATCTGCGGCTCGTCCACGGCGACGGCCGGGCGGGAGTTGCCCAGGCTGCCCCCTACGACGCGATCGTCGTGGCCGCGGCGGCAGGCGACGAAGTTCCCGAGGCCTTGCTCGGGCAGATGAAAGTCGGCGGCCGACTGGTAGCTCCCGTCGGGGTGGAGCGCCAGTCACTGCACCTGGTCGAGCGCACCGGCAAGTTCGATTGGGAACTGACCATCCTCGATGCGGTACGATTCGTCCCGTTGCAGGTCGGAAAAAGTTGAGGCGGTGTGGTGATGGTGTTGGAAGCAATTGGCAGGATTGAATCGGCGCGCACGGGCGCAGGCCTGATGCGCTGGATGGCACTGGTGACGGCGATCGCGCTGTTGGCGGCCTGTTCGGCGCCGCGCCCGCGGGCGCCGGTAACCCACCGCGACTCCCAGCTCGGGCAGGGCACCAAGGTGGTGTCGCCGCCGCCGGTGGTGGTGTTGCCACCGGCCCCTGAGACCCGCCAGCCACCGGCTCCGGTGAGCGCTCCCGCCAAGGCGGCCACTACGGCGGCCGAGCCCCCGGTCGCCACGGTCGAGACGGCGCCGGTGCGGTCGGGAACGATTGAATCGCGGACCCTGCCGGCTGCCCCCCTGGGCTCCAGCGTCAAGACCGAACCCACCGCGATCAAGCAGCCGTATTCGGACGCGCTGCTCGCCAAGATGCAGGCCAACCCGCCGCCGCTGGTTCCAGCCAGTCCCGCCGAACCGGCTCCAGCCACGCCCACTGCCGCCGCCAAGCCGGCGGATCAGCCTGCCGCCAAGAGCGACCCGCGTGCGGCTGCGTCCGACCTGCCCGCCGGTGGCTTCCACTGGCCCAGCAAGGGGCGGGTCATCGAGAACTTCTCGGAGCCGCGCAGCAGCGGCATCGTCTTTGACGGCAAGCCCGGCGACCCGGTGCTGGCGGCCGCCGACGGCAAGGTCATCTTCAGCGGCGTTGGCCCGCGCGGCTACGGCAACCTGATCATCATCAAGCACGATGGCGACCTGCTGTCGGTCTATGCCCACAACCGCGCGCTGCTGGTCAAGGAAGGGCAGCAGGTCCGGCGTGACCAGCGGGTGGCCGAACTGGGCGACTCCGGCACCGACAAGCCCAAGCTGCACTTCGAGATCCGCCGCCAGGGCCGGCCGATCGATCCGCTGGCCCTGCTGCCGCCACGCTGAGCCCCGGTTCCCCGGCCGGCGACCGGCCAACTTGGCGCCGGCGCGCCGCTGCTTGGCCCGGGGGTCGTTCGAACTGTTGATGACGCGAGAAATGCGATGACCCCAGTGCTTTGTTTTGATCTCGAGACTGTTCCCGACGTCGCCGCCCTGCGTGACACCCTGGGGATGGGAGCCGACGCGTCGGATGCCGAAGTGGCCGAGCAGGCGTTCGCACTGCGGCGCGAAAAGACCGGCAGCGATTTCCTGCCGCTGCATCAGCATCGCATCGTGGCGATCGGCTGCCTGCTGCGTGACGACAAGGGAGTGCGGGTGCGCTGCCTGGGCGAGCCCGGGGATCCCGAGGAGAAACTGGTCCACCAGTTCTTCCGCCTGATCGAGCGCGACAGCCCGCAGATCGTCTCGTGGAACGGCAGCGGCTTCGACCTGCCGGTGCTGCATTACCGCGCGCTGCGCCACGGCATAGTTGCCCAGCGTTACTGGGAAATGGGCGAAGACGAGCGCGAGTTCAAGTGGAACAACTACATCAGCCGTTATCACAGCCGTCACCTCGACCTGATGGACCTGCTCGCCCTCTACAACCTGCGCGCCGCGGCGCCGCTCGACGAGATCGCGCGCCTGTGCGGCTTCCCCGGCAAGCTCGGCATGGACGGCTCGCAGGTCTGGCCGGCGTGGCAGCAGGGTCGCATCGAGGAGATCAGGAACTACTGTGAAACCGATGTCGCCAACACCTGGCTGGTCTATTGCCGCTTCCAGCAGTTCCGGGGTGGCTGGAGTCCGCAGGCGACCGAACGCGAGATCGAAGCGCTGCGCACCACCATCTCGGGCGACGACAAGTCCCACTGGCGGGAGTTCCTGGCGGCATGGCGCGGTTGAGAAAGGAGGCGCGTGAGCGCGAGCGGATTCACGTCGAGATCGAATCAATCGATCTCGATGCCAACGGTGTCGCGCGCCGCGACGGCAAGGTGGTGTTCGTGCGCGGGGGGTTGCCCGGTGAGGCCGGGACGGCCGAAGTGCTGCGCAGCAAACCCCGCTACGACGTCGCGCAACTGATAGCGCTCGAGCGCACCAGCAGCCTGCGGGTCGAGCCGCGCTGCCCGCACTACGGCGTGTGCGGCGGCTGCGCGATGCAGCACCTGCACCCGGGCGGCCAGATCGCGATCAAGCAGCGCGCACTCGAGGACCAGCTCTGGCACATCGGCAAGCTGCACCCGCAGACCTGCGCACGGCCGATCGCCGGCACTCCCTGGGGCTACCGGCTGCGGGCCCGGTTGTCGGTGCGGGAGGTGCCGCGCAAGGGCGGGGTGCTGGTCGGCTTCCACGAACGTGGATCGAGCTTCGTGGCCGACATGCGCGAATGCCACGTATTGCCGCCACGGATCAGCGACCTGTTGTTGCCGCTGCGCTCGCTGGTCGAGTCGCTGAGCATCCGCACCCGGTTGCCGCAGATCGAAGTGGCGGTTGGCGAGCGTCGTCCGCCGGGCGGCCCGGGCGACCAGAGTGTGGTGGCGCTGGTGCTGCGCATCCTCGACCCGCTGAGCGCCGGGGACCGCGACCTGGTGGCGGAGTTTGCCGCCCGCCACGACCTCGAGATCTGGCTCCAGCCCAAGGGACCGGACACCGTGTCACTGTTCGTCGCCGGCGCCGATCGCTCGCCGGCCGGCTCCGCACTCGGCTACCGGCTCCCCGAGTTCGGGTTGTGGCTGCCATTTCGCCCGACCGATTTCACCCAGGTCAACCAGCGCATCAACGAAGTGCTGGTGGGACGCGCCGTGCGCCTGCTCGATCCTCAGCCGGGCGAGCGCGTCGGCGACCTCTTCTGCGGGATCGGCAATTTCACGCTGGCGCTGGCGACCCGCGGCTGCGAGGTGCTTGGAGTCGAGGGCAGCACGGTGCTGGTCGAGCGCGCGGCCGCCAACGCGCTCGCCAACGGGCTTGCCGGACGGGTGAATTTCGCGGTGCAGAACCTGTTCGAACTAGGCGATGCGCGCTGGAGCGAGCTGGGCCGCTTCGACCGGCTGCTGATCGACCCGCCGCGCGAAGGGGCGCTCGAGGTGTGCATGGCGCTGGCCGCCGCCGAGCACAAGCCGCGTCGTATCGTCTATGTGTCGTGCAACCCGGCGACGCTGGCGCGCGACGCCGCGATACTCGTGCACCAGGGTGGTTTTGCGCTGCTCTCGGCCGGTGCGGTCAACATGTTTCCGCATACCGCCCACGTCGAATCGATCGCAGTCTTCGAGCGCGACGACAGCTCGTCCTGAAATGGCAACGGGCTGCCCGAGGGCAGCCCGTCGAGTGGTGCAGCCAGCCGCGCTCAGTCGTCGCCGCCGAAGATGCCCAGCAGCGCCAGCAGGTTGGCGAAGATGTTGTAGAGGCTCAAGTAGATCGCCAGCGTCGCGGTCACGTAGTTGGTCTCGCCGCCGTTGACGACCCGCTGCACGTCATAGAGCAGGAAGGCCGAGAAGATGGCGATCACCAGCACCGAGAGGGTGAGCGTCAGCGCCGGCAACTGCAGCCAGATGTTGGCGACCATTGCCACCAGCACTACCAGGACCCCGACCGACAGCCACTTGCCCAGGCCCGAGAAGTCGCGCTTGGAGACCGTCGCAATCGAGGCCATCACGGCGAATATGCCGGCGGTGCCGCCAAAGGCGGTCATGATCAGGCTGGCGCCGTTGGAGTGGCCGAGCACCTGCCCGAGCAGCCGCGCGAGCATCAGCCCCATGAAGAATGTGAACCCGAGCAGCAGCACCACGCCTACCGGGCTGTTGCGATAGCGGTTGATGCCGTAGAAGAAGCCGAATGCAATGCCCAGGAACAGCACCAGGCCGATCAGCGGGCTGCCCGCCATCAGCGAGAACCCGGTACTTACGCCGATCCATGCCCCGAGTACCGTCGGAATCATCGAGATCGCCAGGAGCCAGTAGGTATTGCGCAGGACCCGGTTGCGTATCACGGCGCCACTGCCGACGCCTTCGAAGTCGTGGGTGGTAACGCGATTTTCGCCAAATGCCATGTGTTCCTCCTTCGTTATCGGCTTGTACTGCGATATTGGTCGTTCCGGCCGGTTTTCAAGTGGAGTTTGAAGCATCCGGATTGGCCCGGTCGGGGACGCCGATATCACCCGACATGATAAACTAGAACGTTTATTAACCATTTCAAAAATGCGCCTAAGCTGCTCATTTTTCAAGAAAAACCTTTTTCCGGAAGAACCTAGAACATGGCCATCGAACGCACCCTTTCGATCATCAAGCCCGACGCAGTAGCCAAGAACGTCATCGGCAAGATCTATTCCCGCTTTGAGAGCAACGCTCTGACCATAATCGCAGCGCGCCTGGTTCACCTCTCGGCGCGCGAAGCCGGCGAGTTCTACGCCGTGCACCGCGAGCGGCCCTTCTTCGCGCCGCTGGTGGAATTCATGACCTCGGGTCCGGTCATGGTCCAGGTTCTCGAAGGCGAGGGCGCCATCCAGAAGAACCGCGACCTGATGGGTGCAACCGATCCCAAGAAGGCCGCCGCGGGCACGATTCGCGCCGACTTTGCGACCAGCATCGACGCCAACGCAGTTCATGGCTCGGACGGTCCGGACACCGCAGCGGTCGAGATCGGGTTCTTCTTCCCGACGCTCGATATCCACAGCCGCTGATTAGCGGGCTGGGTGGGCATCCGGGGTGGCGCGGTGGTGAACGGCAAGGTCAATCTGCTTGGCCTCGACGTCGACGCGTTGACGGCCCAGTGTGACGAGTGGGGGCAGAAGGCATTTCGCGCGCTCCAGCTGTCGCAGTGGATCCATCAGCGCGGCTGCGCCGACTTCGAGCAAATGACGAACCTGGCCAAGTCCTTCCGGGCCAGGCTCGAGGAGACCGCCTGCGTGGTGGCGCCGCCGGTGATCGCCGATCGCATCGCCACTGATGGCACCCGCAAGTGGCTCTTTGACGTCGGCGATGGCAACGCGGTCGAGACCGTGTTCATCCCCGAGACCGGACGCGGCACGCTGTGCGTTTCCAGCCAGGCCGGTTGCGCGGTCAAGTGCAGCTTCTGCTCCACCGGCCGCCAGGGATTTGCCCGCAACTTGCGTGTCGACGAGATCATCGGCCAGCTCTGGTACGCGAATCACGCGCTCGGCCAGTACGAGCGCGTTGGCACCTGCTCTACTGACCGGGCAATCACCAATGTGGTGTTCATGGGCATGGGCGAGCCGCTCCAGAACTATGCGGCGACCCTGTCGGCCCTGCGGCTGATGATCGACGACCATGCCTACGGACTGTCGCGCCGTCGGGTCACTGTGTCGACTTCGGGGGTGGTGCCGATGATCGACCGGTTGCGGGAAGATTGCCCGGTATCGCTGGCGATCTCGCTGCACGCCCCCGATGACCAGTTGCGCGACCAGCTGGTGCCGCTCAACCGCAAGTACCCGCTGGCCGAATTGCTCGCCGCCTGCCGGCGCTACCTGGCCGATGCGCCGCGCGATTTCGTCACCTTCGAGTATGTGATGCTCGACGGCGTCAACGACTCCGACGCGCAGGCCCATGCACTGCTGCGACTGGTGGGTGACCTGCCGTGCAAGTTCAACCTCATCCCGTTCAATCCGGTGCCCGGATCCGGCCTGAAGAAATCGAGCCCGGTGCGGGTCCAGGCGTTCGCGCAAGTGCTCGGCGACGAGGGCATCATCACCACGGTGCGCAAGACCCGTGGTGACGACATCGATGCGGCCTGCGGCCAGCTCGCTGGCGAGGTCCGCGACCGGACGCGATCCATCACGATCAAGGAGCTGGTGCGATGAACCACTTCAGGATGGCGCTGCTGTTGGCCAGTGCCCTGGTGCTGGTCCAGGCAGGCGGTTGTGCGGCGCCCGGAGCACCAGGCCAGACGGGCGCGGAAGCCAGTGTCGTGCCCACGGCCCCGGTCGATACCGACGCGCGGCGACGGGCGCGCATCCGTCTCGAATTGGCTGCGAATTACTATCGCCAGCGGATCTACCCCGCGGCGCTCGACGAGTTGCGCGAGTCGCTCAAGGCCGACCCGACCTATCCGGACGCCTTCGGGATGCTCGGTCTGGTCTACATGGATCTCGACGATCGGCCGAAGGCCGAGGAGAGCTTCCGGCGCGCACTGGAACTGGCGCCCGCTGATGCCGAGATCAACAACAACTACGGCTGGTATCTCTGTCAGACCGGCCGCGAGCGCGAGTCGCTGAGCTATTTCGACCGTGCGCTCGCCGACCGGCTCTATCGCACCCCGGTCAGGCCGCTGCACAACGCCGGCGTTTGCATGCGCCGCATCGGCGACCTGGCAAAGGCGCGCGGCTACCTCGAGCGGGCGTTCCAGATCGATGCCGGCAACCCCGTGGCGATGTTCAATCTCGCCGAGATCGCCCTGGAACAAAACGAACTCGAACGCGCGCACTTCTACTCCCAGCGCCTCCTGAACAGCTACGATCCGAACGCCGAAACGCTCTGGCTCGCGCTGCGCGTGCAACATGCGCGCGGCGACCGCGACGGCGAGGCCAGCCTGGCGGCGCAATTGCAGCGCCGCTTCCCGGCATCGCCCGAGGCGCGCAAGCAGATCGAGGGACGATACGGTGAGTGATTCGGAACAGGTCGACGTAGCCGGCACCGAAGGCGGGCCGGGCGATGCGCCCCGCGCCGACGGCGGTGATTTCGGCGCGTTGCGCACGCGCCGCGAGGCCGCGGGGATGACCATCGAGGAGGCAGCGTCGGCCTTGCGGCTGGCGCCGCGCCAGGTCCACGCCCTCGAAACCGGCGACTGGGAAGCCCTGCCGGGAGTGGCTTTCGTGCGGGGCGCCTTGCGCTCCTACGGCCGGCTGCTGGGCCACGATGTCGCCGAGCTGCTGGTGCAACTCGAACGGCCGGACGACATCCAATTGCGCCCCGCACCGTCGCTGGGCGTCACGCTGCCGCGCAACACCGTGATCGGTTTCGGCGATGGCGATTTTGGACATCGCTGGGTCTGGGTGGCCCTGCTGATCGTCGGCCTGGTTGCCGTGGCAATGTACTTCGCCGGCGGCCAGGGACTCTCCGGCGTTTCATCCTGGATTTCGACCCAGACTGCTTCCGAGACTCCTGCCGCAGGCGCGCCGGGCACGGTCACCGAGCCGGTGGCGATCGCCGGCAACGCGCTCGACGGCGCCCCGGCGGCCCCGCAAGGTGCCGCGAGCGTTGCTGACGCCTCCGCGCCGATGACAACCGTCGCGCCCGCCGCCACGGGCGCGCCGCCGCTGGCCGTGCCCGACCCGGCGCCGGTGGTGGGTGCGGAATCGGCAGCGAACCCGGCCACCGCCGCCGTGCCTGCCCCGGCCGCCACGACCAGCGCGACAGCAGGAGCCGTGCCGACGCTGCGGCTGGTGTTCGGGCGCGATTCCTGGGTCGACATTCGCGACGCCAGTGGCGCGCAGTTGCTCAACGGCGTCCAGCCCGCCGATAGCGTGCGTGCGCTCGAAGGCAAGCCACCGTTCACCCTGGTGATTGGCAATGCCGCCCATGTCCGCCTCGAGCGCTCCGGGCGCAGCATAACGCTGGAGCCAGCGCCGTCGTCCGGTGTCGCCAGGCTTACCGTTGAGTGATCCGATGGCAGCCCTGAGCGACCCGATGGCGGTCGGCCCGGCATCCCGGCGCGGCACCCGTACTGCGACCGTTTCCTGGGGCGGGCGCCACGTGGTGATGGGCGGCGCCGAGCCGGTGGTCGTCCAGTCGATGACCAACACCGATACCGCGGACCCGATCGGGACCGCAATCCAGGTCAAGGAACTGGCGCAGGCCGGCTCCGAACTGGTGCGCATTACCGTCAATAGCGCCGCGGCCGCGGCGGCGGTACCGGCGATCAGGGCCCAGCTCGACCGGATGGGGATCGACGTGCCCCTGGTCGGCGATTTCCACTACAACGGGCACAAGCTGCTCACCGAGCACCCGGGTTGTGCCGAGGCGCTCTCGAAGTACCGGATCAACCCCGGGAACGTCGGCAGCAGCAGCCGGCGCGACGACAATTTCGCGCAGATGATCGCGATCGCCTGCCGTCATGGCAAGCCGGTGCGCATTGGCGTCAACTGGGGCAGCCTGGACCAGCAGTTGCTGGCGCGTCTGATGGACCAGAACGCGTCCCGGGCGACGCCCTGGGACGCCCGCGAGGTGATGCGCGAGGCGCTGGTCACATCGGCGCTGGACAACGCGCAGCGTGCCGAGGAACTTGGTTTGCCCGGCGACGCGATCATCCTCTCGGCCAAGGTGTCGCAGGTCCAGGACCTGATCGCGGTCTATCGGGAGCTGGCGCGCCGCTGCGACTATCCGCTGCATCTCGGTCTTACCGAGGCGGGCATGGGCAGCAAGGGGATCGTCGCTTCCAGCGCCGCCCTGGCCGTGCTGCTGCAGGAGGGAATCGGCGATACCATCCGGGTTTCCCTGACCCCCGATCCGGGCGGATCGCGCAGCCGCGAGGTGGTGGTCGCCCAGGAAATTCTCCAGACCATGGGGTTGCGCGCGTTCACGCCCCAGGTGACGGCCTGTCCGGGATGCGGCCGCACCAGCAGCACCTACTTCCAGGAACTGGCCGGACGCATCGAGACCTTCCTGCGGACCAGGATGCCGGTGTGGCGCGATAGTCATCCCGGGGTCGAGACGATGCAGGTCGCGGTGATGGGATGCGTGGTCAACGGGCCGGGCGAGAGCGCCCACGCCAACATCGGGATTTCACTGCCGGGATCCGGCGAGGCGCCGGTGGCGCCGGTGTTCGTCGATGGCGTGCGCGGCGTGACGCTCAAGGGCGAGCGCATCGCCGAGGAGTTCGAGGCGCTCGTCGAGCAATACGTGGAGCGGCGCTACGGCGCGGGGCGCGCGCCGGTGGCGGCAGGGATTGGCGGCGGCGAGGCCGCGCATTGAGACAACTGTGTGCCGGTCGCGACCGGCACAACGATAGGCGGGAAATGGGCAAAGCAGAAAGAATCCAGGGTGTGCGCGGCATGAATGACGTGCTGCCGGCCGACGAGCCCTACTGGGAGCGGTTCGAGGAGGCGGTCGCCGGCGTCATGCGCGGTTACGGCTATCGGCGGATACGCACCCCGATCGTCGAGCCGACGGCGCTGTTCGTGCGGGGCATCGGCGAAGTCACCGATATCGTCGAGAAGGAGATGTACTCCTTCACCGACTCGCTCAACGGCGATGAACTCACGCTGCGCCCGGAGTCGACCGCCGGGGTGGTGCGCGCCGCGATCGAGCACAACCTGCTCTACGATGGCCCCAAGCGCCTGTGGTACGAAGGTCCGATGTTCCGCCACGAGCGTCCCCAGAAGGGGCGCTACCGGCAGTTCCATCAGGTCGGCGCCGAAGCCATGGGGATGGCCGGACCGGACGCCGACGTCGAGGTGATCCTGCTCGGCAGGCGACTCTGGGACGAACTTGGTCTCGGCGGGATCAGTCTCGAGATCAATTCGCTCGGCCAGGCCGACGAGCGCAACGCCCACCGCGCGGCGCTGATCGCCTATTTCGAGGCGCATCGCGACCAGCTCGACGGCGATGCCCAGCGCCGGCTGCACTCCAATCCGCTGCGCATTCTCGACACCAAGAATCCCGCGATGCAGGCGCTGGTCGA
>JAHEMI010000143.1 GCA_024643785.1 Burkholderiaceae bacterium
CGACCGCGCACACCACCGGCGCCGAGGCCAGCATGCCGGTCTTGGCGGCGGCCACCCGGACGTCGGCGAAAACGGTATCGATCTGCAGCCGCACGAAATCCGGACTCACGGCTTCGATTCCGGTCACTGCCCTGGTGTTCTGGGCGGTGAGCGCCGCTACTGCGGCCATGCCGTAGGCACCGAGCGCCGAAAAGGTCTTCAGGTCGGCGAGGATTCCGGCCCCGCCAGAAGGGTCGAGTCCGGCGACCGTCAGGACGTTGGGAATGTGCTTGGCAGTCATGGATGCTATTGAACCACAGGGCGCGGTTCAGGCTGAAAGGCCGGGCAGGCGCAACATCAACGTCAGGGGGTGGGCGGGCGAGGGACTGAAACCATAGTGCTCATAGAACCCCTTTGCACGCTCGTCGAGCGCGTGCACCAGCAGGGCGCGTACCCCCGCGCTGCCGGATACCGCCACGGCACGGTTGACCGCATCCTGCAGTAGCGCCGCCCCCAGGTGCCGGCCCTGCGCGCTGCGATCGACGGCAAGCCGGGCGAGCACCATCACCGGCACGGGATCGGGCATATTGCGCCGCACACTGCCGGTCGCCAGCCGTTGCGCGACGGCGCCCGCGGCCAGCGCGTAGTAGCCGAACACGCGATTGTCGTCGTCGACAACGACGAAACTGCGGCTTGCGCCACTGCGCTGGTTGGCCAGTGCCCGGCGCCTGAGCCAGTCATCGAGCACTGGCTCGCCGCTCGCGAAGTCGTCGAGCCGGTGCGCAGCCGTCAGCGGTTGCGGCGCAAGGAGCGGCATGCTCAGTCCTGCCTGGACTTCCCGCTCCAGGGAGGCGCGACCGCCATCAGGCGCTCGAGTCCCGGATTGCTCGCGGGCGGCGCATCGAGCAACTTCGTGAACTGCCGGAACTTGCGCACATCCAGGCTAAAGAACACCTGATCGAGCAGCACCGACTGGGCCTTGTCGCAGGCGGCCTCGAGCATGAAGTCAGAGCGGTTCTTGCCGAGCACCTGGGCGGCCTGGTCGATCAGCTCGCGTTGTTCGGGCAGCGCCCGCAGGTTGATGGCGGCGTCACGCATCGGGGTCTCCGAGAATGCATACACAATAGATATACGTAGCCTAGCTCGGTGTATAGCGATTGTCAACACACGAGCGGCTGAACCAGCTGGCTCAGCCTTCCGGTTTGCCCTTCAGCGGCTGGCTTGCCAGCCCTGCACCCAGGCACCGGCGAACATCCCGCCGACCGCCGCCAACAAGGCAAAGTTGCCGCCACCGAGCCCGGCCAGCGCCGGCGCCGGACAGACTCCCGACAGGCCCCAGCCGATGCCGAAGATGGCTGCCCCGAGCAGGGTCGGCCGGTTCATTGCGGACGGGTGGGTGCCGAACACATCGGCGAACAGCGGCCGGGTCATCACCCGCGGCGCCAGCGCATAGACAATCGCGGTGACGGCGGCGGCGCCCCCGAGCACCAGCAGCAGGCCGAAATCCTCGAAGCGCAGGAACTGGAGCACGATTTCCGGCCGCACCATGGTCGCGAGCGACAGCCCGTAGCCGAACACGATCCCGGCCACCAGCACGGCGAAGAGCGAACGCGGCTTCATCATGCTCCTCCCAGGGCGCTGACCAGGTTGGCGGTGACGATCGCGGTGGTGAGGAAGATCACCACCGCGAGGATCGACGGCATTTGGAACGATGCCATCCCGCAGATGCCGTGGCCGGAGGTGCAGCCGTTGGACATCCGTGCGCCGTAGCCGGCGATGAACCCGCCCAGCCCCAGCTGCCACCACGGCACCGCCGTCTGGAACAGCGGACCCTGCCAGGCGCCGCGCGAGAAGGCGTAGAGGGCGGCGCCGATGATCAGCCCGAGCACCATCACCAGGCGCCACTGGCGCGACGCCACAAAGCGCTCCTGCTGGAAATATGACAGCCGCGAGACGTAGGACCAGGTCGAGCTGAAAACGGTGCTCATCCCGGTGATCAGACCGCTCGCCACGAAGGCAATGCCGACCGCCACGCCCAGCAGCACGCCACCAACCAGGTAGTGCTGCATTCCTGCCGGGAACAACTGCTCCATCAGAATTTCCTCCAAGACGACGGGTGCCGGGGCTTCAACCCGGCAAGACTACTACCGTAACGGCCCATCCCTGCCACTGCCGTGGTCATTGGCGACGGCGCTCGGCGACTGCGCCGGCCAGGCTTTCCAGGACCTCGACCGTGACTTCCCAACCGATACAGGCGTCGGTGACGCTCTGGCCGTAGCGCAGGCCAGCGGGCCCCGCGACGATGTCCTGCCGCCCGGCGACGAGGTGGCTCTCGAGCATGACACCACAGATGCCGTTGCCGCCCGCGGCAACCTGGCGCCCGACGTCGTGCGCGACCTCGGGCTGGCGTTCGTGGCTCTTGGCGCTGTTGCCGTGGCTGCAGTCGATCAGCAGGCGCGGCGCCAGTGCCGATGCCTGCAGCGCCGCCACGCAGCGCGCGACACTGGCGGCGTCGTAGTTGGGACCGCTGTCGGCACCGCGCAAGACCAGGTGGGCGTCCGGATTGCCGGTCGTGGTGATCACCATGGCCCTGCCTTCCAGCGAGATCGTCGGGAAGCTGTGCGGCTGCGACGCGACGTGGATTGCGTCGATCGCGGCGCTGACGCTGCCGTTGATATTGTTCTTGAACGCCACCGGAGCCGACAGCGCCGAGGCCATCTGACGATGCAGCGGACTCTCGACGGTGCGCGCGCCGATCGCACCCCAGGTAAGGAGCTCGGCATAGTACTGGGGCGTGACCAGGTCGAGGATCTCGGAGGCTGCCGGAACCCCCAGCCGGGCACACTCGAGCAGGATGCGGCGGGCGTGGCGCAGACCCTCGCCGATGTCACAGCCGCCGTCCAGTCCCGGGTCGTAGATCAGGCCCTTCCAGCCCATGCGGGTGCGCGGCTTCTCGAAGTAGACCCGCATCACCAGCAGCAGATCCCGCTCCAGGCGCGCCGCGACCTCGCGCAGACGGGCGGCGTATTCGAGCGCCGACTCCGGGTCATGGATCGAGCATGGCCCGACGATCACCAGCAGGCGGTCGTCTTCCCCGCGCAGGATGGCGCGGGTGCTTTCGCGCGCCGCCGTGATGAATGCCGCGTCGGCCTCGGTGGCCGGCAGTTCGCGCCGTAGCAGGCTCGGCGCGGGCAGCGGTGTCGCCTGGGCGATATGAATGTCGTGGATGGTGGCAAGCATGTTTTCCCTCTTCCGCGGCTCCGGATGATACCGGAGGACGTGAGCAGGCCGTCTTCAGGCGAACAAAAGGCCGCCCGAAGGCGGCCTTTTCTTTCCCGTCGCGGCTCAGGGACGCGCGGACGGCTCCAGCAGAAACCCGGTCACCGGTTCCGCTCGTGACGCTGGTAGCGTGGCGAGCGCTCGTCGCGGCGCTCGTGGCGCTCGTGGCGCTCCCAACGCTCGTGACGGGCGTAGGCCCGACGCGACTCGTGGCGATAGCGCGGCACCTCGTAGACCACTCGCGGCGCCCGCCGATAGACCACCGGCGGCGACGAGTAATACACCGTCGGCCCGTAGCTGGCACCGGGATAGACCCCTACCGTGGCGCCATAGCCATAGCTTGGTCCGTAGGCATAGTAGCCGTCGTTCGCGGAACTGGCACCGACCGCGGCGCCAAACAGCCCGCCGACGACCGCGCCATCGTGCCCCCCGACCGAATGACCGATGACCGCACCGAAAGTGCCGCCGACCAGCGCGCCCACCAGGGGGTCACCGGCCATTGCCGCGCCGCTGACCAGCAACGATCCTGAAAGTGCCGCCACTGCGATAAGTTTTTTGGCTTTCATCTCTGACTCCGTTATTGAAACTCTGGTGTCAGATTAGCCCCCATGTCCGTCAGGGGCCACAACCGAAGCGCAAGTCTTGTAAGCAAACGTATCAGCGGCGCAGTTCGCCAGAGGAGCCGGGGTCCTTGTGATGTTCGGCTCGCGAGCGCTTGGCGGTGCGCAACGCCAGCCAGCGGAACAGCGTACCCCGCGGCGGCTCGTGGCCGGTACGCAAGTATTCGATCGGCACCGGGTCGTAGGCGTAGCGCAGCTGGAGCTCCCTGGTTCCTGGCTGACCAGCGAAAAGCAGCAGGTCGCCCATTTCGAGCTCGGTCGCGGGCTCTGGCAACAGCACGGTCTTGCCGTCGCGCACCAGCAACAGGGCCATAGCGGCGAGCCCCTTGGCCGGGTCAGATGGATCGGTGAGCAGGTCGCGCAACGCGAACGGCGGGTCGATCCGCGCCGAGAAAGCGCGGCGCATGCCGATGCGTTTCGCGTCGCACTGGAACGTCCAGAGATCCGGGACCAGTTCGCCGACGATCTCCTGAAGCGCGGCGGTGGCCTGGGACGCCGCTTCCCCGCCCTGGCGGCGGATGTTGCGCAGGAACCGGTTGGTCAGCGGCGAAATCAGTATCTGGAGGCACTCGTGAACCATGACCTCCGACTGCACGAACTTCATCTGGGCACCCGCCGCATCGATCAGCAACCGGTCGGCGGCATTGTTCTGGCGGATCAGCACAAACAGTCCCGGCTTGCGCCGGCGGGCCCGATTGGCGAGTGCGAGGTTGACCGCATCGTTGTCGGTGCCGGCGACAAATCCGACCGCGCGGTCGATGCCCGCTTCGTCGAG
>JAHEMI010000144.1 GCA_024643785.1 Burkholderiaceae bacterium
TTCTCTTTCAGGGGAGGCAGGCGCTAGCCGCCTCCGCACGTGAAACCTTTCCCTAGCTGAGGTGCTTGCCGATCAGCTTGGTCATCTCGAACATCGAGACCTGCGAAGCGCCGAACACTTCCTTGAGTTTGGCGTCAGCATTGATCATGCGCTTGTTCTTCTGGTCCTGCAGATTGTTCTTCTTGATGTATTCCCACATCTTCTTGACCACTTCGGTCCGGGGCACGGCTCCGGCTCCGATCACGGCGGCCAGTGCGGCGCTAGGCTTGAGCGGCTTCATGAAGGCCGCGTTCGGTTTGCGGGCAGTCTTCGCGGCCGGCTTGGCGACACCCTTCGCAGTAACCATGGACTCTATCTCCTGTTGGGTTTGTTTGACGTCCCGCCTACCTGCACAACGGGCACAGGCGCAAGGATGCAACGAATCCGCGCCGACGACAACCAAAAACTTTCTGCCGGCACGACTGACAGCGGCAACATCACCGCACTTCCCTGCCGAATTCTCCCGGCAGGCCTGCCCGGCAAGGCCTGTCACTGAAGCTAGCAGTGTAAACCAGCCCGCGGCAGCGGGACAGTTCGCGCCCGCCGGGCCACCCAATAGCCCCGCAACATCAAGGGTTTGGCAAACCGATTTGCCTCCGGCGGCGCATTACCCGATCATGCCGGGACAGTGAAAAACAATGCCGCACGCCACAAGGGGACAACATGTACGAAGAACTTGGACTTTATATCGACGGCGAATTCATCAGCGGTGGCGGACGCCGCGAGCAGGATGTCCTAAACCCGGCCAATGACGAAGTTCTGGGCAAGCTCCCCCACGCCAGCACCGAGGACCTCGACCGGGCGCTGTCGGCCGCACAGCGGGCCTTTGAATCATGGCGCAAGACTTCGCCGCTCGAGCGCTCGGCGATCCTGCGCAAGGTCGCCGAGCTGGCACGCGAGCGCGCCGAGGCCATCGGCCGCAACATCACCCTCGACCAGGGCAAGCCGCTGGCGGAGGCAGTGCGCGAAGTCAGCGGCTGCGCCGAACACGCCGAGTGGCACGCCGAGGAATGCCGCCGCATCTACGGGCGGGTGATTCCGGCCCGCGTCGAAGGCGTCCGCCAGCTGGTGGTACGCGAACCAATCGGCGTCTGCGCTGCGTTCACGCCCTGGAACTTCCCCTTCAACCAGGCAATTCGCAAGATCGTCGCGGCGCTCGGCGCCGGCTGCACCATCATCGTCAAGGGCCCCGAGGATGCGCCCAGCGCGGTCGTGGCGCTCGCGCGCCTGTTCCATGACGCCGGGCTCCCCGCCGGCTGCCTGAACGTCGTCTGGGGCGTTCCTCACGAGGTCTCCGACTACCTGATCCGTTCGCCGATCGTGCGCAAGATTTCGTTCACCGGCTCAGTCCCGGTTGGCAAGCAGCTCGCGGCGCTGGCCGGCTCGCTGATGAAACGCTGCACCATGGAACTCGGCGGCCACTCGCCGGTGATCGTGTGCGAGGACGGCGATATCGTGCGCGCCGCCAAAGTGGTTGCAGCGCTGAAGTTCAGCAACGCCGGCCAGGTCTGCGTCTCCCCCTCGCGCGTATATGTGGAGCGCGCAGCCTATGAGCGCTTCGTGGAAACTTTCGTGGCCGCCGCTGAGAAGCTCAAGGTCGGCGACGGACTCGCGCCCGACACCCGCATGGGTCCGCTGGCCCACCAGCGGCGCGTGGGCTCGATGACCGAATTCGTCGAGGACGCGCGCGAACGCGGAGCGGTTGCGGTCACCGGCGGCGCGCGCATCGGCGAAGTTGGCAATTTCTTTGCCCCGACGGTGCTCACGGAGGTTCCTGACGACGCGCTGGTGATGACCAGCGAACCGTTTGGTCCGGTGGTACCGATCGTGCGCTTCGACAGCCTCGATGAAGCGCTGGCTCGCGCCAACCGGTTGCCCTACGGCCTGGCGTCCTACGCGTTCACCGGCTCGATCCGCAACGCGCACGCCATTTCAACCGGGCTCGAAGCCGGCATGGTCAACATCAATCACTTCGGGATGGCGCTCGCCGAGACTCCTTTCGGCGGCATCAAGGACAGCGGCTATGGCAGCGAAGGCGGCAGCGAGACCTTCGACGGCTACCTGAACACCAAGTTCATCACGCAAATGGCGTAGGCGCGACGCAGACGTGCGTCACGCTGACGGGAGCAAGGCATGAAACGATCGGTGGAGTTCCTCTTCGACGTCGGCAGTCCCTATTCCTACCTCGCCTACCACGCTCTGCCGGCAATCGCGCGGGCTGCGGGGGCGGAGATAGTGTGGCGGCCGATCCTGCTCGGCGCGATCATCAAGACCACCGGCGGCCACTCGCCATTCGAGGTTCCGGCCAAGATGCGCTGGGTCGAACAGGACCTCGAACGCTGCGCGGCGGCGCTCGCCGTGCCGTTTCGGCTCAATCCCCACTTCCCGGTCAACACCCTGGTGGCCATGCGCATCGCCACCGGGCTGCAGGCGCAGCGCCCCGCCGATTTCCCGGCCTGGGTCGAAGCATCATTCCGCGCGATGTGGGCCGAAGGGCGCAATCTCGCCGACCCCACCGAGCTCGCCGCGGTTATCCGGGCAGCCGGTTTCGACGACCAGGAGCTGCTCGCGCTCGCGTCGCAACAGGCGGTGAAGGACAAGCTGCGCAGCGACAGCGAAGCGGCCATCGCGCGCGGAGTGTTTGGCGCCCCGACCTTCTTCGTCGGCGAGCTCATGTACTGGGGCAACGACCGGCTCGACCAGGTCGCGCTCGCGCTCGCGCCGGAGAGCGCAGCCGGCTAGATCCGGTGGACCGCGGCGCCAGCGCCGCGGCGGGAAACTATTCGGAAATCAGCGACTCGCGCGAAGCGCGCTTGCGCTCGTGCTCCTTGAGCAGGCGCTTGCGCAAGCGGATGCTCTTGGGCGTGAGCTCGACCAGTTCGTCGTCCGAGATGAACTCGACCGCTTTTTCCAGCGTCAGCTGGATCGACGGCACCAGGACGATATGTTCGTCCTTGCTCGAGGTGCGGATGTTGGTGAGCTTCTTTTCCTTGACCGGATTTACCACCAGATCGTTGTCGCGCGAGTGGATCCCGATGACCATGCCCTCGTAGAGCGGATCACCGGGATTGACGAACATCCGGCCGCGCTCCTGCAACTTCCAGAGCGCGTAGGCCACGGCAGCGCCATCGTCCTGCGAGATCAGCACACCATTGCGCCGGTCCTCGATCGGACCGGCCCACGGGCCGTAGTCGTCAAACACGTGGCTGGCGATGCCGGTGCCGCGGGTCAGGTTGAGAAACTCGTTGTGAAAGCCGATCAGCCCGCGGGCCGGCACCCGATACTCGAGCCGCACCCGGCCCTTGCCGTCGAGCTCCATGTTCTGCAGTTCGCCGCGCCTGCGCCCGAGCAATTCCATGACCGCGCCCTGGTGGTTCTCCTCAAGGTCGGCGCTGAAAATTTCATAGGGTTCGAGCGTCTGGCCGTCGACCACCTTGATGCGCGGCTTGGGCCGCGAGACCGCCAGTTCGTAGCCCTCGCGACGCAGATTCTCGAGCAGGATCGTGAGGTGCAGTTCACCGCGCCCCGAAACCACGAAGGTGTCACTGTCGGCGGTAAACTCGACTCGCAAGGCCACATTGGACTTGAGCTCGCGCACCAGCCGGTCGCGAATCTGGCGGCTGGTCACGTACTTGCCCTCGCGACCCGCCATCGGCGAGGTGTTGACCAGGAATTCCATGGTCATGGTGGGCTCGTCGACCTTCAACATCGGCAACGCTTCGGGAGTGCCGACGTCGCACAGGGTCGAGCCGATCCCGATCTCGTCGATGCCATTGATCGCCACGATGTCGCCAGCAAACGCCTCGTCGACTACCTCGCGATCGAGGCCGCGGAAGCGCAGCACCTGGTTGACCTTGGCGCTCACCGGGGCCACGCCGGTCTCGGCCGGATCGCCCTGCATCACCAGTACGCTCTGGCCGGAACGGATCCGACCGCGATTGATCCGGCCGATGCCGATCTTGCCGACGTAGCTCGAAAAATCGAGCGCCGAGATCTGGAACTGCAGCGGTCCGTCGGGATCATCGTCGCGCGCCGGCACCTGGGCGAGGATCGCGTCGAACAGCGGTCCCATCGTCAATCCGTGGGCCGCAGCAGCGGCCACTCCCGATACGCCGCCCTCGGGCAGGTCGGCGAGGCGGTTGACCGCGTAGCCGTTGATCGCCGAGGTGTAGACCACCGGGAAATCGAGCTGCTCCTCGGTCGCGCCGAGCTTGTCGAAGAGATCGAAGGTATGGTCTACGACCCAGTTCGGGCGGGCGCCCGGGCGGTCGATCTTGTTGATCACCACGATCGGGCGCAGGCCCAGCGCCAGGGCCTTGCGGGTAACAAAGCGCGTCTGCGGCATCGGTCCGTCGACGGCGTCCACGAGCAGCAGCACGCCGTCGACCATCGACAGGGCGCGCTCGACCTCGCCGCCAAAATCGGCGTGTCCGGGCGTGTCGACGATATTGATGCGCGTGCCGGCGTGCTCGACCGCGCAGTTCTTCGCCAGGATGGTGATACCGCGCTCGCGCTCGAGGTCATTGCTGTCCATCACCCGCTCGGCGAGCTGCTGATGGGCGCGAAAGGTCCCCGACTGACGCAGTAGCTGGTCGACGAGGGTGGTCT
>JAHEMI010000054.1 GCA_024643785.1 Burkholderiaceae bacterium
TTCGAGGCAGCCGTGGAGCAGCGCCTGAAAATGCTCCTTGTCGGCCCGCCCGAAACCGGGCGTGGTGCCGATGTGCACCTCGATCGCCCCGGAATCCTCGCCCGAGATCAGCCACTGATATACGCCTTGCACCGCAAATTCGCGCGCCCGACGCCGGGCGCTGCGCCCGCCGCCGGCGTCCCGTCCCGAGCGGCGCTCGGGGCGCGGCGTGCCCGAACCGTCGGCGGCCGCCGTCACTGAACGCCCTCTTCGGCGTCGTTTGCCGCACCGTCGTAATCGTCGGATTCCGACAGGCCGCTCATCGAATCGAGCAGGTTGGCCATCTCCACCGCGACGAAAGCCGCGTCGGCACCCTTCTCCGCCACCCGCTCCAAGGCCTGTTCGTCCGTGTCGCAGGTGAGAATCGCGTTGGCGATCGGGATCGAATGGAGATTGGCGACCCGCGCGACACCGGCGGCGCTTTCATTGGAGACCACTTCGAAGTGATAGGTCTCACCGCGGATCACCGCGCCAATCGCGATCAGCGCATCGAATTCACCAGACTCCGCCAGCCGCTGCAGCGCGATCGGAATCTCGAGCGCGCCCGGCACCGTGCAGACGAACACGTCCTCGACCGCCACCCCGAGTTCGAGCAACTGGCGCAGGCAGGAGTCGCGCAGCCCCTGGCAGATCGGCTCGTTGAAACGCGCCTGGACCACCCCGATGCGCAATCCGTCGCCATCGGCTTCGGCTTCGTAGACGTCGATGTCGTGCTCCACAACCACCTCCTTGTCGTTCATTCTCCACCCGGCTCGAAGCCGGCGACCTCGAGGTCGAAGCCGGTCATGCTCGGCATCTTGCGCGGCCGCGCCAGCAGGCGCATCCGCGAGACACCCAGATCCTTGAGAATCTGCGCGCCGACGCCGTAGGTGCGCAGGTCAAGCTTGGCGACCCGGTGCGCCTCGGCGGCCGCTGAATCATCATTGCTGGCCACGCCCGAGCGCTCGAGCGCGCTGATCAGGTCGGCGCCCGACTGGCCGCAATTGAGCAGGACCGCCACTCCCGGGCCATCGTGACCCGCGATCTCCGCGAGCGCCTGGGGCAGCGGCCAGGAATGCGCACTGGTTTCGGATTCGAGGAAATCGAGCACGGAGAGCGGCTCGTGGACCCGCACCAGGGTCTCGCGTTCGGCGCTGATTTCGCCCTTGATCAGCGCCAGGTGGGGGGAGCCGCTGGGCTTGTCGCGATAGGCGATCATCCGGAACTCGCCGTGGGCCGTGCTCACCGGGCGCTCGACGAGGCGCTCGATCAGGCTCTCGTTGGCGCTGCGATAGTGGATCAGGTCGGCGATGGTGCCGATCTTGAGCTGGTGGTGGGCGGCGAATTCGATCAGGTCCGGGAGCCGCGCCATGGTCCCGTCGTCCTTGAGAATCTCGCAGATCACCGCCGCCGGCGTCAGGCCGGCCATCTGCGCGAGGTCGCAGCCCGCCTCGGTATGGCCGGCGCGCATCAGCACGCCGCCGGGCTGGGCGGTCAGCGGAAAGACGTGACCGGGCTGGACCAGGTCTTCGGGACGGGTGTCGCGGGCCACCGCGACCTGCACCGTGCGGGCGCGATCGGCGGCCGAGATGCCGGTGGTCACGCCTTCGGCGGCCTCGATCGAGGCGGTGAAGTTGGTGCCGTGGCGGGTGCCGTTGCTGGCCACCATTGGCGCCAGCCGCAGTTGCTGACAGCGTTCCGCGGTGAGCGTCAGGCAGATCAGGCCGCGGCCGTGGCGGGCCATGAAGTTGATCGCCTCGGGAGTGACGAAGTCGGCCGCGAGCAGGAGGTCGCCCTCGTTCTCGCGGTCTTCCTCGTCGACGAGGATGACCATCCGGCCGGCGCGCAGCTCGGCAACAATTTCAGAAGTGGTGGCAGTAGGCATCCCGGCATTTTACGCTGCCGCAATGCTCGCGCGGGAACGCGGTTCGCGCGATACTGTCGCCATGGATCAGGACGACACCAGCGCCTACCAGCGGCTCGATGACCGGGCCAGCGCGCGCGCCGCGCTGGGCGCCGAAATTGGCCAGGCCCGCCAGGAACTGCGCCTGTTCGAGCGTGATGCCGGCTTCTGGGATCTCGACGGCGCCGAGTTCTGTGCCGCCATCGACGCCTTCCTGCGGCGCAGCCAGTTCACCCGGGCGACGCTGATCCTGCACGACGCCAGCGCCCTCGAAGGCCGGGCCGCGCGCCTGCCGGCGATCATCGAACGCTTCGCGCCGCGCCTGCAGATCCGCGAAACCGAGCCCGAGGTCCGCAACTATGCCCTGGGAGTGGTGATCGTCGACCAGTCGGCGGTGTTGCGCCGGCCCCACTTCGATCGTGGTTTTGCGGTGCTCGACCGCGATCCGGCGGCGGTCGCCGCCGCTGCCAAGCTGTTCGACGAGCTGCTCGAACGCTCGACGCCGGCGCCACCGGCCCGCGCCACTGGCCTCTGAGCGCCGGGGTCAGCGCCCCGGCAATTGCACCTGGCCCAGCATCCGCTCGACGTAGCGGGCCATCAGGTCGACCTCGAGGTTCACCCGGTCACCGACCTTGAGCCGGCCCAGGGTGGTAACGGTCATCGTGTGGGGGATCAGGTTGATCGAGAACACCGTGCCGTCGGCACGGTCAGCGACGCTGTTGACCGTCAGGCTGACACCGTTGACGCCCGCCGAACCCTTGTAGGCGAAATAGCGCGCCAGTGCGGGATCGACCCGGATTTCGAGCGTCCAGCTCTCGCCCACCGGCTCGAAAAGCACCACTTCACCCAGCCCGTCGACGTGTCCGGTCACCAGGTGCCCGCCGACCCGGTCCGACAGGCGCATGGCCTTCTCGAGATTGACCTCGCCCGGCCGGTCCAGTCCGACCGTCTTGGAGAGACTCTCGGCCGAGACTTCGACGACGAAACGGTCGCCCGCAACCGCGATCGCGGTCATGCATGCGCCCTGGATGGCGACCGAATCGCCGATCCCGAGGTCGTCGAGACCAAGTTCTGCCGCCGCCACCGTCAGGCGCAGCCCGGCAGCGCCATCATTGCCCGCGCCTGCCAGCGGCTCGACTTTTTCGATGCGGCCCCGCGCCGCGACAATTCCCGTGAACATCGCTCAGTTCCCCTTATCTCAATCGTCCTAGGCCGCGGGCACCGGTCCGCGCGGTGAGTCCGCCGCCAGCGCGCCGTTGGCGCCGTCCGCTGCGACCCGCGCCAGAATGCGCACATCCCCGCCGACGCTGGCCACCGAGGCGATCCGCAGCCTGGTGCCGTCCTCGAGCCGGTCCAGCGCCGGAAGCGCGAACATGCCATTCCCCGCCCCCAACAGCGTCGGCGCCAGATAGACCAGCAATTCGTCGACGCAACCGGCAGCCAACAGTGCGCCGTTCAGCCGGAAGCCGGCCTCGACGTGGATCTCGTTGAGGGAGCGCTTCGCCAGTTCGCCCATCAACGCGGCCAGGTCGACCCGTCCGTCGCCGTCAGGCAGGTGGATTACCTCGCAGCCGTGATCGCGCAGTTCTCGCTCCTTGTCGGCGAACCCGGTCGCCGCGGTGGCGATCAGCAGCTTGCCGGCGCGCACCAGTTTGGCGTCGAGGTCAACGGCGAGGTGTGAATCGACCAGCACCCGCAGTGGCTGGCGCTCGGTGACGACGTGCCGCACGTCGAGGCGCGGATCATCGGCACGCACCGTGCCGACCCCGGTCAGAATCGCGCAGGCCCGTGCCCGCCAGGCGTGACCGTCGGCGCGCGCCTCGGGCCCGGTGATCCACTGGCTGGCGCCATTGGCCAGCGCGGTAGCGCCATCCAGGCTGGCAGCGACCTTGACCCGCACCCAGGGGCGGCCGCGCGTCATCCGCGAACAGAAACCAACGTTCAGGTCGCGGGCCTCGTCGCGCAACAGCCCGCAGCGCACTTCGATCCCGCTGGCGCGCAGGCGCGCGAGCCCGCGCCCGTCGACCTGCGGGTTGGGATCCTCCATCGCGACTATCACCCGCGCCACCTGGGCCTCGACGAGCGCCTCGACACACGGCGGCGTGCGCCCGAAATGACTGCACGGCTCCAGCGACAGATAGACGTCGGCGCCGCGCGCACGCGCGCCGGCCTGGGCGAGCGCGACCACCTCGGCGTGGGCCTCGCCGGCACGCTGGTGCCAGCCCTCCCCGACAACCTGGCCGTCGCGCACGATGACGCAGCCCACGCGCGGATTGGGAGTCGTGGTGCAGAGGCCGCGCGCCGCCAGTTCGAGGGCACGCGCCATCCAGCGATGGTCGGTTTCGTTGAACATGATCCACTGATTCTACCGAGCCGCAGCCCCGCCGCAGAGCCGGATCACGGTAGACTTCAACAATACCCCATCCGCACCAGTCCGAGGCCGACCATGTCCGCATCTTCCCGGCGCGCTCCCGCCGCTCCCGCCGCTCCTGTCGCCCGTATCGGGGGCCAGATCCTCGCCGACGCCCTGATCGGGCACGGCGTCGATACGATCTTCGGAGTTCCCGGCGAAAGCTACCTGGCGCTGCTCGACGGACTCTACAGCCACCGCGAGAGGTGCCGCTTCGTGATCTGCCGCCAGGAGGGCGGCGCGGCATTCATGGCCGACGCCTACGCCAAGCTCACCGGCAAGCCCGGGGTGCTGGCCGTCACCCGCGGACCCGGCGCCACCAACGCCGCGATCGGGATCCACACCGCCTTCCAGGATTCGACGCCGCTGGTGGTCCTGATCGGCCAGGTCGGCTCGGACTTCGCCGACCGCGAGGCCTTTCAGGAAATCGACTACCGCCGGATGTTCGGCCAGATGGCCAAGTGGACCGCGCAGATCGAGCGCGCCGACCGCATCCCGGAATACCTCGCCCATGCCTTCCAGGTCGCGACCAGCGGCCGCATGGGCCCAGTGGTGCTGGCGCTGCCCGAGGACATGCTGGCCAGCGCGGCCCAGGCAACGCCGACCGCTGCCTTCACCCCGGTGCAGGCAGCTCCGGCCAGCGTTCAGATGACCCGCCTGCACGCCTTGCTGGGCGTCGCCCAGCGGCCGCTGGTGCTGCTCGGCGGCAGCGGCTGGAGCGCCGCCGCCTGCGCGGACCTGCGAATGTTCGCCCATGCCAACGACCTGCCGGTGGCCTGCGCGTTCCGCTTCCAGGACCTGCTCGCCAACGACGACCCCAACTATGTCGGCGACGTCGGCGTGGGGATCAACCCGAAACTCGCCGCGCGTGTCCGCGAAGCCGACCTGGTGCTGGCCATCGGACCACGATTGGGCGAAATGACGACCTCGGGATATACGCTGTTCGATTCGCCGGTGCCGCGCCAGACGCTGGTGCACGTGCACGCCGGCGCCGAGGAACTCGGCAGCGTCTATCAGGCAGCATTGATGATCCAGTCCGGGATGCCCGAGTTCGCAGCCGCGGTGCGCAACCTCAAGGTCGACCACTCGGCCTGGTCCGGAACGCGCGCGGCGGCGCGCGCCGATTACGAGGCGTGGCAGGCCCGCCCACCGGTTTTCGAGACCTCGGCGCAGGCCGGACGCCTCGACCTGTGGCAGGTCGTGCGCAACCTGCAGGCGGCGCTGCCGGGCGATACCATCGTGACCAATGGCGCCGGAAACTTCACCGTCTGGGCACATCGCTTCTGGCGCTACGGAGCGCTGCGCAGCCAGCTCGCGCCAACCTCCGGCGCCATGGGCTATGGCCTGCCAGCAGCTGTGGCAGCAGCCATCAGCGCTCCGGCGCGCACCATAGTGTGCTTTGCCGGCGATGGCGACTTCCTGATGAACGCCCAGGAACTGGCAACCGCGGTTCGCCACGAGGCGCCATTCCTGACCTTGCTCTTCAACAACGGGATCTACGGCACCATCCGGATGCACCAGGAGCGTGCGTACCCTGAGCGCGTCTACGGCTCATCGCTGACCAACCCGGATTTCGTCAAGTTCATCGAGTCGTTCGGCGGCTTCGGTGCCACCGTGACCGAAACCGCCCAGTTCGATGGCGCACTCGCCCGGGCGCTGGCCTTCATGGCCAAGGAGCGCCGGCCGGCGCTGATCGACTTGCGGATCGACGAGCAGGTGATTTCACCCGGACGCTCGCTCGACCAGGTGCGGGCAGCGGGACGCTGAGCGCACCCCTTCCCCGCTAGCCAGCGCGCGACCGGCCTGAGGCCGGGCGCGCGGCACTCCCACTCAGTCAGACGCCCCAACGTAGACCGGGAAGCGCGCCGTCAGTTCCGCGACCTGCTCGCGCACTTCGGCGATGCGCTCGGCGTCGTCGGGATGCTCGAGCACATTGGCGACCAGCTCGCCAACCAGGCGCGCCTCCGGTTCCTCGAACCCGCGCGTGGTCATCGCCGGCGAACCCAGCCTGATGCCGCTGGTGACCATCGGCTTCTCGGGGTCGTTGGGAATGGCGTTCTTGTTGCACGTGATGTTGGCTTCGCCCAGCACCGCTTCGGCACGCTTGCCGGTGATCTTCTTGGAACGCAGGTCGACCAGCATCACGTGGCTTTCGGTGCGGCCCGAAACGATCCGCAGGCCGCGCTCGATCAGCGACTCGGCGAGCGCCTTGGCGTTGCTGAGCACCTGCTGCTGGTACGCCTTGAATTCAGGCGCGAGCGCCTCGCCGAAGGCGACCGCCTTGGCGGCGATCACGTGCATCAGCGGCCCGCCCTGCAGCCCCGGGAAGATCGCCGAATTGATGGTCTTTTCATGCTCGGCCTTCATCAGCACGAAGCCGCCGCGCGGTCCGCGCAGGCTCTTGTGGGTGGTCGACGTGACCACGTCGGCGTGGGGCACCGGGTTGGGGTACAGGCCGGCGGCGATCAGGCCCGAGTAGTGCGCCATGTCGACCATCAGGATTGCCCCGACCTCGTGCGCCACCTTGGCGAAACGCTCCCAGTCGATGCGCAGGCTGTACGCCGAGGCGCCGGCGATTATGAGCTTGGGGCGGGACTCGCGCGCCTTGCGTGCCATCGCCTCGTAGTCGATTTCCTCGTGCTCGTCGAGGCCATAGGAAACGACGTTGAACCACTTGCCGGACATGTTGAGCGCCATGCCGTGGGTCAGGTGCCCGCCTTCGGCCAGGCTCATCCCCATCACCGTCTCGCCGGGCTTGACGAAGCCCAGCAGGACCGCCTGGTTGGCCTGTGAGCCCGAGTGCGCCTGGACGTTGGCGGCCTCGGCCCCGTAGAGTTGCTTGAGCCGGTCGATGGCCAGCTGCTCGACCACGTCGACGTATTCGCAGCCGCCGTAGTAGCGCCGGCCGGGGTAACCCTCGGCGTACTTGTTGGTGAGCTGGCTGCCCTGAGCCTGCATCACCGCCGGGCTGGTGTAGTTTTCCGAAGCGATCAGCTCGATGTGATCCTGCTGGCGCTGCACCTCGTGCTGCATTGCGCTCCAGATCTCCGGGTCAGCCTTGTCGAGCGTAAAGTTGCGGTCAAACATCACATCTCCTGCGGCGACTGGCGCCAGATCGAAAGCGCTGATTTTACCCGACCGGGACCGGCGCCTGGTCGGCCTGGCAGAGGTGGGCGACGTCGCCCCAGGCGCTCAGCGCAAAGCGCTCGCCATCCCACGAAATCAAGTTGATGCTGGCGTTGAGCAGGTGGTGCTCGCGCGCGGCATCGAGCGCGATCCCGGTGGCGAGGCGATAGACGCAGTCGAGCACGCCGCCGTGGGTCACCACGGCGACCCTGGCTCCCGGGTGCGCCGCCGCGATGCGCCGGATCACCCGCTCGACCCGCGCCGCGAAGGCACGCAGCGACTCGCCCCCGTCGGGGAGCGCGAAATCGGGCTCGCGGGCCCGCCAGCGTTCGAAGAGCGCGGCTTGATCGCGCAGCAGTTCGTCGTGGGTCCGGCCCTCGAACGAGCCGTAGAAACGCTCGCGCAACTCCGGTTCCGGCGTCACCGCCAGCCCCTGGGCCCGGGCAATTGGCGCGGCCGTCTCCATGGCCCGCGCCAGGTCGCTCGAGTAGATCGCCGCCAGCGGCAGGCCGCGCAGCCGCTGACCGGTGCGGCTGGCCTGCTCGTGGCCCTCGTCATCGAGCCCGATGTCGGTATGACCCTGGAAGCGGCGCGCGCGGTTCCACGACGTGACGCCGTGGCGCACCAGCACCAGCTCGGTCGGCTCTGATGCAGCTCCGGTTGCGTTCAGGCGAGCCTCGGATTGAGCGTGTAGGTGCCGGTGATCGAGGCCTGGGCGAGGACGTGACCCTGCATCGCCTTGCGCGCGTCGGCGCCGGCGAAGCGGCCCTTGACCCCGAGTTCGGCGACGTCGAGCGCAAACACGGTGAACACGTAGCGATGCACGATCGAATCGTTCCACGGCGGGCACGGCCCGTCATAGCCATAGTAGTCGCCGGCCATGTCATGGTCCTGGGCGAACCACCCGGTGTAATCGTTGATCCCCTGGCGCGCGCCATGGGGCGCCGCCGGACCGGATTTGCCCTTGGCAGTGACATCGTGCGAATACTCGCCGGCGGCAATCTCGCGGCAGTCAGCCGGCAGGTCGACCAGCACCCAGTGAAAGAAATCCACCCGCGGCAGCGACTCGGGGACTTCGCGCCCCTCCTGGTTGACGTCGTCCGGCGCACTGGGGACGTCAGGGTCGTGGCAGATCACGGCGAACGAGCGGGTGCCCTGCGGTACGTCGGACCACGCCAGTTGCGGGTTACGGTTGGCGGACAGGCCAACGTGGCTCTTGGGGTCGATTTTCCCGAAGGCAAACGCGGTGTCGATCGCTGCCCCGTCGGCAAAGGAAGCACTGTGCAGTTTCACGGCTGTTCTCCTCGGTAGGATCATCCAGTTTAATCCGCACTCTGGCGCAGGGCAAAGGCCCGGCGATGCCCGGGGTCAGGTCGCCGGACTCTCGCGCAGCCACAGCGTCACCGGGCCGTCGTTGACCAGCGCCACCGCCATCGTCGCGCCAAACCGCCCGGTCGCGACCGCCGGGTGCCGGGCGGCGGCCAGTGCAACAAAATGCTCGAACAGGCGCAGCCCCTCGTCAGGCGGAGCCGCCGCAGTGAAGCTCGGCCGGCGCCCCGACCTGGTGTCGGCGGCCAGCGTGAACTGGGGCACCACCAGCAGGCCGGCACGCTGGCAGGCGGCAGATCCTGGCCCGGCAGCATTGCCGGCTTCGCCGGCGAGATCGGTGAGCGAGCGGTTCATCCGCCCCTGGGCATCGGGAAAGATCCGCAGCCCGAGAGTGCGATTGAGCAGGACGTCGGCTTCGCGCCCGGAATCGCCGCGCTCGACGCACAGCAGCACCAGCAAGCCGACGCCGATCTGGCCGACGACCTCGCCAGCGACGGTGACGCTGGCGCTGCTGGCGCGTTGCAGCAGGGCGATCATCGCGCCGGCGCCCTCCGGCCTGCCTTCATCCCAGGATGACGCGCGCGAACCGGCGCTTGCCGACCTGGATGACGTAGCTGCCGGCTTCGAGCTGCAGGCTGCGCTCGCCCACCCGGCTGCCGTCGATGCGCACCCCGCCCTGGTCGATGTTGCGGTAGGCCTCGCTCGTCGACGGCGCCAGGCCCGAGCGCTTGAGCACCTGCACCAGCGGCAGCGGGGCGGCGCCAAGCGCGAATTCGGGCATGTCCTCGGGCATCGCGCCGTCGCGGAAACGGGCTGCGAATTCCGCCAGTGCGGCCTCGGCCGCGGCCCGGCCGTGAAAGCGCGCGACGATCTCGGAACCCAGCGCGATCTTGGCGTCGCGCGGGTTGCTGCCCTCATCACAGGCGCGGCGCAACGACACGATCTCGCTCATCGGCCGGAAGGAGAGCAGCTCGTAGTAGCGCCACATCAGCTCGTCGGAGATCGACATCAGCTTGCCGAACATCTCGGCGGGCGCTTCGCTGATTCCGACGTAGTTGCCCTTGGACTTGGACATCTTCTCCACCCCGTCCAGCCCCTCGAGCAACGGCATGGTGAGGATGCACTGCGGCTCCTGGCCATACTCGCGCTGCAGTTCCCGGCCCACCAGCAGGTTGAATTTCTGGTCGGTTCCGCCCAGTTCGATGTCGGCCTGCAACGCAACCGAGTCGTAGCCCTGCATCAGCGGATAGAGGAATTCGTGCACCGAGATCGGGATCCCGGCCTTGAAGCGTTTGGAGAAATCGTCGCGCTCCATCATCCGGGCCACCGTGTAGCGCGCCGCCAGCTCGATCATCCCGCGCGCGCCCAACTGGTCGCCCCATTCCGAGTTGTAGCGGATTTCCGTGCGGGTGCGATCGAGCACCATCGCCGCCTGCTCGAAGTAGGTCGCGGCGTTCTCGTTGATCTGCTCCCTGGTCAGCGCCGGACGGGTGCTGTTGCGGCCCGACGGATCGCCGATCATCGCGGTGAAATCACCGATCAGGAAGATCACCGTGTGGCCGAGGTCCTGGAGCTGGCGCATCTTGTTGAGCACCACGGTGTGCCCGAGGTGCAGGTCGGGGGCGGTCGGGTCCAGGCCCAGCTTGATCCGCAGCGGTTTGCCGGAGGCTGCGCTACGGATCAGCTTGCGCTGCCACTCCTCCTCGACAAGCAGCTCGTCGCAACCGCGGCGCGACACGTCCATGGCAGCCAATACCTCGGCGCTGGCAACCCCGGCACCGCCGTCGTTCGTCCCTCTGGAAACACCATTCATACCTGAAACCCTATTCAACCGGCCACTGGTCCGGCGTATAATCCGGCAACTTTTGCAGATTCCTTGGTCGCGCCCTGCGCCTGGCCGGGGCAACGCACCACCGGAATTCTAGCGGAGAGTCATTGGCTCCTCGCTGCAGTTGCAGGACTCTTATGAACAAATCCTTCGCGCTACGCCCTGTCTCGCTTGCCGTTGCGGCTGTTTTCGCGCTCGGCGCCGCGGTGACGGCGTTTGGCGTCGCGCCTCTGCCGCAGGCGCAATTGCCCGCCGCGCAGACGGTTCACGAGGTGGTGGAGTTTCGCTACGAAGTCGCGGCGCCCGTCGAACGGGTGATCCAGAGCGATCGCATCAGGCGCGGTGACACGGTGTCTTCGCTCGCCGGTCGCCTCGGGGCGACCGATCCCGACTTCACCCGGTTCGTCGCCAGCGACAAGGTGGCGCGCAAGCTGCTGCGCTTCCAGGCCGGACGCATCGTCCAGGCCGAGATCGATTCGATGGGGCTGGTGCAGCGCTTCCACTACCCGCTGGGCGCAAGCGACGCGGACGGCATCGACGGCAAGAGCCTGCGGCTGACCGTAAGGCGCAATGCCGCCGGCGCCCTCGAGGCGCTGGAAGAGCAGGTTGCGGTCTCGCGCAACGTCGAGATGCGCAGCGTCGAGATCACCTCGTCGCTGTTTGCCGCCACCAATGACGCCGGCATTCCGGATTCGATCGCCAGCCAGGTGGCCGACATCCTTGGCGGCGAGATCGACTTCCAGCGCGACCTGCGTGTCGGCGATCGTCTGAGCATCGTCTACGAAACCCTGCAGGAGGCCGACAGCCTCGAGGCCCCCTCTGCGGGGCGGGTGCTGGCGGTCGAGATGAGCAACAACGGGCACTTCTACGATGCCTTCCACTTCGCGCGTAGCGGTGACGACGCCGGCAGCTATTACTCGTCGGACGGCAAGAGCCTGAAGAAGAGCTTCCTGCGCTACCCGATCGAGTTTGCCCGGATCAGCTCGCGGTTTTCCAATGCCCGCACGCACCCCTTGTTCGGCACCAAACGGCCCCATCGCGGGGTCGACTTCGCGGCTGCCAGGGGCACCAGGGTGCGGGTCACGGGCGATGGCAGCGTCGACTTCGCCGGCGTCATCCGTGGTTACGGCAACGTCATCAAGGTCCGCCACCCCAACAATTTCACAACCGTGTACGCGCACCTCAACGGTTTCGTGCGCGGGCTGCGGCGGGGCAACAAGGTCCACCAGGGCGACGTGATCGGCTTCGTCGGGCAGACCGGCTGGGCGACCGGGCCGCACCTGCACTACGAATTCCAGGTCAACGGCATCCAGTCCAATCCGCTCAAGATCGCGCTGCCCTCGGGCCGGCCGCTCGACGCGGACGCCCTGGCGCGCTTCAAGTCCCTCACTTCCGGCTACAAGACCGAACTCGCACGGACCGAAATCGCCCAGGTCGCAAGCTTCGAGTAGCGTGCCTTGGCACGCATCTTCATCGGCTTGATGTCGGGCACCAGCGTCGACGCGGTCGACGCGGTGGCGCTGGAACTGCCGCAGCCAGCGGCCGCAATCGATTCCCCCTTGCCTCCTGGCAGCGCCGGCACGACCCGCGCCTGGTGCAGCCTGCCGATCCCGGCGGAGTTGCGCGCCGAACTTCGCGCCCTGACTCGACCGGGAGACGACGAACTCGAACGTGCCGCCGGCGCGGCCCGGGAACTCACCGAGATCTACGCCCGCGCGGTGGCCCAGGTGCTCGCGCAGGGGCCGTTCGGCGCCCCGGTCGTTGGCATCGGCGCCCACGGGCAGACCGTCCGTCACCGCCCCGCCCAAGGCTTCACCATCCAGCTGCTCGATGGCGCACTGCTCGCGGAGCGTTGCGCGCTGCCGGTCGTGTGCGACTTTCGCAGCGCCGATATCGCCGCTGGCGGCCAGGGCGCACCCCTGGTGCCGGCATTCCATCGCCAACTGTTCGCCCGCTCGGGGCAGCAGTGCGCCGTACTCAACATCGGCGGCATCAGCAACCTCACTTTTATCCGTGCCGACGGCACACTCGCAGCAGGTTTCGACACCGGTCCCGGCAACACCTTGCTCGACCAGTGGATTGAGCGCCACCGCGGCGTACCGTTCGACACCGGCGGCCGCTGGGGACAATCGGGCAAGGTACTGCCCGATCTGCTCCAGATCTGCCTGAGCGAACCCTATTTCGCGCATCCGGCGCCCAAGAGCACCGGCACGGAGACCTTTCACAGCGACTGGCTCGACGAGCGCATCGCCGCGTCCGGCTGCACCGCGGCCGATCCCGCCGATGTCCAGGCGACGCTGCTCGAACTGACGGCAGCGAGTGCTGCCGCGGCGATCGCGGCCAGCCCCGGGGTTCACGAAGTGCTGGTCTGCGGCGGCGGAGTCAACAACCAGGCGCTGCTCGATCGCCTGCGCGCAATGTGTGCGCCCACTCCGGTGGTCAGCTGTGCCCAGCGCGGCATCGATCCGCAGGCGATAGAGGCGGCCGCATTCGCGTGGCTGGCTGCCCAGCGCATCGACACCCGGCCGGTTGATCTCGAGGGTGTCACCGGTGCGCGCGGCGCACGGGTGCTCGGCGCGCTCTACCTGCCCACCCCGGGCTGAGTCGACCGGGACGCCTGGAACCCGGTTTTCACCGTGGGGCGGCAATCACATGCTGGCGGAATGGGAATATCGTCGCGGTACAATAGAGCGCTACGGAGGGACCTATCAATGCAAACAGCCACCCAGACTCAGGAAACCAGCACCCAGCTTCCGGATCTGCTGATCTTCACCGACAACGCGGCCCGCAAGGTCAAGCAGTTGATCGAGGAGGAAGGCAACCCGGAACTCAAGTTGCGCGTGTTCGTGCAGGGCGGCGGGTGCTCCGGTTTCCAATACGGATTCACCTTTGAGGAAGAGACCGGCGAAGACGACACCGTGATGAGCCGGCACGGCGTCACGTTGCTGATCGACGCGATGAGCTACCAGTACCTGGTCGGCGCCGAGATCGACTACAAGGAAGACCTCGAAGGCGCCCAGTTCGTCATCAAGAACCCGAACGCCACCACCACCTGCGGCTGCGGTTCTTCCTTCTCGGGCTGAGCAAGCGCCGGGCCCGGCGACGGGCCCTCCCGATTATCCCTGGCTGACGGCCAGGCTCAGGGCCGGCCGGTCCTCGCTCAGATGCACCAGGGCACCCTCAACCACCGCACCAGGGTGGATTTCCAGTGACCGGTAGTGAACTTCGCCGGTAATCCTGGCCCCCGGCAGCAACTCCAGCATCTCGTCGGCCTGCACCGGCCCCTCGATGGTTCCGCTCACCACCAGGTGGGCTGCCCGCACCGGTCCTTCGATCCGGGCGCTTTCCGAGAGCACCAGCATGGCAGTGGGGTCGTCCTCGGCGACCACGCTGCCGGCCACGTGGCCGTCGATCCGCAGTCCGCCGCTGAAGCGCAGGTTGCCATCGACCGAGGCGCCAGCGCCGATCAGGCTGTCGATGGTCGGGGCATTCTTCTTGGTGCCAAAAATCATCTTCGTCTCCTCATCAGTCCCGCCAACATCTAGGGCGCGAAATTCTGCTGGGCCCGGACCTCCTTGCCCTCGAGCAAGCGCATCTGGACGTTGCGCAGCACCGCTCCCGTGGGCAGCTCGAAGCGCCCATCAATGCGTTGGTAGCGGGTAAAGGATACCTTCATGGCCTCGCGCTGGTCCACGGCGCCGGTCGGAATCTCGATCGTGAGTGGTTTGCCAGCCAGGGTCGCGCGCACTGTCAGGGCCAGTGTGCCGCTGAATTCGCCCTTGCTGGTGGTGCCCCGCGTGAGCAATGCCTGGTAGCGGAAACGATTGGGCGCACCATCGCTTTCGACCCGCAAGCGACGGATGGCAACCGGCTGGTCGCGGCCCGAAGCCGGCAACAGACTTTCAAGATAGGCGAGATCGGCGCGCAAACGCGCGTTCTCGGCCTCGGTGTTCTTGACCTGTTCGGCCAGTTGCTCGGCAGCGGTGCGCTCCACCGTGATCTTGGCATCGGCCGCGTTGGCGATCGCCGAGACCCGCTCGTACTCGCTGCGCAGCGTGGCGCTGGCGGCGCGCAATTCGGCAGTCTCGAGCTCGAGTTCGGCATTGCGATTCGCGAGGTCTCCAGCCCGGAGTTGCCAGACCGTTATGGCCAGCGCCGCTCCCAGCCCGGCGACCAGCAGGACGAACCCGATGCGCACCCACAGCGAGACCTGTCGTTGTACGGTGACCAGCGGCGCACCTGGGGCACGCGAACGCTGGCGGCGCCTCAGTGCCTCGAACACGACTGGCTCAAGGGAGCACGGGGACGTGCGCCAGCCCGGCGCGCTCGTCGATCCCGAACATCAGGTTCATGACCTGAACGGCCTGTCCGGAAGCACCCTTGACGAGGTTGTCCTCGACCACCAGCACCATCAACAGCTTGCTCGCCGGCGGACGATGCACTGCCAGGCGCAGCATGTTGGACGCCCGCACCGAGCGCGTCTCGGGGGTCGACCCGGCGGGCATCACGTCGACAAACGGTTCCTTGGCGTAGCGCGCCTCGTAAAGAGCCTGGAAGTCGGTCTCGAGGCCGCGCGGCGTGAGGCGCGCGTAGATGGTGGCGTGAATGCCGCGAATCATGGGCACGAGGTGCGGCACGAAGGTGATCCCGACCGCCGCGCCGCCGAGCGCGTTAAGGCCCTGGGTGATTTCCGGCCAGTGCCGGTGCCCGGCAACTCCGTAGGCCTTGAAGTTGTCGCCAGCCTCGGCGAGCAGGGCCGAGACCTCGGCCTTGCGCCCGGCTCCCGAAACCCCCGACTTGCAGTCGGCGATCAGGCTGTCGCGTTCGACCAGGTCGCCCGCAGCCGCCTCCAGGACCGGCGCCAGCCCGAGCTGGACTGCGGTCGGATAACAGCCCGGCAACCCGATCACCCGCGCGGTGCGGATCGCCTCGCGGTTGACCTCGGGCAATCCGTAGACCGCCTCCGCCAGGACCTCGGGACAGGCGTGGGGAATCTTGTACCAGCGCTCGAACTCGGCGGTGTCGCGGAGCCGGAAATCGGCCGCCAGGTCGACGATGCGCACGCCCTTGGCGAGCAGTTCGCGCGCCTGGGCCATTGCGACGCCATGGGGCGTGGCGAAAAAGACCACGTCGCAGTCGCCCAGCGCCGCGTCGGCGGGGTCGCTGAAGGCCAGGTCGACGTGTCCGCGCAGCGACGGGAACAGGTCCGCCACCGGCATTCCGGTTTCCTTGCGCGAGGTGATGACACTGAGTTGCGCCTGCGGGTGTTGCGCCAGCAGCCGCAGCAGTTCGACTCCGGTGTAGCCGGTGCCACCAACTATGCCAACCTTGATCATGTCACCCCCCTGAAACGATAAGGGCCGCCCGGCTTGCGCTCGGCGGCCCCACCGTAGTGTGTCCCGGGTATGCGAATCGACGCCCGACGCGCCCCGGCGCTCCTAGCGCTTCGAGAACTGCTTGGCCCGGCGCGCCTTGCGCAGACCAACTTTCTTGCGTTCGACCTCGCGGGCATCGCGGGTCACCAGTCCGGCCTTGGAGAGCGTCGGCTTGAGCGTTTCGTCATAGTCGATCAGGGCGCGGGTGATGCCGTGACGCACGGCACCGGCCTGGCCGGTCTCGCCGCCGCCATGGACGTTGACCATCACGTCGAAGCTCGCCACGTTGTCGGTCAGTTCGAGCGGCTGGCGAATCACCATCCGGCCAGTCTCACGCGAGAAATAATCGTCAATCGGGCGGCCGTTGACGACGATCTTGCCAGTACCGCGCTTCATGAACACGCGCGCTACCGAAGTCTTGCGGCGGCCAGTGCCGTAGTTGTATTCACCGATCATTTGTTCAGATCTCCAGGACCTTGGGCTGTTGCGCGGTATGCGGATGGGTTGCTTCCGCATAGACCTTCAGCTTCTTGATCATCGCGTAGCCGAGCGGCCCCTTGGGCAGCATGCCCTTGACGGCCTTCTCGAGAGCGCGGCCAGGGAAGCGCGACTGCATTTTCTTGAAGTTGGTTTCGCGGATGCCGCCGGGATAGCCGGTATGGCGGTAGTACGTGCGCCCTTCCGCCTTGTCGCCGGTGACGCGCAACTGCCCGGCGTTGATCACGACGATAAAGTCGCCGGTGTCGACGTGGGGCGTGAATTCTGGTTTGTGCTTGCCACGCAGGCGATGGGCGATGTTCGCAGCCAGACGGCCGAGAACCTTGTCGGCGGCGTCAACTACGTACCAGTCGCGCTGAACCTCGTGCGCCTTGGCGGAAAATGTTTTCATGGCGGTTCCGGTGCTTTGTTTGGTGCTAATTGCAGAGAGCCTTACATTCTAACGCCCTTAGCGACAGGCAGTCAAAGCAAAAAAAAGCCCGAACATCGCTGTTCGGGCTGAATCCACCAATGGAGGAGGTGGAGGAGACAGAGGTGGGCCGCAACAAACACGACCAATGAAGGAAATTTAACAGATTCTCTTGTGCGTCGCAAGCATGTCATCCTGAAGACATTTCATGCTGCGACGCCGTAAACCTCGGTTGACAAGTGCAAGTTATTGTTTTCATAGCTAAAACCAGCCAAACAGGGGTTCTGGGGCAGTTTAAAGGGATTGGCCTGCCACCTTGTTTTGCCTCTGCAAAATCCAGTTGCACAAATGAGACAAAGGCTATTTTGGCGCGCCGCACAACAGAAATTTCCGGATGACCAGGGGCTGGCGGAGCGGCCTGCAGCGCGCGCAGGAGCCGGAATCTGCCAAAATTCCCGCCATAGGCCAACCAACTCAGGAAGAATCATGGAATGCACGATCCGCTGGGCGGGCCCGGGTGAGATGAGCTTCGTCGCGCAGACCGGAAGCGGTCATTCGGCGGTGATGGACGCCGCGCCCGAAGGCGGCGGCAGGAACCTCGCGCCCCGGCCCATGGAAATGATGCTGGTTGGCGCCGGCGGTTGCACCGCCTATGACGTGGTGCTGATCCTGCGCAAGGGGCGCCATGACGTGCGCGGCTGCGAGGTGCGCCTCGAGGCCACGCGCGCCGACACCGAGCCCAGGGTGTTCACCGCGATCCACTTCCACTTCACGGTGCG
>JAHEMI010000145.1 GCA_024643785.1 Burkholderiaceae bacterium
GCGGTGCTCGACTTCTCCGGGCTGGTGCTCTACGAGGCCGTGCTCTCGTACGTCGGGGTGGGCGTCGATCCCACCACCAACAGCTTCGGCACCATGATCAATACCGCCCGCAACGAAATGTCGCGTGACCCGGTGGTGTGGTGGAACCTGCTGGCGGCGTTTGCCTTCATGGTCACGCTGGTGCTCTCGATGCAGTTCTTCGCCAGCGCGGTGCGCGAGGCGTTTGATCCGCGGGCCAGCGCATTCCGGATCCGCCGGGCCCGTTCCGCCGGCGACGGCAAGACGGTGCCTGCCGGTGCTGCCGATTCGCCCAGCGCTGGCGAGGTGACCCGATGATCAGGATTGAAGACCTCGATACGGTAATCGATACCGAGCGCGGCGAGATCCGGCCGGTTGAGGGCGTGACGCTGGAAATTGCGGCGGGCGAGACCTTCGCGCTGGTCGGCGAATCGGGCTGCGGCAAATCGGTGACCGCGCTCTCGCTGATGCGCTTGCTGCCCGACAGCGGCCGGGTGAGCGGCGGGCGGGTGGTGCTCGACGGCCAGGATCTGCTGCAGCTGCCGGAGACGGCGATGCGCGACGTGCGCGGCAGCCGCATCGGGATCATCTTCCAGGAACCGGCCACCAGCCTCAATCCGGTGATGACCGTCGGCCGCCAGATCATCGAGGTGATCGAGCGCCATACCGAATTGCGCGGCGCGGCAGCGCTGGCGCGGGCCATCGAATGGCTGGAACGGGTCGGCATTCCGGAACCGAAGCGCCGGGTCAACGACTATCCGTTCCAGATGTCGGGCGGGCAGAAACAGCGGGTGATGATCGCCATCGCCCTGGCTGCGGAACCGGACTTGCTGATCGCCGACGAGCCGACCACGGCCCTCGACGTGACCATTCAGGCCCAGATCCTCGATCTGCTGCAGGAATTGCAGGCCACCCACAAGATGGCCCTGCTGCTGATAACGCACGACCTGGCGATTGTCGCCAAGATGGCCCACCGGGTCGCGCTGATGTACGCCGGACAGGTGGTCGAAGTGGCCACGGCCCAGGACTTCTTCGCTCGCCCGCTGCATCCCTACGCCGCCAACCTGTTTGCGGCGCTGCCCGCGAGCGGCAAGCGCGGCCAGCGCCTGGCGTCGATTCCGGGCTCGGTCCCGTCGTTGCTCGGCAACTTCACCGGATGTCGCTTTGCCGACCGTTGCGCCGACGCCATGGCGCAATGCCGCACGGCCACGCCGGAACTGGTCAGCGCGGCTGCCGACCACGCGGTGCGCTGCCACCTCTACGAGGGCAGGGATGCGACCCCGCGGGCGAGCCGTGCCGTGGCGAGTGCGGCGGCAACGAGCGCCAGCGCGCGCGAGCACGAGGTCGTGCTCGCGGTGCGCGACTATCGCGTCTGGTTCCCGATCCGCAAGGGCCTCTTCCAGCGCACGGTGGGTCATGTCAAGGCGGTCGATGGGGTCAGCTTCGATGTCCGCGCGGGCCGGACGCTGGCCCTGGTGGGTGAATCGGGCAGCGGCAAGACCACCGTCGCCAAGGCGGTGCTGCAGCTGCTGCGGGGGGTCGCCGAGATCGGCGGCTCGGCGCAGTTGCACGGTGCGGAGCTCGCCGACCTCCACGGCGCCGAATTGCGGGCCGCCCGGGCAGGGGCCCAGATCGTGTTCCAGGATCCTTTCGCCTCGCTCAACCCGCGCATGCGGGTGCAGGAGATTCTCGAGGAGGGGGTGGCGTCTCTTTGCCCCGATATCGCCGCTCCGGAGCGCAGCAAGAGGGTCGCGCAGTTGCTCGACAAGGTCGGCATGCACCGCGACGCGCTGACCCGCTACCCGCACGAGTTCTCGGGAGGGCAGCGCCAGCGCCTGGCAATCGCCCGTGCGCTCGCGGTCGAGCCGCGTCTGATCGTCGCCGACGAGCCGACGTCGGCGCTGGACGTCTCGGTCCAGGCCCAGATCCTCAACCTGCTGCTCGAGTTGCAGGAGGAGTTGGGCGTGGCCTACCTGTTCATCACCCACAATTTCGGCGTCGTCGAGTACCTCGCCCACGATATAGCGGTGATGAAGGATGGCCGGATCGTCGAGGCCGGGGCGGCCGGGCAGCTGCTCGGTGAACCGCAGCATGCCTATACCAGGACGTTGCTGAAGGCGGTGCCGCGGCTGGCCGGCTGAACCCCGGCAGCCATTCGCACCAGAGCCCTCAGTTATCATTGGGGTGGTCCCGCACCACCTCCCGGAGAACAAGATAATGAAGAGTCATGTGTTTCATCGTGACGCCCGCGCCAGCTATCCGACCGCGATCGCCGGCGATGGTCCGTTCCTGATTGGCTCCGACGGCCGCCGCTACCTCGATGCCAGCGGCGGAGCAGCGGTTTCCTGCCTTGGCCACAGCCACCCGCGGGTGATCGAGGCCATCCAACGCCAGGCCAGCCAGCTGGCCTACGCGCACACCTCGTTCTTCACCACCCGACCGATGGAGGAACTCGCCGACTTCCTGGTCGAGTCTGCCCCGGAGGGCCTGGATCGGGTCTATTTCGTCTCGGGCGGTTCCGAGGCCGTCGAGGCCGCGCTCAAGATGGGTCGGCAGTATTTCCTCGAGAAGGGCGAGCCGGAGCGCAAGCACTTCATCGCCCGCCGCCAGAGCTACCACGGCAATACCCTGGGGGCCCTGGCAGTCGGCGGCAACGCCTGGCGGCGCGCCCAGTTCCAGCCGATGCTGATGGACGTGACCCACGTCGCGCCGTGCTACGCCTATCGCGACCAGCTCCCGGAAGAGACCCTGGAAGCCTATGGCCAGCGGGTTGCCAACGAGGTCGAGGAAGCGATCGTGCGGCTTGGCCCCGGCAACGTGATCGGTTTCGTCGCCGAACCGGTGGTGGGAGCGACGATGGGTGCGGTTGCCGCTGCACCCGGTTACTTCCGGCGGATCCGCGAAATCTGCGATCGCCATGGAATCCTGATGATCCTCGATGAGGTGATGTGCGGCATGGGCCGCACCGGCAGCCTGTTCGCCTGCGAGCAGGAGGGTGTGATTCCCGACCTGCTGACTATCGCCAAGGGCCTGGGCGCGGGTTACCAGCCGATCGGCGCGCTGATGGTCGGCAAGCATATCTTCGAGGCCATTCGCGATGGCTCGGGTTTCTTCCAGCACGGCCATACCTACCTTGGACACGCCATCGGTTGTGCCGCAGCCCTGGCAGTCCAGCACACGATTCGCGACGACGATCTGCTCGAGAACGTCCGCGTCCGTGGTGCCGCGCTGCGCGAGCAGCTGGAGCAGCGCTTTGCGGACCACCCCCATGTCGGCGACGTCCGTGGCCGCGGGCTGTTCATCGGCGTTGAACTGGTGCTCGATCGCGCGACCAAGCAGCCGTTCGATCCGGCCGCCAAGCTGCACGCCGCGATCAAGCGCCATGCGATTTCGCGCGGCATGCTGTGCTACCCCATGGGCGGCACGATCGACGGGCGCCAGGGCGACCACGTGCTGCTGGCGCCGCCGTTCATCATCGACGAGGGCCACGGGCAGATGATCGCCGACGTGCTCGACGCGTCGATCGATGCCGCCATCCACGGGATCGACCAGCGCTTCCGGGTCCGTCCCGCTGCCGCCAAGGGCTGAGTTTCGCTAGGTGACCGGGGCCTCGTGCTCCGGCGCCCACTCCACTGATCGATAGTCGAACCCGGCCTCGATCCGCGGCTTGACGACCGCGAAGAAGGGCGAGATGTCGAAGTCGCGCGGTGTGAACAGGCTGAAGTGTCGCGGGCGCAGGATTTCGCGAAAGCGCCGCCTGCCGCCGCGCCGCGACGCCGCCACCCGCTCGACATGGGGCAGGATCGGGTAGGGAATGCTCTGGAAGGCCTGGGCGATCAGCGTGGAACAGATTGCACGGGTTGGATCGCCGCTGCCGAAGTAGAGCATTTGCCGCCGCCACCGGGCGGGCACCGGCGGGGTCGGGAGCAGGTAGCGCGCCAGGTCGATGACGTTCTTGAGGTCGTAGGTGTGCCCGAGCCGCTCCAGCGCCACCCGCACCACTTCACGGCTGTCCTCCTCACCGAGCCCGATCGGCCGGCAGATGCGGGTATGCATGCTGGCGTAGGCGCTCAGCGGCACCAGCCTCACGCCCGCGATCAGGTCGGCTTCGAGCAGCACCGGCGGATCGCTGCCGGGCGCGGCGGTGACGTTGCCGACATAGAGCGCCGAGTGCGACCAGGTCGATTGGGTGAGGTACTTGATGACGCCGGAAATCCTGGTGTCGCCCTCGACCAGCAGCACGTCGGCCACGCGCAACGCGCGGCCGAGCAGTTCCGGGGTACTGGTGCCGGGTGGAGCGTAGGATCGCGAGCGTTTGCTCAGATAGCGCGCGATCGCGTTTCCGGCCCAAGTCAGCGCCGAGTTCATGACGGATGCTCCTGGGTCAACGCCAGCCGGTGCTGTTCATCTGCAATGGCCGGCGCGTATTCGTGCTTCGGTGACCATGGCGTCCGTATAATCGTAACGCGATTTCCAGTACCTCCCCAGCCCCGGTGACGGAATCGGTAGACGTAGCGGA
>JAHEMI010000055.1 GCA_024643785.1 Burkholderiaceae bacterium
GCCTCCCTCACGGACCTGCACGGACCGTGATCGCAGTACGGGGCCAAGTAGCTCAGTTGGTAGAGCAGAGGACTGAAAATCCTTGTGTCGGTGGTTCAATTCCGCCCTTGGCCACCAATCTTTTCGCGGGTTCCCGCGAAAACTTCCACCGAATTCGTGATTCCCGCGCGCAATTGCGTTGCACCTGCGCCGGTGTTACGGAGCTTTGCCACGGTTGGGTCCGGCAGTTTCTTCTCCCGCGCGTCCACCACCACATCAACCTCCCCCAGCGTTATCAGTGCAAAGTCGCGGCCTAGCCGATGGTCGCAAAAACAGGAAACGTCTTGAGCAGCCAGAATCCAAACCGCGACAACATGCCCGTGATCATCGCTACTCCCATAAGGATCATTCCAACTCCCGCCCCGACCCGCAGCCAGCGGCCGGTGCGCCGCATCGTCTGCAACCGATTAAGCAGCGCATCGGTGAAGACCGCGGTGGCCATGAATGGCACGCCCAGGCCCAGCGAGTAGGCCGCGAGCATCGCCATGGCGGTGCTGACCGTCGCGGTGACCGCGCCCACGGCGAGAATCGTGCCCAGCACCGGCCCGATACACGGCGTCCAGCCGAACGCAAAGGCGAGCCCGATCAGATAGGCGCCAAGCGGGCGAGCACCCTTGATCTCCACGTGGAACCGGAGGTCGCGCTGCAACCAGGGCAACTTCAGCACGTCGATCATGAACAGGCCGAAGATGATCACGATAACGCCACCGACGATGTTGGCTTCGTAGCGGTAGCTCAGCAGCAGCTGTCCGATCGTGGTGGCGCCCGCGCCGAGGATAATGAATGCCGTCGCGAACCCGGCGACGAAGCAGAAGCTCAGTCCCAGCGCCGATAGCCGTCGCCAGCGAGCACTGGCATGCCGATCGTGTGCGAGGTTGCCGCCAGCGACGTACGAAACATAGCCCGGCACCAGCGGCAATACGCATGGCGAAAGGAATGAAATGATTCCCGCGCCAAAAGCGGTCAGCAGCGCAATCGTCGAGACCTCGCTCATTGCTGCAGCCTGCGGATCAAGGGGATGATGGTCTCGTCGAGCACCTGGCGCGTGATCGGGCCGATCTGCTTGTAGGCGATCACACCGTTACGGTCGACCACGAAGGTCTCGGGCACGCCGTAGACGCCCCAGTCGATGCCGACCTTTCCGGAAATGTCAGCGCCGGTCCTGGTATAGGGGTCACCAAGTTCCTTCAGCCAGGCCTGGGCATCGTTCGGTTTGTCCTTGTAGTTGAGCCCGTGAAGCGGCGCGATGCCGGATTTGCTGAATTCAATCCAGAGCGGATGCTCGTCGCGACACGCCACGCACCATGATGCAAACACGTTGACCAGCGACACCTCGCCCTTTAGATCGGCGGTGGCCAAACCCAGCGTGCGACCCTGCACCGGCGGCAAGTCGAACTCCGGCGCTGGCTTGCCCACCAGCGGTGACGGCAACTTCCGCGGATCCATGGTCAAACCTATGCCGAGGAAGATTGCCATCACCACGAACACGATGATCGGTGCATAGCGGGCAAGAGAAAAGGATCTGCCTAACGCCTTGGTGTCCGAACCACCGTTGGTCGTCACTTCGTCGGTCATTGCGTCGCCTCCTTCTGAACAAGCCGCCAAACTCGGCTTCCGCGCGGCAGGAAAGTCCTGGCCCGGATCATCAACAACAATCCTTCATCCGCCGCTTCAGTTCGGCGACGGCCGCGCTGTCCTCCACCGCTGCCCCGTTGGCGCCAGCAGTTGGCCTCAAGAAGACCGCGGTGAGAATGATCAGCGCCACCATCGCCACTGCGAACAGCGACCAGTTCGGGAGTGCCAGGCCATAGGCGGCGACGAATCCGACCGGGATGAATGACGTTTTCCAGAGCAACCCGGAACGCGCCGCAGGCAAGTGCTTCTCCAACAGGTAGGCGGAGCCCGCGACCGACCCTCCCAGGAGGATCGGCAGCATCGTGGCGTCGATCGCGATGCCGGCAAAGCGCGCCGCAATCATCCATGCCCATGTCCCGCCAACTCCCAGGCAGATCGGACACAACTTGATGCGGAGCACCCTATTGACCCCCGCTATCGCCAGAGCGATCGCAAAGATCGAGGCAGTGGCAGCAATAATTGCGTTCATGGCGGCTAGAACAGGAAAACCAGGCCGCCAAACACGATCATGGCGACGCCGCCGCCCAGGCGCATGGCGGTGCGGTTGCTCTGTTGCCACTCCTGCACCTTACCCAACACCGTCTTGTCGCTGGCAACGATCAGAATCAGCACCAGGGGCAGGATGAAGATCAGGTTGTACAGAACCAGGTACCCGACGCCATCCAGGTAAGTGGCGCTGTCATGCAGCAGACCCAGAATCATGACGTAGGGGCCGCCCGAGCAGGGAAACTCGCACAGACCGACCAGGCCACCGAGCACCACGGCAGTCGGCAACGTTACTCGCTCGAGCAATACCGCGATCTTGTGATGCGCGGCCTGCGGAATGCTCAACCTGATCGGAACCGCGGGAAACACCACGTTGATCACGTTGATCAGGCCGAGCAGCATCAGCACCACCGCACCGGCCTTGCCCATGAAATGCGGGGTGTTGAAGAAGTGCATGGCGTGCAGCAACCCAAGACCAATCGCCAGGTAGACGATAAAGATCCCCGTGATATAGGCCGCCCCGATCCAGAGCACGTTCGACCGCAGCTTGCCAACACTCACCAGGAAGACGATCGTCAGCAGCAGGATCGAGAAAGCGCACGGATTGATGCTGTCGATCAGCGACGCCACGGTCACGAGCGGCAACAACCACGTTCCGCCCTCGCTCAGGTTCCACAGCGCCGTCGTGCCGATGTTCTCGACCCGCAGGAACCAGACCAGCCCGAACAGCAGCAGGATGGCCGTAACCAGAAAAGTCAGTTTCTTGGTCATTTTGGTTATGGCGTCACGTTGGCTGCGAAGAAGAGTTCCAACGGCCGCCCCGCGCTGTTCTCGAGGGTGACCACGCGCTCGATCGGACCGACTCCGGCCGGACCGTGAGCGGCCGGGTCGAAGACCGTTTCGATGATCGCTCGTTCGCCCGGGGCGATGGTCTGGTTGATGGCAGGTATCGGGCTGTGTCCCGGCATGCCGTACGGGCCGTACTGTCGGATGCCCACAATCAGTTTGGCCTCGGTGCACATGCAAGAGGTATAGAGTTTCCCGACCACAATCGGCTCGCTGCCGCCGTTGACGATTCGGTACTGGTGGGTAACGGTGCCCGCCGACATCGAAATCGTGCCGAAATCGAAACTTGGCTGGCTTGCAGATAGCCCGGTGCCCGGAGGCGTCGCACTCGTGGCGGCCGGTCGTGGCTCGGCGGGCTTGTTATCGGGCATTGCGGCGAAGATCATCCCGCCGATGCCCAGGACGACGATGGCAGCGGCGATGGCGAATTTCTTGTTCATGTAACCTCCCTTGGCGGTCTCGCAGCGCAATGCGGCGGCCGGTCCCGGTGGAATTCAAAACTAGTGAAAGCCGTTGTGCGTCACGTCCGTGACGCGACGGCCATACGCAACGCCGGGGGTCCGGCGCGGTACGACGCTACGGAAGGATCAAATGCGGAGGTTGCCGAACAGGATCGTCGGTGGGGGACCGACTGGTGTCTGGTAGCTTGCAGGAACTAGAGTTGTGACCGGAGGAAACCAGGCCCGGGGAATGAACGTTGGCGGTGCAATGACGAGCGCAGGCGCATCGCTGGAGAATTTCTGGTTATCACCCTTCTGGGCTTGGGCGCACGAATTGGGATCGATTGAGGTGCCGGTAGCGTCCGGGCAAACATCTTGCTGCCCGTCCTCAAGCTCCATCTGCGTCGTTTGGTGCTGCGGTACGGCACGCTCGACTACGCAGAGATGAGCCGCGGCCATGGCGTTGCTTGCGACCAGCATCGCCGCACAAAAAAACGCCAGCCATCTAGTCTTACGGATCTTCATCGCGACCGAAAAATAGCACAATCCAACGGCACACCGTGTCCATGACCGAGGACCGTGCTCGGCCTTAAGCGTGTAATAAGACCAGAGGTGCAGCGTGACGGATGGTGCACTTTCGGAGTCGTTCAAGATGAACGCCAGAATGGCCATATCGAACCCGGTCAGCTATGGCATGGTCGCCTTCGCCGCGATGCTCTCGCTGTACTTCGGCGTGCTGGCACTGCTGTCCGGCTGGGAGTTCACCTGGCTGCAGTTTTCCGAGGTCTGGTACTACGTCGTGCCGCTTGCTGCCGGCTTCGGTTTGCAGGTTACGCTATTCGTAAGACTGCGGCGCCTGCTCCTGACTTCAGCCGATTCGAAAGCTCTGATGGCGGCTTCGGGCACCACATCAACCGCCGCCATGATCTCCTGCTGTGCGCACTACCTGGTAAACATCGCGCCCGTGCTGGGTGCCACCGGACTGGTCGCCTTCGCAACGGCCTACCAGACTGAATTCTTTTGGGTGGGCCTGGCTTTCAACGCCGCCGGCATCGCCTACATCGGCAACAAACTCGTCAAAGCCACCAGGGATCATGCCCAATGCGCACCCGCCTGAGCACTATTCTTTCAGTTCTGATCACCGCGATCGGCTTCGCGACCAGCGCCGCCCACGCCGCCCCCAACCTGCCGACCCGCAGCAGCGCCCAGGCAGGGGTATGGGTGAGCGCCACGCCGCATGAGCTGGCGGGGGCGACCTGGGACTTTGACATTTCGTTGAATACCCATTCGGTGCCGCTGCAGGATGACCTCGAGAAGAGCGCTGCACTCGTTGCTGACGATGGCAAGACGTTCGCTCCGCTCAAGTGGCAGGGCGATCCGCCCGGAGGGCACCACCGCAAAGGGATGTTGCAATTCAAGCCGATCACGCCACTACCGGCATCGATCGAACTGCGCATCACCCGCGCCAGCGAGGCGAAGCCGCGCGTCTTCCAGTGGACGCTCAAGTAGGGCCGCCACGGGCCGCTAGATCCGCACGCTGCGCAACCGCAGCGCATTGATGATCACCGAGATCGACGACAGGCTCATTGCCGCAGCGGCGAAGATCGGCGAGACCAGGATACCCAGGAAGGGATAGAGCACCCCGGCCGCGATCGGCACCCCGGCGGCGTTGTAGACCAGCGCGAAGAACAGGTTCTGGCGAATGTTGCGCATCGTGGCGCGCGCGAGCCGGCGGGCGCGCACGATGCCGTCGAGATTGCCCTTGACCAGCGTGATGCCCGCGCTCTCGATCGCCACGTCGGCACCGGTGCCCATGGCGATGCCGACGTCGGCCTGGGCAAGCGCCGGCGCGTCGTTCACACCGTCACCGGCCATCGCAACCTTGTGGCCCTCGGCCTGCAACTCCTTGATGATGCGTGCCTTGTCGGCCGGCAGGACGTCGGCACGGATTTCGTCGATACCCAGCCGAGCCGCGACGGCGCGCGCCGTGCGCTCGTTGTCGCCGGTGGCCATGATGATGCGAAACCCCTCGGCGTGCAGCGCCTTGATTGCCTCAGGGGTGCTGTCCTTCACCGGGTCGGCGACGCTTACCAGGCCGGCGATCGCACCCTCGAGCACGATGAACATCACCGTCTCGCCATGATCGCGGCGCTCATTGGCGGTCTCGGCCAACGCGCTGCCGTCCAGCCCCAGTTCCGCCATCAATTTGGCGTTGCCGAGCGCAACCTTTCTGCTGTTTACAACGCCAGTGACACCCTTGCCGGTAATCGCCTCGAAATCCTCCGCCTTGAAGAACTCGACACCGCGTTCTTCAGCCCCGGCCACGATGGCCTCGGCCAGCGGGTGCTCGGAGCCGCGCTCCAGGCTGGCGGCGAGTTGCAATACCTGGATTTCCTCGTATCCATGCGCTGGCAGGACCGCGACCAGCCTGGGTTTTCCCACCGTCAGCGTGCCGGTCTTGTCGACCATCAGGGTGTCGACCTGCGCGAAGCGCTCGAGGGCTTCGGCGTTCTTGATCAGCACTCCCGCCTGGGCGCCACGCCCAGTGGCGGTCATGATCGACATCGGTGTGGCCAGGCCGAGTGCGCAGGGGCAGGCGATGATCAACACCGCTACCGCCGAAACCAGCGCATAGGCAAGCGCCGGCGACGGACCCCAGATCGCCCAACCGACGAAGGCGAGGATCGCGACGCCGATCACCGCCGGCACGAACTTGCCTGCCACCAGGTCGGCGAATTTCTGGATCGGGGCGCGGCTGCGCTGGGCGTTGGCGACCATCTCGACGATCTGGCTCAGCATCGTGTCGCCACCAACCAGCCGGGCTTCGACCACCAGAGAGCCGGTGCCGTTGATGGTGGCTCCGGTAACGGCGTCGCCGGCAACCTTCTCGACCGGCACCGGCTCGCCGGTAATCATCGATTCGTCGATCGCCGAGCGGCCCTCGAGCACTTCGCCATCCACCGGTACCTTATCGCCAGGCCGCACCCGCAAGCGGTCACCGACCTTGACGTCCTCGAGCGGAATCTCGGTTTCGCTGCCATCGGCCCGGATCACCCGCGCGGTCTTGGGCGCCAGGTCGAGCAGCGCCCTGATCGCCGAACCAGTGCGCTCGCGCGCTCCCAGTTCCATCAACTGGCCCAACAGGACCAGCACCACGATCACCGCGCCAGCCTCGAAATACACTCCTACGTGTCCCTGGGGGTCGCGAAATCCAGCGGGAAATATCTCGGGAAACAGCACGGCGACCACGCTGAACAGATAGGCCGCCCCGACGCCCATGGCGATCAGCGTGAACATGTTGAGGCTGCGGTTGACCACCGACTTGACGCCGCGAACGAAGAATGGCCAGCCGGCCCAGAGGATGACCGGGGTGGCGAGAGCGAGTTCAAGCCATTGCGCGGCGCGCTCGCCCAGCGCCTCGCGGATTAATCCCAGCCCCGCGAACGGTCCCATCGTCAGCACCAGGAGAGGCAGGGTCAACGCCGCCCCGGCCCAGAACCGGCGGCGGAAATCGACCAGCTCCGGGTTGGGCCCTTCGGCACCTGCCGGCACCCCCATCGGCTCTAGCGCCATGCCGCACAGCGGGCAGTCTCCGGGTGCGTCACGCACGATTTCGGGGTGCATCGGGCAGGTGTACTTCGTCCCTGCGGGTACCGCGGCGACCGGCTGGTGGTGTGCGTCCATCAGGTAGTGCGCGGGATCCGCCTCGAACTTGTCGTGGCACTTCTGTGAGCAGAAGTGATAGGTCCGGTCGCCGTGTGCCAGGCTCGGTTTGCCGGCGTCCAGGGCCACCGACATGCCGCACACCGGATCTTTCATCGTTGTTGCGGTGGCACTGGCGTGGTTGTGAGTGTGCATGGTCTACTCCGTGAAAGGGCAGACGGTGCGATCGCCGCCTGCATCCTGGACCTCACGGTAAACCTACGAGTTACTCACAGGTCAAGCGCCGATCTTGCGGTCACCGCCGGTCGCCGCGATCAGTGCGCACACAGCGTGGCCATCGGGTTCACCGTCGGGCATCGCCGCCCACAGGGCCACGGCCTGCTCGAGCCGCGTCTGCAACGCGCGCATCTCGGCTAACCGGCGACGGGTCTCGCCGATGCGGCGCTGGACGATTTCCCGCACCACCGGGCACGGCGCGTGTCCATGGTCGGACATGCCGAGAATCTCGGCGACCTCGTCGAGGCGAAAGCCGAGCAGTTTCGCCCGCAGCACAAAGCGCAACCGATCAAGGTCGGCCTCGCCGAAGCGACTGTAGCCGTTGGCGGCGTCCTTCTCTGGTTTCAAGAGCCCGATGCGGGCGTAGTAGCGGACGGAGTCCGGGGTCACACCCGCGGCGCGGGCAAGCTCGCTGACGATCATGGCATTTCCTCCTTGCGGGCGCAGCTTGCGGAATCGGATTGGAGGTGCGTAGCGGTGTTGATCCTCATCCTGCCAGCCGCCCGGGAATCAGACCAGCAGATTACAACTTCATCATTCTGTAGCACACTGATAATCCTTGTTTCTGTGGTTCAATTCTGCGCTGGGCCTTGCGGCATCCATTCGAGCGCTCAGCGCGGCAATGATGAGCGGCCGCGCCCCCTGACCTATACTTGCCGTCCCGACGCGATCCCCGAGGCGCAGGCGAGAGATGAAGTTCGAGATGTCCCCCAATTCGCTGTTTGCGATTCTCCTGCGCTCGTCGTGGTGGATCGGCTTCGCGATCACCGTCGGCTTTGTGGTGATCGCGAAGGCCTTTCTCCCGGCCGACTACTTCGTCTTCGGCGCCTTAGGATCGGCCCCGTTCTTCGTGATCGGATGCATCACTGCTTGGCGGCAAATACGCTCGCCGAGCGCGAAGCGCGTCGCCGCTACTTTGTCAGCCATCCGCGAGATGCCGTGGAGTACTTTCTCGGGAGCGATTGATGACGGGTTCAGACGCGACGGTTATGCCGTCGCCCCGCATACCGGACCAGCGGCTGATTTCGAACTCACGAAGAACGCTCGCGTGACGCTGGTGAACTGCAAGCGCTGGAAGGCGGTGCGAACCGGAATAGAGCCGCTGCGCGAACTGATCAAGGCACGCGATGCGTGCGACGCCCACGACTGCATCTACGTGGCGATCGGGGAGATCACAACCAATGCGCGTAAATTCGCTGCCGACAACGGTGTGCACATCCTTCAAGGCGCTGAACTAGCCGGGTTGATGCCCCGGCTGAGCCGTCCTTCTAAACGCAGCAGTTCCTCGAACCCCGGCGCACACTAAAGCCCTCCCGCAGAACTTGGACAGTTTCAAACTGGCGTAGTGAAAGAAGTTCGTTGTGCGCATGACCAGGATGTGGAGCGCTCAGGTGACCGGAAAGGACGAGGCCGAACGAAGGGTCGCCATCACGACACGCCGTAATCATTACCGCGTCTACGTCGTCGAGTTATCGATGGACGTTCTCTACGAACCGCGATTCCGGCGCGCCAATCCCGGCTATGTTGCGGGCAAGCTGTGCATCTACGTCGGCATGACAGGACTCGACCCCGACGTGCGCTTCGACAAGCACAAGGCCGGCATCCAGGCCAATCGCTACGTGCTGCGCTATGGACTGCGACTAAGGCCGGATCTCTATGGAGTCTACGGCCCGATGTCCTACGATGACGCCCGCGACCTCGAAGTGGAGCTCGCGATCGATTTTCGCGAGTCCGGATATGGGGTCTGGCAAGCCTAGAGGGACATTGACGCCCGCTGCGCCATCGCCTCGCGCCAGCGTTGCAGGTGCGGGTGCTGTTCGCCGACCCTGACCTTAACCACGCGCGCAAAGTCGACGACCACCACCGCGGTGATATCGGCAATGCTGAAGCGATCGGAGGCAATGAAGTCGCGCTCGGCCAGACGCTCGTTCAAGGTCAGGAAGAACTGTTGCACCCGCGCCAGGCCGCGCTGCGCGAGTTCCGGGATCTGCGCGTAGTCGACCGGGCCGGTCAGCGCCCGGTTGGCCATTGCCGGCGCACTGTTGCGCATCGCCTCGGCGATGGCCAGCAAGCCATCGAACTCTATGCGCCAGTTCCAGCTCGCAATCTCGGCCTTTTCCTCCGGGGTGCTGCCCAAGAGTGGCGGCTCGGGGAAGCGCCCCTCGAGATAGGCGGTGATCGCCGCGTTGTCGGTCAGCACCAGCCCGGTCTCGGTGCGCAGCGCCGGCACGGTGCAGAGCGGGTTCACCTTCCGATAGGCATCGCCCAGTTGCTCGCCACTTCTCAGGTCCACCTGGACTGTCTCATGCGCAACACCTTTCTCGGCGAGCAGGATGCGGGCGCGGCGCGGACTTGGGGCGGTGGCGCAGTCGTAGAGTGTGATCATCTTGGGTCGCTCAATGGAATTGGAGGTAGGCCTCAGGTCGCCGCGTCCAGCTTGTCCTGGGTCCTGGTGTCGAAATCGCTGGCGTCGTGGCGCTCATGGAGTTGACTCGAGGGCTGACCCCAGGCGCGGTTGACCATGCGGCCGCGCTGGACGGCCCCTCGCCGGGCGATCTGGTCGGTCCAGCGCAGCACGTTGCGGTACTCCTGAACCTGCAGGAACTCGCCCGCTTCGTAGAGCTGGCCTTTGACGAGCGTGCCGTACCAGGGCCAGACCGAGATGTCGGCGATGGTGTATTCGTCGCCCACCAGATACTCGCTTTCGGCGAGGCGGCGATCAAGGACATCGAGCTGGCGCTTGACCTCCATCGCATAGCGGTCGATCGCGTACTCGATCTTGGTCGGAGCGTAGGCATAGAAGTGCCCGAAGCCGCCACCGAGAAACGGTGCGCTGCCCATCTGCCAGAAGAGCCACGATAGGCACTCGGCGCGCGCGCCGGGCTCCGTCGGCAGGAACGCGGCGAACTTCTCCGCCAGGTAGAGCAGTATTGCGCCCGATTCGAACACCCGGATCGGCTTTGGCCCGCTGCGATCCAGCAGCGCCGGGATCTTGGAATTCGGGTTGACCGCGACGAAGCCGCTCGAGAACTGCGCGCCACTGTTGATCTGGATCAGCCAGGCGTCGTACTCCGCACCCTTATGGCCGAGCGCCAGCAGCTCTTCGAGCATCACCGTGACCTTGACGCCGTTGGGCGTGGCCAGGGAATAGAGTTGTAGCGGATGGCGGCCCACCGGCAGGTCCTGGTCGTGGGTCGGGCCGGCAACCGGGCGATTGATGTTGGCGAAACGGCCGCCGCTCTCCTTGCTCCAGGACCAGACCGATGGTGGCGTGTAGGCGGATGGGTCATTCATGCAATTGGTTCCAGCGTGAAGGTGGCTAGGGCAGAAGCCGGGGCAGACCTCAGGCATTATCCACATCTGCGTACCGCGTGCCCTGCCGATAGAAGGGCCGAACCAGCCCGCCGCAGCGCCACAGAATCACAAGGACGGATCATGTTCAAGCTGACCACTCCACCCCGGCTATTCGCGATCACCAGCCTGCTGATGATAGTCGCGATGGTAATTGGTACTGGCCTGATCCAGGCGCCGTTTCTCCAGCAGTCCTTTATCGACCGCGAAGCGGCGGTCGTAAGCGACATGATCAATGCCCTGGTGGCCGAGCATGGGGTTACGGCGTCGGACCTTCAAGAATACGTCAGTGTCGAAGCCAGATCGCGACTGGACCAGAGCCTCACATCCCTGACCATGTTGCGGGGGGCATCACGAGTCAAGCTCTTCGACCGTGAGGGCACCATCGTCTGGTCCGACAATCCCCGCCTGCTGGGTACCAAGACAACGTCCCACCCCGAGCGCCTGGCGCGCGCTATGAGCGGGACGGTTCAGGCGGTGTTCAATCCGGCCAACAGCGGCAAGGGGCCGGATCGCGACGAGCTGAAAGCCGCGACCATAGAATTCTATGTCCCCTTCCTGGTGAAGGAGACGACCGCTGACGCGCCCGGAATCGCCGGCGTGCTGTCGCTGTACCGCGATCCCCAGGATCTTCGGCAAACCATTCAACATGGCCTCTACCTGCTGTGGGGAATTATCGGCGGAGCCGGACTGATCCTCTTCCTCGCGCTCTATCAACTATTCAGCGTGGTCTACCGCCGACAGCGGGTAGCGGAATCACGGTTCAGCAAACTGACTCTTGAGCACGAGCGAATCGTCCAGATCGAAAAGATGTCCGCCATGGGTGAACTGGTCGGCGAAATCGCTCATCAGTTGAACAATCCCCTGGTAGGGGTCGTAAACCTTGCCCAGCTCGCCGAGCGCCAGCTGAAGAATCCGGAACGCGTCGCCGAATTGCTGGGGGAGGTGCGCAAGGCCGGGACCGAATGCCGCGATATCGTGCAAAGGATCCTGCGAATCAATCAGATCTCTCGGTCCACACCGCAATCCGCTGACCTCAACGAACTGGTGCAGGACACCATCACCTTCTGCCACCAAAGTATCGCACTGCGCCACGAGGTGGCATTCGACGCGGCGAACCAGAAAGCCATGCTCAATGTCGACCCGGTGCTCATCCGTCAGGCGCTATTCAACCTGATCCATAACGCCATCCTCGCCTCCCCCGATACCCAGGTACGGGTCGGACTGGAGTTTTCAGAACACGAAGGGGTGCCGGGCGTTTTCATCAACGTCACCGACCACGGACCAGGGTTCGACGGCAAGACAGCCGCCCAGCTGTTCAAACCCTTCTTTACGACCCGCGCCAATGGTACTGGACTCGGTCTCGCTGTCGCCCAGCATATCGTCATGAAGCATGGTGGCACGCTTCTTGCGACGAACTTATCCACGGGCGGGGCCAGATTCAGCATTTGGCTGCCCTCGGTGACGACACTATGAAATCAAAGATTCTGCTGGTCGACGACGACCCGTTTACACGCCGACTGTTTGAAGACTTGCTGCGCGATAGCGCGGTGGAACTCGTCACTGCCATAAACGCGGGGGAGGCTCGTAAGGCATTCGACCTGGTCGATTTCAACTTGGCGATACTCGACCAGCGCCTCCCCGATGGTAACGGCCTAACCTTGTTTGGCGAAATGCGCGCGCTGCGGCCCCGCCAGACCGCGATACTGATCACCGGCTATGCCGATGTGCGCGACGCGGTGCGCGCCGTGCGCGAGGGCCTGTTCGATTATCTGACCAAGCCTTTCGAGAACCTGGAAGAACTGGAAGCAGTGATCGACAAGGCGCTGGAGATCGATCGCGCGTACCGCGAGATCGCGGACCTGCGCGAGATCATCAGTACGCGCTCAGGCGATCCGGTCCTGATCAGCCACTCCCCAGAGATGGAAAAGTTGTTCACCCAATTGCGCCAGGCGGCACCGCTCGACACTACGGTATTGATCGAGGGCGAAAGCGGGACTGGCAAGGAGGTAATCGTCAAGTTGCTGCACACGCTCAGCGAGCGCAAGCAGGGGCCGTTCAAGGAACTAAACTGCGGCGCTTTATCAGAGTCGCTCCTTGAAGCAACCCTGTTCGGCTACGAAAAGGGTGCGTTCACCGGCGCCGTCAAGGCCACGCGTGGGTATTTCGAGGAGGCCGACCATGGCACCATCTTCCTCGACGAAATTACCGACATGAGCCCCAAGCTCCAGGCGAGCCTGCTGCGGGTGCTGCAGGAGAGCACCTTTGTCCGCCTCGGAAGCACGACCCAGCGCTCATCGGACTTCCGGCTGATTTGCGCGACCAACAAGGCGCTGGAAAAAGAAGTAGAAGCAGGCCGCTTCCGGGCCGATCTCTACTATCGCCTCAACGTGGTGCCGCTGCGCGTGCCACCGCTGCGTGCACGCCGCGAGGACATCCTGCCGCTGGCGCTGTTCTTCCTCGATCACTTCAACCGGAAGTTCGACAGGAATGCCGGACCGCTCCTGGACAATGCCGTTGCGACCCTGGAAGCGGCGCGCTGGACGGGCAACGTTCGGGAGCTAAAGCACGCTATCGAACGCGCCGTGGTAGTCAACCAGGGCGGGCCGATCGCTGCCACCGACCTCGGAGTCGGCAGCGCAACCGTGGGCCTGGACGTGGACGGACGAGAATCGCCAGAGCCGCCGATCCCGTATCGCGAGGCTCGGTCACGCTTTGAACGCGAGTACTTCGGCCATCTGATGCAGGTCTGCGGCGGTAACGTCTCGGAGGCGGCGCGCATTTCCGGCGTCGCGCGGCAAAACGTTTACGTCCATCTGGAACAGGCAGGAATCGTCACTAAATCGTGACATGTGTCACGAAATCGTGATGACAACCCGGACCGCTATCCGAAGTTGGCGCCTGAGTGTCGGCGAGTTCCATTCGCCGCATGCTGAACCCGCGTTGAATTATCGCTGGCATAAGTTTTGCTTCATGGAAGTTGTTCTGCCCGTCAATCCCGATCCGCTGGTAACGGCAAGGGAATGCACAGTTCCAGAACAACTGCATTGGGCAGCACCCGATCTATCCATCAAAGGGAGCAAGCTATGTTGAAAAGAACTACCTGCGCAGCTGCATTGGTTGGTGCGCTGATTTCCCTCGGCAGCAGTTCGCTGCTGGCCGCTGAACCGGCCGATACCCAAGCCCAACTCGACGCCATTAAGGCGGCGATTCCCAAATTCGCGGTACCAATGCGCGAAGTCGGCGACCGTTTCCAGAACCTTTATTTTGCTGTCAAAGGCGGCAACTGGGCGCTTGCCGCCTACATGGGCAAGTACCTCAACGGCGCGATGAATCCCGCCCGCTTGACCAAGCCCGCGGAATACCAGATGTGGGAGAGCTTCTACAAGGAAGACTTTGCCCCACTGCTCAAGGCGATCCAGGCCAAGGACATGAAGTCGTTCGACGCCACGTACGACAAGACGATCGCTCTTTGCAACGATTGCCACAAGGTCATGAAGTACCAGTTCATCAAGGTGATCAAGCCCAAGTCGCCGCCGGACAAGTACATCGACTACTCGCTCAAGAGCGAGCCGGACGTAGTTCCCAAATAAGCCTGTTTCGCGTTGAAAAACGGCCGACTAACGTCGGCCGTTTGCTTTTCTGGAATTACGCAACGTGCCGTGCGGGCGCCCCTGCCCAAAGCGCGCGCATCGTGTCCAGCAGGAACTGCAGTGCCAGGGTACCGAAGCCAATCGGCAGCATCGCATAGGGAAAGGCGGTCGGCGTGCCAAAGCTCGACGACACCCGCTCGCTGAACTGGATTGCCTGCATGGTCATCAGCCCGCCGCGCCAAGCCATGATCGAACAGAAGGCGACGCCAACCAGCCCGATCACGACGCGAATCACGCGCTGGGCGCGCGGTCCCGCCCTTGACGTGAAGAACGTGATTCGGATGTGCTCATCCTCACGCTGGATCGCGGCCGCGGTCATTACCGCGATGTAGATGATCAGGAAGGTATTGATCTCCAGGCTCCACGACGTGGGCGCCGCCAATCCGTAGCGCATGATGGAGTCATAGCAGATCGTGATCACCATGAAGGCGAGCACGAGCTGCCCGACAACCTTTAACGCCAGGGTCAGCCTTGCGAATAGTGCTTCGACAGCACCCACGTCTGGACCTCCCTTATTGCCCCATCGCCAGCGCGATGGCCTTCTCGCCGATATCGGTCCCGACCTGCGATGCCCAGGTGCCGCGGACAACGGCGCCGGCCGAGTCGAGCCGGGCAATGTCGGCGGCCGAAGGCTCGATGATCTTGACCCCTGACGCCTTGACCTTTGGCCAGAACTCCTTGGGATAGATCTTCATGTTGGCCTCCTTCGCTGATTCGGCATCGAACCAGGCGGCAGCGGCTTCCATGCCCGAGCGCACCTCCGGGACCATCTTTTCCCAGCGACTCTTCTGCACAAACACCCCGATCCCATAGGCCGTTATCGGCAGGCGATAGCAACCGCCCGACTGCTCCTGCAGGCTGCGGCCGATGATGGTCGAGATATTGGCAACGGCGGCGTCGACCGTGCCGCGCTGCATTGCCAGATAAAGTTCCGACGAAGGGATCCGGACTGCCGCGGCGCCGAACTTCTCCATGACCCCGGTGGCCTCGAAACTGACCACGCGCACGCGCTTGCCCTTGATGTCGTCGAGCGACTGGATCAGCGAGGACTTGCCGCTCCACAGGTACTCGGGCTCGAGAATCCCGCCGCCCATGCTCAGCATGTAGAGGTCTTCCTTGGCCAGTTCCTGGTTCATCAACTTGAACAGCGGCGAACCCTTGGCGATGCGCGACGGGTGCTTGTGCAGCTCCTCCACGACCCCCGGCAGCCCGGTGATGCCGAGTATCGGCGCCGAACGGGTGATGTAGGACGTGGTGTGGAACATGAAGTCAATGGTGCCGCTACGCAGCGCTGGCAATTGCTCGTCGGCCTTGAGCAGCTTGCCGGAATGGAAGAAGTCGACGTTGATCGCCTTGCTCGAATTTTTCTTCAGATGCTCGACAAAGCCGTTGGAACCGAAGGACAGCGCCTTGTAGGAGAGTGGCAAGTACGTCACGCCGGTCATCCTGGTGGCCGCCTGGGCCGAGCTCGGCAAAAATCCGCCCAGCACCGCGGCGCCGGCAGCGGCGGAACCATAAACACGCAGGAAATCGCGTCGTTTGAGGGTCATGGTCATCTCCTTGTTTCCTGGTTGGAATCAGAACAGGCCGGGCAGCCAGAGGCTGATCGACGGAAAGAGCACAAACAGCATGAGCATCGCAAACTGCACCACGACGAATGGCATGACGCCGGCGATGATCTCCTCTACCGAGAGCATCGGGCAGACCCCGCGCAGGGCATAGATATTCAAGCCCACGGGCGGCGTCACGACGGCGATCTCGAGGTTCATGACGAGAATAATCCCGAACCACAATGGGTCATAGCCAAGCGCCGTGATCAACGGCAGCAGTATCGGTGTCGTCACCACGATCAGCGAGACACCATCGACCAGCATCCCCAGGAATACCAGCGCCACCATCACCAAGGTCAGTATCGCCCATGGTGGCAGAGCGGTTGCGACCAGAATCTCGGTCACGGTCTCGGGCAGTCGCACCAGATTCAGGTAGTCGCCGAAGATCTTGGCGCACCCGATGATCAGCATGATCGAGCCGGAGACCTTGACGCTCGAGGCAAAGACCTCCAGCAGCTTCTTGCGGTCGAGAGTGCGGAAAATGGCTCCTGCAATGAACCACGCGCCAGCCGCGCCGAAAGCCGCCGATTCGGTCGGCGTCGCAAATCCGGAGTAGATCGCGCCGAGAACGATAGCCACCAGCAGCAACGCGTGCCAGATTCCGCCGAGCGCGCGAAAGCGCTCGCGCCAGGTATGGACCGAAGTCGTGTCTGCCGGAGCCAGCGCCGGGTTGAAGAGAACCCGGAAGTAGATGAGCACTGCGAGAGCCAGTGCCAGTGCAATGCCGGGAACCAGTCCGCCGATGAACAGCGCCGCGACCGAAACGCCCGACATCGCGCCATAGATGATGAATGGCACACTGGGAGGAATCAGCATCGCCAGCGCGCCGGCGCTCGCCACGCTGCCCGCCGCGAGGCGGCGGTTGTAGCCATGCTTGAGCATCTCCGGCACCGCGATCGATCCGACGGCGGCTACCCCGGCGACACTGACACCGCTGACCGCGCCAAAAATGGCTGACGCGCCGACGGTCGCGATCGCCAATCCACCGCGCAACCATTGCAGCCACAAGGCCGCGGCGCGAAAGAGGTTGGCGCCGACCGGCGTGGCCCCTAGGAAATTGCCCATGAGGATGAAGAGCGGCAAGGCGATCAGCTCGAAACTATTGAGCTGACCGAAGAACGATGTCGGAGCGAAGAAGAAGGCGAGACTGCCGCGGGCGAGGTACAGACCAGTAAGCCCGGCGGCGCCAAGCGCGAGGAATATCGGCGCGCCAATGGCGATCATGGCCAGAAGAATCACGACCACGAC
>JAHEMI010000146.1 GCA_024643785.1 Burkholderiaceae bacterium
GTCCATCGCCTGGTCGTGGCCGGGCATCTTCGCCGTCAGCTCGATCACGTACCCGTTGGGATCCCGAAAGTATATCGAGTGGATGAAGCCGTGATCTGAAATGCCGCGGGTTTCCATGCCGCCTGCCTTGCCCTTGGCCAGCATCTGTCCGAGTACCGGATACTCGACTTCGAGCGCGATGTGGAGGTCGAAATCGTGCTGGTCCTTGAATTCGAAGGGCATGTCGGGCGCCTCGAAGAAGGCCAGGTAGGAGCCGTCGTCGAGCTCGTAGAAGGTGTGCAGCACGCTGGTCTTGCGGCCGCTCTTGGTCTCGTTGATCGCGAGCGTGCCGGCCAGGGGCAGGCCGAGGAAATCCTCGTAGAAGCTGCGCGTCTGTTCGGAGTCGCGGCAGCGGTAGGCGTTGTGGTGCAGTTTCTTGATCATCGTCAGACAGCCTCGAATGGCCCCTTGAGCGAGGCGGCGAAGCCGGCGAAAACACCGTTGACCGTGCCCCAGCTCTTCAGAGCCTTCATGTTGTTGAGCCAGCGCTCGACGTTGGGATAGTGCGACAGGTCGGACCCGATCGCGTCATTCAGGGCCACGAACGGCGCGCCAAAATAATCGGCGATCGTCATCTGGTCGCCGCACAGGTAGGCATTGCGGGGACCGATCAGGTTGTCGTTGAGGACCTTCATCCAGGCCTGGACGCGCTCCTTGGCCCAGGCGAGAGTCGCCGCCTGGACCGCGTCATCGGCGCGCTTGTGGTTGGGAAAGATCTGCGGGTAAACGAGGCCGTAGGCGAGGTCGCGGCACAGCTGGGTGTTGATCCAGTCCATGCGCTCGTTGATGCGGGCGCGCTGGTGCAGGTCGCTCGGGTAGGCCGCCGAGCCGGTCTTGTCGGCGAGGTACTTGAGGATCGTGCTGCTCTCGGTGAGGAGAAAACCGTCGTCATCGAGGACCGGGACGAGGTGATTGGGGTTGATCGCCTCAAATCGGGGCTGGTAGTGCTCCCCGGTGAAAAGGTCCACGAGCTGGAACTCGACTTCGATGCCGTTCTCGGCGCAGAACAGCATCAGCGGGCGGCTGGTGGTCGAAGCCGGGTGGTAATGGATTTTCACTCGAATACCTCTTGGCGCAACTGGTTCCGGAAACGGTATACCCTTTTCCAAACGACAACAAGTCTCATTCCCGTTAAACGCTTGTCGCTACAATTGGACGATGAACCAGGCGTCCGAAATCATCAAGACAGCGGTCTCGTTCGCGCGCCGTGACTGGCGTGCGGGCGAGCTGAACCTGCTCATCGCTGCCCTGGTGATTGCGGTAGCGGCGATTTCCTCGGTCGGGTTCTTTGTCGACCGGATGCGTGCGGCGCTTTCGCTCCAGGCGGTCCAGTTGCTTGGCGGCGATCTGGTGATTGCCTCCGATCGGCCGATTCCGTCCGAGTTCCTGGCCGAGGCCAAGGGCCGCGGGCTGGCTTTCGGGCGCACCGTCGAGTTTCCCAGCATGCTGCTGGCCAACGATCGCGCCCAGCTGGTCTCGGTCAAGGCGGTCAGCTCGAACTATCCGCTGCGCGGCCGGCTGCGGGTTGCCGATGGACTGCAGGACCCGGAGCGCGATGCCGGTCGCGCGCCCGAGAGCGGCGAGGTTTGGGGCGACCCGCAACTGCTGCGCGCGCTCGCGCTCGACAAGGGCGACGAAGTCGGAATTGGCGACATCAGGCTGCGCCTCGCGCAGGTGATCCGGCTCGAGTCAGATCGCGGCACCGGGTTTTCGAGCCTGGCGCCGCGGGCCATGATCGCGCTCGACGATCTCGACTCGACCGGGCTGATCCAGCCCGCCAGCCGGGTCACCTACCGGATGATCGTCGCCGGCCAGCCCGGCGCGGTGACCGAATTCAACAGTTGGCTGACGCCGCGCCTGCAGCGCGGCCAGCGTGCCGAGACGCTGGCATCCGGGCGGCCCGACCTGCGCATGACGCTCGATCGTGCCGAGCAGTTCCTGTCGCTGGTGGCGCTGCTTTCCGCGCTGATTGCCGCCGTGGCGGTGGCGCTGGCGGCACGCCGGTTCGCCGGGCGTCATGTCGACGGTTGCGCGGTCATCAAGGCCATCGGGCTGCCGCAACGCCGGCTGCTCGCGATCCTGCTCCTCGAATTGTTGCTGATTGCACTGGCGGGCGGGCTGATCGGCAGCGCGCTGGGCTGGGCGCTGCACTATGTGCTGGCGGCGGCTTTCGCGCCGCTGCTGGAGATGCCGCTGCCGCTGCCCTCGCTCTATCCGGGATTGCAGGCGCTGCTGGTTTCGCTGGCGCTGGTCGGCGGTTTCGGCGCGTGGCCGTTCGTGCGGCTCGCCGGCGTGCCGCCGCTGCGGGCACTGCGCCGCGAACTGGGTGTGCCGCCGGCTTCGGCATGGTTGGGCGCGCTCATTGCGCTCGCCTGTTTTGGCGCATTGCTCTTCTGGTTCGCCGGCAACGCCAAGCTCGCCGGCATCGCGCTGGGCGGCTTCGCGCTCGGCGGCGCGCTTTTCCTGGCGGTGGGTTTCGCGGTCGTTCTGCTGGTGGCCCGCCTGCGCTCGTTCGCGGGCGTGGCCCGCAACGCCGCGCTGCGGCTGGCATTTGCCTCCTGGACGCGGCGCCGCGCTGCTACCGTGATCCAGACGGCGGCGCTCGCCATAGGTCTGATGGCGCTGACCTTGCTGGGGGTGACGCGCACCGACCTGATCGATGGTTGGCGCTCGGCTGCTCCGGCCGACGCCCCCAACCGTTTCCTGATCAACATCCAGCCCGACCAGCGCGACGCGCTCGCCGCCGCCTTGCGTGCCGGAGGAGTCAAGAGCGCGGAACTGGCGCCGATGATTCGCGGCCGGCTGGTGGCAATCAACGGCAGGCCGGTGCAGTCGCAGCGCTACCAGGACGACCGCGCCCGGCGCCTGGTCGAGCGCGAGTTCAACCTCTCGTACATGGACCAGATGCCGGGCCACAACCGGCTTGCAGCCGGCCGCTGGCTCGACCCCACGGCGATGGAGGCTTCGGCCGAGATCGGGATCATGGAGACACTGGGCCTGGCGCTGGGCGACGAGCTGCGCTTTGACATCGGCGGCAACCAGGTCGATGTAAAACTGGCTGGTGCGCGCAAGGTCGCCTGGGATTCGATGAAGGTCAACTTCTTCATGATCCTGTCGCCGCCGGCGCTGGCCAACATGCCGCAATCGCTGATCACCGCCTACCACCAGCCGGCCTCGGCGCCAGCGCTCGACACCGAACTGGTGCGCGCCTTTCCCAACCTGACCGTGATCGACACCGGCAACATCCTGCGCCAGATCCAGACCATGCTTGACCAGGTGGTGCGCGCGGTGCAGTTCCTGTTCGTGCTCACCCTGGTGGCAGGCGTGATCGTGCTCTACGGAGCGCTCGCCAGTACCCGCGACGAGCGGGTGCGCGAGTCGGCACTGATGCGTGCCCTGGGCGCGTCGCGCCGCCAGCTGGCGGCCGCGCAGCTTTGGGAGCTGGCCTTCACCGGAGCGCTGGCCGGGACCCTGGCCGGGCTGGGCGCACTGGCGATCGGCTGGGCCCTGGCCGCGCAGGTGTTTGACTTCACGATGACGCTGCGCTGGGCTACGGTGCCGGTGGCGGCGCTCGCCGGTTCGCTGCTGACGCTGGTGGCTGGCTATTTCGAGTTCCGCGGCGTGGTTGCGACGCCCCCCGGGGCGACCCTGCGCGAACTCTGAGCGCGACGACTTTCGGTGGGCAGCAAGCGGGCAGCTTGTGTATGCTGCACATCACGCCCACCGCGGTCATGCCGCGAAGCCCCGCAGTGCTCAAGGAAGGGACAAAGTGAGTGAACTGATGAATCTCCCCTGGCTGCCGCCGGCAGCCGCCATCGCGCTGCTGGTGCTGGTGGCGGTGGTGCTGTTGCTGCGCCGCCGCCCGGACCCGGCCGCAGAGCTCCTTGCCGAGTTGAGCACTCTGGCCGCAGCGCAGGCCCAGCAGCAACGCGAACTGCGCAGCGAGGTGGCCGCGCAGGCGCGCGAGAATCGCGCCGAGATCGCCACCACACTCAACGAACTGGGGCGCAGCCTGATGCAGCAGACGGCCTCGATCGCCCAGGTGCAGAACGCGCAGATCGATGCTTTTGCGCGCCAGCTGGTGACGCTCACTGAATCCAACGAGCAGCGCCTCAACGCCGGGCGCGAAGCCGCCACGCTCGACGCCCAGCGCAACCGCGAGGAGGGCGCGAAGAGCCTCAAGGATTTCTCGACCAGCGTGCAGACGGCGCTGGCCGAGCTCGGGCAACGCAACGATCGCCGGATGCAGGAGGTTCGCGAGACCCTCGAGACCAGGTTGCGCGAACTGCAGGCCGACAACACCGTAAAGCTCGAGGAGATGCGTCGCACCGTCGACGAGAAGCTCCACGCCACACTCGAGCAGCGCCTCGGCCAGTCGTTCCAGCTGGTCTCGGAGCGGCTCGAGCAGGTTCACAAGGGGCTGGGCGAGATGCAGGCGCTGGCCTC
>JAHEMI010000147.1 GCA_024643785.1 Burkholderiaceae bacterium
GGATCAGCACAAACAGTCCCGGCTTGCGCCGGCGGGCCCGATTGGCGAGTGCGAGGTTGACCGCATCGTTGTCGGTGCCGGCGACAAATCCGACCGCGCGGTCGATGCCCGCTTCGTCGAGCGCGAAGTCGTCATCGTCGCCGGTAACCACCCGTTCGTCATCCTCGAAGGCGGCCGCTAACGCCGCCCCGTCCTCGCGCTCGCCAGGCTCGGCCGCGCTGCGCCTGACCGCCTGCCAGGAGATCTTGGCAGCGTCGAATTCGCGTCCCAGGGCGTGGCCGAAACGGCCATATCCGCAGACTATCCAATGGCCTTGGGGCAGTCTGATGAAATCGGGCGACTCGCTGCCCGGCGCGCCCGTGAGCCACTCCTCGAGACGCAGCATGGACGGTGCGGTGAGGGCGAGCCCGACGTTGGTCGCAAAGGTCTCGAATGGATTGATGACGACCACGCGCGAGAACGACTCGAGATTTTCGCGGGCCACCCGCGAAACCACGCGCGCGACCACCCGCAGTCCCGGGCGCAACATCGCGGTGCTGATCGCGATCGACTGGTTGAGTCCGTCGCCGGCGGCGAGCGCCAGCACCCCGCAGCACTCCGGCGCCTGCAGCCCGGCGTCGATCAGGACTTCGGGAACGCGAGCATCGGCGCGAATCACCAGTGGCGGCTTGCGGTAGTCTTCGATCGCGATCCCGGCGGCGCGTTCGGGGCGCAGTTCGATCACCACCACGCGGATGCCCATCGCGTCGAGCGCCAGGCACATCGCGCGCCCGCTCTGGCCATAGCCGCAGACGATGTAGAAGGGTTCGGCCAGCCGGTGCACGCGCAGCCTCACCCAGCCGCGGTAGAGCGTCTCGCGAAAGGTCGCGTCCTGGGTGAGCGCGAACACCGAACCGATGGTGTACGCCCAGCCGACCACCGAAAGGTAGATCGAGAAGATTACCCAGAGCCGTTGCGCGTCTGAAAATGGATAGGGAATCTCGCCGAAACCGATCGTGGTCGCGGTGTAGCTGATCACGTAGAAAGCGTGGAAGATGCTCATCGTCCACGGCCGTCCCTGCGGGTCGACTCCGGGAATGAGCGCCAGTCCCGCGATCGCGATCGCGTAGACCAGGATGAGCGTGATCAGCGGCGCGCGCAGGCGTCTGAAGATCAGGAAAAGGGCATCACCCATGGCGTGGCACGCGGCTCGCGGGATCGGCGCGGCGGGCCGGCGCTAGCGATTCTGGCGCAGCGTCTCGCCGATCAGCAGCACCACCGAGATGATGTTGGCGAGCAATGCACCGGCCGACAGCGACACGATGGTGCTCATCGTTGACCCGGTCATGTCCTGGCCCGAGATATTGACCAGCCAGACCCAGTAGCCGGTCGCCCACAGCAACTGGAAAGTGGCGACCAGGCTGGTGGCGAGGTGGGTCGCACCGATGTGGGTGCGATCACCAAACTTGAGCACGGTGGCGATCAGCGTCACCACCAGCGCTGCCAGCAACTCGAAACGGTGATGCAGCTCGGGCCGGTCGATGTCACCGATCACGAACCCGAAATTGAGCGTGCACGCGAAGATGATGAAAAAGCCGAAGACGATCTTTTCAAGGTTCACGGGCAACCCTCCAGAAACGAAAGCGACTGTTCATTGTCGCACTGCGCTCAGCCTGGGGTATAGATCTCCCCGCCGGACTTGACGAACTCGACCGCCTTCTCCTCCATCCCGAGCTTGAGCGCATCCTTGTCCGAGACGCCCTGCGCGCGGGCGTAGTCGCGGACATCCTGGGTGATGCGCATCGAGCAGAAGTGGGGGCCGCACATCGAACAGAAGTGCGCCACCTTCATCGAGTCCTTGGGCAAGGTCTCGTCGTGGAAGTCCTTGGCGGTGTCGGGATCCAGCCCGAGGTTGAACTGGTCGTCCCAGCGGAACTCGAAGCGCGCCTTGGAGACCGCGTTGTCGCGGATCTGCGCGCCCGGGAAACCCTTGGCCAGGTCGGCGGCGTGGGCGGCGATCTTGTAGGTGATGATGCCGTCCTTGACGTCCTTCTTGTTGGGCAGCCCGAGGTGTTCCTTGGGGGTCACGTAGCACAGCATCGCGGTGCCGTACCAGCCGATCTGGGCGGCTCCGATCGCGCTGGTGATGTGGTCGTAGCCCGGCGCGATGTCGGTGGTCAGCGGCCCGAGGGTGTAGAACGGCGCCTCGTCGCAATCGCGCAACTCGAGGTCCATGTTCTCGCGGATCAGTTGCATCGGCACGTGGCCCGGCCCCTCGATCATCACCTGTACGTCGTGCTTCCAGGCGATCTTGGTCAGTTCGCCCAGGGTGCGCAGCTCGGAGAGTTGGGCCTCGTCGTTGGCGTCGTAGATCGATCCCGGGCGCAGTCCGTCGCCCAGCGAGAAGGAGACATCGTAGGCCTTCATGATTTCGCAGATTTCCTCGAAGCGCTCGTAGAGGAAACTCTCGCGGTGGTGCGCGAGGCACCACTTGGCCATGATCGAACCGCCCCGCGAGACGATCCCGGTCATGCGCTCGGCGGTCAGCGGGACGTAGGCCAGCCGCACGCCGGCATGGATCGTGAAGTAGTCGACCCCCTGCTCGGCCTGCTCGATCAGCGTATCGCGGAAGATCTCCCAGGTCAGGTCCTCGGCCTTGCCGTTGACCTTCTCGAGCGCCTGGTAGATCGGCACCGTGCCGATCGGCACCGGCGAATTGCGCACGATCCATTCGCGGGTCTCGTGGATGTGCTTGCCGGTGGAGAGGTCCATCACGGTGTCGCCGCCCCAGCGAATCGCCCAGGTCATCTTCTCGACTTCCTCGCCGATTGAAGAGCCGAGCGCCGAATTGCCGATATTGGCATTGACCTTGACCAGGAAGTTGCGGCCGATGATCATCGGCTCGCATTCCGGATGGTTGATGTTCGACGGGATGATCGCGCGGCCGCGCGCCACCTCGTCGCGCACGAATTCGGCGGTGATCTCGGCCGGGATGCTGGCGCCAAATGACTGGCCGGGGTGCTGCCGGCCCATCATCTTGGCCATCCGGGCACCGTTGGGTCCGCTCGCCACCAGGGCTGCGAGGTACTCGCGGCGGCGCAGGTTCTCGCGGATGGCGATGAATTCCATCTCCGGCGTGACGATGCCCTGGCGCGCGTAGTGCATCTGGCTGACGTTGGCGCCGACCCGGGCGCGGCGCGGGGTGCGGCGCAAGTCAAAGCGCAGCGCGGTCAGTTCGGGATCGGCGAGCCGCTCGCGCCCGAAGGCGGAACTCGGTCCGGCAAGGACCTCGGTGTCACCGCGCTCTTCGATCCAGGCGGCGCGCACCGGCGCCAGGCCGCGGCGGATGTCGATCCGGGCAGCGGGATCGCCATAGGGACCGCTGGTGTCATAGACGGTGATCGGCGGATTGCGTTCGACGCCACCGGGACCGGCCATCGCGCTGGGCGTGTCCGCGAGCTCGATCTCGCGCATCGGCACGCGCAGGTCGGGGCGCGAACCCTCGACGTAGATGCGGCGGGAGTTCGGCAGCGGCGCCACCGCAGCCTGGTCAACGGCCGCGGTGGCGGCGGAAAATTTCGCTTCTGCGCTCATCGGTCTCGGATTTCCTTCGTCAGCTTATTCATCACAACTTTATATTGTCCCACCCTTGGGCCCGAGCGCGCTTGACCGCGGTAACGGCAGGGAATAGCATTAATGACCAGCGAGTCATTTACTTGATGCCAACCCCCACCCACCAGCAATCGGTTCGCCAGCGCCAGCCCCGCTGGGAGCGCCGCAAGGAGAGCCGCCACGCCGAGCTGATCGACGCCGCGCTCGAGTTGTTCGTCGCCCGCGGCTACGACGCCACCCGGCTCGAGGACATCGCCGCGCGCGCCGGCGTCAGCAAGGGCACGCTCTACCTCTACTTCGCCGGCAAGGAAGAACTGTTCAAGGCGCTGGTCAGCGAGACCATCGTGCCGCTGATCCATAGTTTCGGGGAAGGCATAGCCCGTTCGCGGGCGCCGAGCGACGAGCTGTTGCACCGTTTCTTCTTCGGTTGGTGGTCGAAGGTCGGCGCGACCAGGCTCTCGGGAATCGCCAAGATGATCGTCGCCGAAGCCCGGAACTTCCCCGACATGGCCCGCTTCTTCCAGGAGGAGGTCATCACGCCGGCTTCCCGGGTGCTGGCATCGATCCTCGAGCGCGGCATCGCCAGCGGCGAGTTTCGCCCGGTCGACGTCGAGGTCGCAGTCAACCTGTGGATGTCGCCGATCGCGCTCAAGGCGATCTGGAGCCATTCGATCGGGCCGTGCTGCGCGCCCGAACTGGCCATCGAACCAGAGCGCTTCCTCAACGCCCATCTCGAATTCGTGCTTAGTGCCCTCGCACCAGGAAAGATCCCTTCATGACCAAGAAGAAATGGCTGATAGTTCTCGTCGTCGTCGCGGCCGTGGCGTATACCCAACGCGACCGGATC
>JAHEMI010000001.1 GCA_024643785.1 Burkholderiaceae bacterium
TCTCGATCGTGCTGGCCGGCGGCGGCCTGCCGCCATCCCCGGTCTCGGGCACGGTCGAAATCGACGGCCGCTATCACCTGTTCCTGATCGGCGGCGGTGCCCGCGGTTCGGCCTTCGAGGCCGAAAAGCCCAAGGTGCCGATCCCGCCGACGCGCCGGCGCATCTACTGGAACGTCGTGCGCGACAAGTAGTGGCCTAGTATCCTCGGGTATGCTCGGGATCCGACGACCCCGAGCACCATCCGATGAGCGAACAAGCCAGGATCTCCGCCCCCGAGTTCGACGACATCGTCGCGGCCCGCGAACGCATTCGCGGCCACGTCAACGAGACCCCGACCCGGGAATCGGTGACCCTGGGCGAGATCGCCGGCTGCCGGCTCTTCCTCAAGTTCGAGAATCGCCAGTTCACGGCGTCATTCAAGGAGCGCGGCGCCGCCAACCGGCTCGCCCAGCTCGACGACGCCGAGCGCCGCGCCGGCGTGATCGCGGTGTCCGCCGGCAACCACGCCCAGGGACTGGCCTACCACGCGAGCAGGCTCGGCATCCCGGCGGTGATCGTGATGCCGCGCTTCACGCCCTTCGTGAAGATCGAGAACACCCAGCGCCTGGGCGCCGAGGTGGTGCTCAGCGGCGAGACTTTCGCCGCCGCCCGCGAGGAAATGGCGCGCATCGCCGCCGAGCGCGGGCTGACCATCGTCCATCCCTATGACGACCGCGACATCATCGCCGGCCAGGGGACGATCGGAATCGAGATGCTCGAGGTCGTTCCCGAACTCGACACGCTGGTGGTGTCGATCGGCGGCGGCGGACTGATCGCCGGGATCGCCACCGCGGCGCGCCACATCAAGCCGGGCATCGAGATCATCGGCGTGCAGGCGGAACTGTTCCGCGGCGCCTACGAACTCTGGCAGGCCCACCATGGCCAGAGCACAGCGGCACACGCAGTCACGCCTCCTGAGGTGGCAGCGGCCGCGACCGCAAAGTCGCGCGCCAGCGGCGGCCCGACGATCGCCGAGGGCATCGCAGTCGAGCATCCCGGCGCGCTGACGATGCCGGTGATCGACGAGCTGGTCGATGACATCCTGCTGGTCTCGGAAGCAGACATCGAGCGCGCGATCGTGCTGGTGCTCGAGATCGAGAAGACCCTGGTCGAAGGCGCCGGCGCAGCCGGGCTGGCGGCGGTGCTCGCCTACCCCGAGCGTTTTGCCGGCAAGCGGGTCGGGCTGGTGCTGTGCGGCGGCAACATCGACTCGCTGACGCTCGCCGACATCATCGAACGCAACCTGGTGCGCAACCGGCGCCTGGCGCGGCTCTCGATCAGCGCCTCCGACAAGCCGGGATCGCTGGCGCGGATCGCGGCAATCATCGCCGAACAGGGCGCCAACGTCGAGGAAGTGACCCACCAGCGCGCCTTCGCCGACCTGCCGGTGCGCTATGTGCGCATCGACATGGTGATCAGCACCCGCGGCAAGGACCATCTCGAAGCCACCATGGCCGCGCTGGCCGCAGCTGGCTTCGAGGCCCAGTTGCGGCTCGCCGGATAGCGTTCCCGTTCGCCCTCCGGCGCCCTCTTCCTAAACCGGCGCCGGCGCCACCGCCACGGCGCAGAACTTGAATTCCGGGATCTTCCCGAAAGGGTCGAGCGCCGGGTTGGTCAACCGGTTGGCGGCGGCCTCGGCATAGGCGAATGCGATGAACACGCTGCCCGGGAAGACGCCGTCATCGACGCGCGCCGCGAGCCTGATTTCGCCCCGGCGCGAGCGCACCGAGATCTGCGTGCCGGGGGCGATACCGAGCCGCTCCAGATCGGCCGGATTCAGTGACGCGGTCGCCACCGGTTCCAGGGCGTCGAGCGCCTGCGAGCGGCGCGTCATCGCGCCTGTGTGCCAATGCTCCAGTTGGCGACCGGTGACCAGCACCATCGGGTAGCGCTCGTCGGGCAACTCGGCGGCCGTGATCAGCTGTGCCGGCACCAGCCGCGCCTTGCCGTCGGGGGTCGGGAAGCTCTCCCGGAAGACCACCGGTTCTCCCGGATCGCCCTCGTTGAGGCACGGGTAGGTGACCGATCCCTCGCGCTCGAGGCGCTCCCAGCGGATGCCGGAGATCGCGTCAGTGCAGGCGGCCATCTCGGCGAACACTTCGCGCGGTTCGCGATCGGGCCAGTCGAGCCCGAGCTCGCGGGCCATTGCGGTGATGATTGCGAGATCCTGCCGCGCCTGGCCGGGGAGCGCGAGCACCGGGCGCGCCATCTGCACCATCCGGTCGGTGTTGGTGAAGGACCCGCCCTTCTCGGCGAGCGCCGACGCCGGCAGGATCACGTCGGCGAGATACGCGGTTTCGGTCGGGAAGATGTCCTGGACCACCAGCATCTCGAGGGCGGCAAGCCCCTCGCGGGCGTGGGCCAGGTCGGGGTCCGACATCGCCGGGTTCTCGCCCATCACGTACATCCCGCGCACCGTGCCGGCGCGCGCGGCATTGATGATCTCGACGACCGTCAGCCCGGGTTCGCGATCGAGCGTCGTCCCCCAGAACGATTCGAAGCGCGCCGCTACCGCCGGGTCACTGACGCTCTGGTAGCCGGGATAGACCATCGGGATCAGCCCGGCATCGGACGCGCCCTGGACGTTGTTCTGGCCACGCAGCGGGTGCAGTCCGGTACCAGGGCGGCCGATCTGCCCGGTGATCAGCGCCAAGGCGATCAGGCAGCGGACGTTGTCGGTGCCGTGGATGTGCTGCGAAACGCCCATGCCCCATAGCACCATCGATGCCCGGCTGCCGGCATAGCAGCGGGCCACGGTGCGGATGGTCTCGGCATCGATCCCGCAGACGGGCGCCATTGCCTCGGGCGAGAAGGCCGCGACATTGGCCCGCAGTTCCTCGTAGCCGCTCGTGCGCCGCGCGACAAAGTCATGGTCGACCAGGTCCTCGGCGATGATGGTGTGCAGCATCGCGTTGAGCAGCGCGACGTCGGTGTCCGGCCGGAACTGCAGATTATGGGTCGCGTAGCGTGCGAGCGCGCCGCGGCGCGGATTGGCCACGATGAGCTTGGTGCCGCGGCGCACCGCGTTGCGAATCCAGCTGGCCGCGACCGGATGATTGCCACTCGGGTTGGCCCCGATCACCATCACCACATCGGCCGCGAGCACATCGCGCACCGGGTTGGAAACCGCGCCGGAGCCGAGCCCTTCCATCAGCGCCGCCACCGACGAGGCGTGGCACAGCCTGGTGCAGTGGTCGACGTTGTTGCTGCCAAAGCCAACCCGGACAAGCTTCTGGAACAGGTACGCTTCCTCGTTGCTGCCCTTGGCCGAACCGAAACCGGCGAGTGCCCTGGCGCCCGCACTGTCGCGGATCCGGGCCAGGGTGCCGCCCGCCAGAGCCAGCGCCTCTTCCCAGCTCGCCTCGCGGAAATCATCGCGCCAGTTCTCCGGCACCCGAGCGAAATTCGGGTTCTTCTTCGCGCCGGCGCGGCGCACCAGCGGCACGGTCAGCCGTTGCGGGCTCATCGCGTAGTCGAATCCAAAACGCCCCTTGACGCACAAGCGCGACAGATTGGCCGGGCCGTCCCGGCCGGCGACGTGGACGATGCGGTTGCCGCTGACGTGGTAGGTCATCTGGCAGCCGACGCCGCAATACGGGCACAGCGAATCGACCTTGCGCTCAACCGCACGCGGCGCGATCGGCGCCGGCGCCGGAGCCGGGATCGGCACCGCGGCGCCCGGAAGCGCAGTGGCGGCGCCGGCAATCGCGGCAGCACCGAGCAGGCGCGGCATCAGCGCGCCGGTCGGGCACGCCTGGACGCACTCGCCGCAGGCCACGCAACTTGACGCGCCGAGTTCGTCGTCGCAGTCGAAGACGATCCGGGCGTGCTCGCCGCGCCCGGCAAAGCCGATCACGTCGTTGCCCTGCTCCTCACGACAGGCGCGCAGGCAGCGGGTGCACTGGATGCAGGCGTCGAGCCGGACTGCGATCGCCGGATGGCTGTCGTCGGGCTCCGCCGGCGGGCGGCGGGCAAAGCGCGGCGTGGCGATACCCATTGCCGTTGCCAGGCCGGCCAGTTCCGAGCCGGAACGGCAATCGGCGTCAAGCACCGCCGGTGATCCGCCCGAACCGTCATCTGGCACCGAGACGCCGTCGGCAGGGCTCTCCAAGCCAGCCTCTGCCGCCAGCATCTCGACCACCATGCGTTGTGCCGCGCGCGCCCGCGGACTCTGCGCGCTCACCTTCATGTCCGGCGTCGGCGCGCGGCAGCACGATGCCGCCAGCACCCGTTCGCCAGCAACCTCGACCACGCAGGCGCGGCAATTGCCGTCGGGGCGCAAACCGTCCTGATAACAGAGGCTCGGTATCTCGGCGCCGGCGCGCCGCGCCGCCTGAAGGATGGTTTCGCCGGGCTGGGCCGCAATCCGCCGCCCGTCGAGTTCGAACTCGACTGTCGGGTTCATCTGGCGTCCTCGAACGCGCGGCGTTCGCGCGCGCTGAATTCCGCCGGGAAGTGGCGCAGGGCGCTGACCAGGGGATTGGGCGCCGCCTGCCCAAGGCCGCAGATCGACGCATCGCGCATCACCTGCGACAGGTCGAGCAGCAATGGCACGTCCCATTCGCCGGCGCGCATCAGCTCGGCAGCGCGCTGGGTGCCGACCCGGCACGGCGTGCACTGGCCACAGGATTCCTTGCGGAAGAACTCCATCAGTCCTTGCGCGACGTCACGGACCCGATCGTGCTGCGACAACACCACGATCGCCGCCGAACCGATGAAACAGCCGTGCGCTTCGAGCGTGCCGAAATCGAGCGGCAGGTCGGCGAGCGCCGCCGGCAGGATTCCTCCGGAAGCCCCGCCCGGCAGGTAGGCGTGAAGTTCATGTCCGGGCAGCATTCCGCCACAGTACTCATCGACCAGTTCGCGCAGCGTGATCCCCGCCGGAGCGACCTTGACCCCGGGGTCGACCACCCGCCCCGACACCGAGAAACTGCGCGGGCCCTTGTGCCCGCGCCGCCCCTGACCGGCAAACGCCGCCGCGCCCGCCGCCAGGATCTCCGGTACCCACCACAGCGTCTCGACGTTGTGGACCAGTGTCGGCCTCTCGAACAGGCCGCGTTCGGCGACGTAGGGCGGGCGCAGGCGCGGCATGCCGCGCTTGCCCTCGATCGACTCGAGCATCGCGCTCTCTTCACCGCAGATATAGGCGCCGGCGCCCCGACGCAGCTCGATCGCGGGCAGCCGCCAGTCGTCCGACTGCGGTGCCCTGGCCTGCAGGGCTGAGATCTCGGCCGCCAGCAGCGCGCGCACCCCGGCGTATTCGTCACGCAGGTAGATCGTGCAGCTCTCGGCTTCGATCGCCCAGGCGGCAATCAGCATCCCTTCGAGAAACCGCCGGGCGCCGTGCTCGAGATGATGGCGGTCCTTGAAGGTGCCGGGTTCGCCTTCGTCGGCGTTGACCACCAGCAGCCGCGGTCCGGGCTGCCCGGCGACGATGCGCCATTTGCGCCCGGTCGGGAAACCGGCCCCGCCCATGCCACGCAAGCCGCTCGCATCGAGCGCGTCGCAGACCGCGGCGCGCAGCTCGCCGGGCGTGGCCTGCGGCCCGCCTCCGCTGTCCAGTCCCCGCGGCGGGGTACCTGACAGCAAGCTGCGCATGAGCGCGAAATCCTCGCCCGCGGCACCTGGACCCGTAGCAATCGCTGGCGACGGGCAGTCACGCACGCCGGCGGCAACCTGGTCCCGGACCAGCTCGGCGGTGGCGGGCGCCACCGGATGCTGGTGAACCACCGCCACCGGCGCCTGGGCGCACCGGCCCACGCATGGCACCGGCTGAACCCGCACGGCAGTGCCGAGCGTGTTGCGCAGGCGCTCGGCCAGCTGTGCCGAGCCGGCGAGGCCGCAGGCTACCGACTCGCAGACCCGCACGGTCAGCGCCGGCGGCGCCGCGTCGCCCTCACGCACAACGTCGAAGTGATGGTAGAAAGTGGCGACCTCGAAAACCTCGGCCTGCGAGAGCCGCAGTTCCTCGGCCAGGGCGGCCAGCAGACCCACGGCCAGGTGGCCTTCGGCATCCTGGATCAGGTGCAGCAGCTCGATCAACAGATCGGCGCGGCGTGGCGCGTCAGCGAGCAGCACGGCGAGGCGCTCGCGATCCCGAGCTTCGACCCTCCGCCCCTTGCCCTGGGCGGTTCTGGCCGCCCTGCTCAAAGCGGGACCTCGGCACTCTCCAGGTGTTCCGGCACGTGCACCGGCCAGCCGAAATGACTCTTGATGCGCAGGCGCAAGGCGTCGCTGGCCGCCGGCTCGCCGTGGGTCAGGTAGACCTGCCGCGGTGCGCGCCGCAGGCTTCCCAGCCACTGCATGATCTGGTCGGCATCGGCGTGGGCGGAGAGACCGTGGAGTTGCGACACCGCTGCGCGCACGGTATGCCATTCGCCGTGGATCTTGACCTCGGTCGCCCCTTCTACCATGTGGGCGCCGCGCGTTCCGCCCGCCTGGAAGCCGACAAACACGATGTGGTTGCGCGAGTCCGGGAGCAGGCGCTTGAGGTGATGCAGGACCCGACCACCAGTGGCCATGCCGCTGGCGGCGATGATGATCGACGGCACGGCGCTGTTGGCGATCGCCTTGGACTGCTCAGCCGTATTGCACATTTTCGCGACGCCGAACATCGCCCGGCACTCCGCGACGGTGATGCGATGCTGGTCGCGATGGCGGCGGTACAGTTCGCTGGCGTCGATCGCCATTGGGCTGTCGAGATAGACCGGGAGATTGGGGATCGCGCCGTCACGCTTGAGCCGCGACAGGCCCAGCATCACGTCCTGCGAGCGACCGACCGCAAATGATGGAATCAGCACCGAGCCGCCCTGGGCGGCGGTATCGCAGATGATCTTGGCCAGCAGCGCGAACGGATCAGCTTCCTCGTGGACGCGATTGCCGTAGGTCGATTCGAGAATGAGCGTATCGACTTCTTGCAACTTGGTCGGGGCCTTGAGCAGAGCCGAATTGGTGCGGCCGAGATCGCCCGAGAACACCATCGAACGCCCGTCACGGCTGACCCGGATCAGCGCTGCACCAATGATGTGGCCCGCCGGCAGGAAGGAGGCGTGCAGGCCGTCGCCGAGGTCGAATTCGGTCTTGAATGGCACCACCCGGAAGTGGGTCAGCGAGCGTTCGGCATCGGCCACGGTGTAGAGCGGCTCCGCCGGGGAATGCTTGGAGAAGCCCCGCAGGTTGGCGTAGCGCGCCTCTTCTTCCTGCAGGTAGCCACTGTCGCGCAGCAGCAGTTCGCACAGATCGCGGGTGGCCTCGGTGCACATGATCTCGCCACGGAACCCGTCGCGCACCAGTGCCGGCAGGTAACCGCTGTGGTCGAGGTGGGCGTGGGTAAGCAGAACCTTGTTGATGCTTCTGGGCGTTACCGGGAACGGGGCGCGGTTGCGCAAGCGCAACTGTTTGTAGCCCTGGAACAATCCGCAATCGACCAGGATCCGGCGCCTGCCGCTCTGGATGATGTAACGCGACCCGGTGACTGTTCCGGCAGCACCACCAAAGGTCAGTTTCATTTCCCGCTCTCCAATGCTCCCCACTCGATCAGTTCGTCGGTCAGGGTGCTGTCGAGCACCGCGGCACCAAAGCTGGTGGCAGCCACCGGCGCCAGCCGATTGTTGACGTAGGCAGAGCCCAGCGCCTCCAGGCCCAGTTCGACCAGGCTCGCCCCGGCCAGCAGAACTGCCAGTTGCTCGACGCACTGCCGCGCGCGGGTCGGCTCGCCGGCGCGAAATGCGATCAGCACGGCGTCGATGCGCTCCGCCTGGCCAGGCAGCCAGGCGAGCAGGAACTGCGCCATCGCCTCGACCGCCTCGGGTTCGCGCTGCATCACCCGCAGGGTATCGAGCACGATCACGTTGCCCGACCCCTCCCAGATGCCATTGAGCGGGGCCTGGCGAAACGCCCGCGGGAGCGGCGATTCCTCGACGTAGCCGCTGCCCCCGAGACACTCCATGGCTTCGGCAACCACGGGCGTGGCGCGCCGGCAGACCCAGTACTTGGCAATCGGCGTCATCAGGCGCGCCAGCAATCCCTGGGCCGGGTCGTCCGCCGCGCGATCGAAGGCGAGCGCGATGCGCATAGCCAGCGCCGTAGCCGCGGAACTCTCGAGCACCAGATCCGCCAGCACCTGGCGCATCATCGGCTGATCGATCAGGCGACGTCCGAAAGCGCTGCGCCGCTGCGCGTTCCAGATCGCGTTGGAGAGCGCCCAGCGCATCGTCGCCGCCGCGCCGGTCACGCAATCGAGCCGCGTGTGCTGGACCATCTCGAGAATGGTCGCGACGCCGCGGCCTTCGGGGCCGACAAGGCTCGCCGCGGCCTCGCGCAATTCCATCTCGCAGGTGGCGTTGGAGCGATCGCCCATCTTGTCCTTGAGCCGCTGCAGTTCGAGCGCGTTGCGGCTGCCGTCGAGGCGCCAGCGCGGCACAAAGAAACAGCTCAGCCCGGTGTCTTCGCCGTTGATCTTGGCCAACGCCAGGAAGCCGTCGGCCATCGCCCCCGAGACGAACCACTTGTGTCCGGTGAGCGCGTAGCTGCCGTCGGCCTGGGCGACCGCCACGGTGGAGTTGGCACGCACGTCGGAACCGCCCTGTTTCTCGGTCATCGCCATGCCCAGCGTGACGCCGCCCTTCTGGTGCGCCGGCAGGCAGCGTGCGTCGTAGCGCGCGGCCGCGATGCGCGGCTCCCAGCTCTCCGCGATTTCTGGCTGTTTGCGCAGCGCCGGCACGGCGGCGTAGGTCATCGACATCGGGCAGCCGACGCCGGCCTCGGCCTGCGTCAGCAGGTAGAGCAAGGCGGTGTGGGCGACGTGGCCGGCGCGCGGCGCGGTCCAGGCGATCGAACTGGTCCCGGCCTCGAGCCCGAGCGCCATCAGCGCGTGGTAGGCGGGATGGAATTCGACTTCGTCGACGCGGCGACCAAAGCGGTCGAAGGCGCGCAATTGCGGCGGGTTGCGGTTGGCGAGTTCACCCCAGTACTGGACTTCCTCGCTCCCGGTCCGCGCGCCGAAGTGCGACAGGCGCTCGACGTGGCCGGCGCCACCGGCCGCCTCGACCAGCGCCGAGAGAATCCAGTCGCCGTCGAACAGGTTGACATCGACCAGCGCCTCGCCCTGGTTGAAGACCACGTGGGTACCAAGATCGGTGCGCGGCACCGAGGCGTTGATGGGCATCTTCGACACTCCCCGACTAGCCGGAATGATCCCGGCTCACCGGCCCATTCTACCCTCGGCCCTGAGGGTGCGGAGACGCTGCCGGCGGGTCAGCCGCCAGCGCACCCGGGCTACTGGAAGAAGTCCTTGACCCGGTCGGTCCAGCTCTTGGTCTGCGGGCTGTGACGCGGATCGGTGAGCGAGGCGTCGAGCTCGCGCAGGAGCTTCTTCTGCTGGTCGGTGAGGCGCACCGGAGTTTCGATCACGACGTGGGCGTAGAGATCGCCGGGATAACTCGAACGCAGCCCCTTGATCCCCTTGCCACGCAGGCGGAAAGTCTTGCCGGACTGGGTCCCCTCGGGCAGGTCGATTTCGGCGCGCCCGGCGAGCGTCGGCACCTGGACCTCTCCGCCCAGTGCCGCCGCGGTGATCGAGATCGGCACCTCGCAGTGCAGGTCATCGCCATCGCGGGTGAATACCGAGTGCTCGCGAATCCGGATCTCGATGTAGAGATCGCCCGCGGGCCCGCCGTTGACCCCAGGCTCGCCGTTGCCGGCCGAGCGGATCCGCATCCCGCTGTCGATCCCGGCGGGAATCTTCACTTCCAGCGTCTTGGTGCGCTTGGTGCGTCCGACCCCGTCGCAGCTTACGCATGGTTCTGCGATCACCTTGCCGGTGCCGTGGCAGGTGGGACAAGTCTGCTGAATCGAGAAGAAGCCCTGCTGGACGCGGACATTGCCCTGTCCGCCGCAGGTACCGCAAACCTTGGGCTTGGTGCCGGGCTTGGCGCCGCTGCCGTGGCAGGCGCTGCAGCTGTCCCAGGACGGCACCCTGATTTCGGTGTCGTAGCCCTGGGCCGCCTGCTCGAGCGAGATCTCCATCGCATAGCGCAGATCGGCGCCGCGATAGACGTTGGAACGCCCGCCGCCGCCGCCGCGGCCGCCGCCGAAAATGTCGCCGAATATGTCGCCGAAGGCGTCACCGAACCCGCCAAATCCCCCGCCCCCCGGACCAGGCCCGGCGCTCGGGTCGACGCCGGCGTGGCCGAAGCGATCGTAGGCCTCGCGCTTGGCGGAGTCGCTGAGGATCTCGTAGGCGGCCTTGACCTCCTTGAACTGCTCCTCGGCGGTCTTGCTGTCGGGGTTGCGGTCGGGGTGGTATTTCATCGCCAGGCGGCGATAGGACTTCTTCAGCTCGTCTTCGCTGGCATTCTTTGCAACCCCGAGAACCTCGTACAAGTCACGCTTGGCCATCTGCCCGCCCTTTCAGTCCTTGCTCCGTCAGCCGGGGAGCCGCTTGCCCAGCGGCTCCCCGGCAATCAACCCGCAGCGCTGCCGGTCTTACTCGCCGCGCTTGACTTCCTTGAACTCGGCATCAACCACGTCGTCTTCCTGCGGACGGCGTGCTTCCTGGGCGCCGGCCGCCTCGGCCGCGTCAGCGGCCGCATCGCCGGCTGCGGCCTTGGCCTGGGCCTCGGCATAGACCTTCTCGCCGAGCTTCTGCGATGCCTCGCCGAGCGCGGTCGCCTTGGCCTCGATGTCGGCCTGGTCGTCGCCCTTGAGTGATTCCTCCGCGGCCTTGAGCGCTTCCTCGATCTTCGCGCGCTCGTCGGCGTCAACCTTGTCGCCGTGCTCGGCCAGCGATTTCTTCACGGTGTGCACCAGCGCATCGGCCTGATTGCGGGCGTGCGCCAGTTCGACCCGCTTCTTGTCCTCGGCGGCGTTGATCTCGGCGTCCTTGACCATGTTGTCGACTTCTTCGTCCGACAGTCCGGAGTTCGCCTTGATGGTGATCTTGTTTTCCTTGCCGGTCGCCTTGTCACGGGCATGGACGTGCAGGATGCCGTTGGCGTCGATATCGAACGTGACCTCGATCTGCGGCGTGCCGCGCGCTGCCGGCGGAATGCCCTCGAGGTTGAACTCGCCGAGCGCCTTGTTGCCGGCCGCGACCTCACGCTCGCCCTGGTACACCTTGATGGTCACCGCCGGCTGATTGTCGTCGGCGGTCGAGAACACCTGGGTGTGCTTGGTCGGGATCGTGGTGTTGCGCTTGATCATCGCGGTCATCACCCCGCCGAGCGTCTCGATGCCGAGCGTCAGCGGCGTGACGTCGAGCAGCAACACGTCCTTGCGGTCCCCGGCCAGCACCGAAGCCTGTACCGCGGCGCCCACGGCGACAGCCTCGTCGGCGTTGACGTCCTTGCGCGGTTCCTTGCCGAAGAACGCCTTGACGGTGTCCTGGACCTTGGGCATGCGGGTCATCCCGCCGACCAGGATCACGTCGTCGATATCGGAGGTCTTGATGCCGGCATCCTTGAGCGCGATCCGGCACGGCTCGACCGTCTGCTGGACCAGCTCATCGACCAGCGACTCGAACTTGGCGCGGGTGATGCGCATTGCCAGATGCTTGGGACCGCTGGCGTCGGCGGTGATGTAAGGCAGGTTGATCTCGGTCTGCTGGCTCGATGAGAGCTCGATCTTGGCCTTCTCCGCGACGTCCTTCAGGCGCTGGAGCGCGAGCACGTCCTTGGAGAGGTCGACGCCCTGCTCCTTCTTGAACTCGCCGATCACGTAGTCGATGATCCGCTGGTCGAAGTCCTCGCCGCCGAGGAAGGTATCGCCGTTGGTCGAGAGCACCTCGAACTGCTTCTCGCCGTCGACGTTGGCGATCTCGATGATCGAGACGTCGAAGGTGCCGCCGCCGAGGTCATAGACCACGATCTTGCGATCCTTGCTGGATTCCTTGTCGAGACCGAACGCCAGCGCCGCCGCCGTCGGCTCGTTGATGATGCGCTTGACCTCGAGCCCGGCGATCTTGCCGGCGTCCTTGGTGGCCTGGCGCTGGCTATCGTTGAAGTAGGCCGGCACCGTGATCACCGCTTCGGTGACTTCCTCGCCCAGGTAATCCTCGGCGGTCTTCTTCATCTTGCGCAGGGTCTCGGCCGAGATCTGGGGCGGCGCGAGTTTCTTCTCGCGGACCTCGATCCAGGCGTCGCTGTTGTCGGCCTGGATGATCTTGTAGGGCATCAGCTTGATGTCCTTTTGCACCGCCTTCTCGGCGAACTTGCGCCCGATCAGGCGCTTGACCGCGTAGATCGTGTTCTGGGCGTTGGTCACCGCCTGGCGCTTCGCCGGGGCACCGACCAGGATCTCGCCGTCGGCCATGTAGGCGACGATCGAGGGCGTGGTACGCGCGCCTTCCGAGTTTTCGATCACCTTGGGCTTGCCACCCTCCATGATCGCCACGCACGAATTGGTCGTGCCCAGGTCAATGCCGATGATCTTCCCCATGGTATTTCCTCTATTCGTTTGTTCAGTTCGTGAACCCTGCCCCCCACATGGGGTCCACAGGTTCGGGTTTCAAGCTTTGCGCGCTCCTGCCGGCCTGGTCATCACCTAGGCCTGGGCGACGATTACCAGTGCCGGACGCAGGATGCGATCGTGGATCAGGTAGCCCTTCTGCAGCACCACGGCGACGTGGTCAGGTGCAACCGGGGGGTTGGTCTGCCCGGCCGCGACGGTGGAAATCGCCTGGTGCCGGTTGGGATCGAACTTCTCGCCCTGGGGGTCGACAGCGACAACCTTGTTTCTCTCGAACACCGAATCGAGCTGGCGCAGGGTCACCTGGGCACCCTCGACCAGGCTCTCGACCGAGGGCTTCTCGACCTTAAGCGCCATCTCCAGGCTGTCGCGGACCGCGAGCAGACCCTCGGCAAAGGCCTCGATGCCGAACTTGTGGGCGCGGGCGACGTCGTCCTGCAGCCGGCGGCGCAGGTTTTCCATCTCGGCAACCGTGCGCACGTAGCGCTCGTAGTACTCGCTGGCCTTGGCCTCGGCTTCGGCGAGGCGCTGGGGCAATTCCTTGAGCTCGTCGGGCGAGCGCGCGGCATCCGCCTCGGACACCGGCACCTGGCTGGCCCCGTCGCCGGATTCCTGTTCCGCCCCGTTGGGCGTGGCGGCTGCCGGCCCCTTCTGGTCCGCGGGCTTGTCTGCTTGCATGAGGTCCTCTGAATCAAATCAAGGAGTTAACCAATGCCGCTGGCGGCATCCTTGGGATGTGGGGACACCCGGAGGGCATTTCAAGTGGGGCAATGCAGGAATCGTCCTGCCGGCGCGGCCCGCCAGCGCCGCGCCGTGGAGTGAGCGCGGCCGGCGCCCGGGGGCAGCCGCGGGTCAGTCGGGCGCGCCGAGCGCCTTGGCGCGCTTGCGCCGGGCTTCCAGTTCGAGCCGGTCGCCGGCGGCTTCTTCGTCGTCGCGCCAGCGCGTCGGCCAGCCCTCGAGATTCTGTTCGACCAGACCGGCAAGCGCATCGATGAGCGCGGTCGACTGGTTGAGGCAGGGCAGGTAGCGGAAATCCTTGCCGCCCGCCTCGATGAAACTCTGCTTGCCCTCGATCGCGATTTCCTCGAGCGTCTCGAGACAATCGCTGACGAAACCCGGACAGACCACGTCGACCCGGCGCACGCCCTGCTTGCCCAGTGCCGCCAGCGTCGGCGCGGTGTAAGGTTCGAGCCAGGCGGCACGGCCAAAGCGCGACTGGAAGCTCAGCACGTAGTCTTCTTCGCGCAATCCGAGCCGCTGGGCCAGCAGCCGCGCGCTCAACTGGCATTCGCAGTAGTAGGGGTCGCCCAGGTGCAGGGTCCGGCGCGGCATGCCATGAAAGCTCATCACCAACCGCTCGGGCGGGCCATCCTGGAGCCAGGACTGCTCGATGCTGCGCGCCATGGCCTCGATCCAGCCGGGATCAGCCGGGAAACTGCGCACGGTGCGCAGTTCCGGAACATTGCGCCACTGCGCCAGTTCCGCGAAGACCGCGTCGCACGCCGTGCCGCTGGTCGCCCCCGAGTACTGGGGATAGAGCGGCAACACCAGCAGTCGGGTGACATTGCGCTCGCGCAACTCGCGCATCACCGCGGGAATCGACGGTTCGCCGTAGCGCATCGCATAGGCCACCTCGACGTCCTGGCCGCGCTGACCCAGTTCACCGCGCAAGAGCTTGGCCTGGGCCGCCGTGTGAACCGCCAGCGGCGAGCCTTCGGCTGACCAGATCAGCGAGTACTTGCGCGCCGAGCGCGCCGGCCGCACCCGCAGGATGATGCCGTGCAGTATCGGCAGCCACAGCAGTCGCGGGATTTCCACCACCCGCGGGTCGGCGAGGAACTCGGCCAGATAGCGCCGCACCGCGCCGGCCTCGGGCTGCGCCGGGGTGCCCAGCTGAACCGCCAGCACTGCCGTGCGTGGCGGCTGCGAATGGTCGAAATGCTCTGGTCGCGTGAAACGGTTCATGGTCTGGTGATTGTGCTCGTGGTTAGCCGCGGCCCGGACTGAGCGCGCTCGATACCAGCCGCGCGGTGATATCGACGATCGGGATCACTCGCTCGTAGGCCATCCTGGTGGGTCCGATCACCCCCAGCGTGCCGACGATCCGCCCGTCGACCTCATAGGGCGCGACCACGACGCTGAGCCGATCCATCGGCACCAGTTCCGATTCCCCGCCGATGAAGATCTGTACCCCGTGCGCGCGCCCGGACACGTCGAGCAGCTGCAGCAACGCGGTGCGCTTCTCGAACAGGTCGAAGAGCCCGCGCAGCCGGTCCATGCTGTCGGCCAGGTCGCTGACGTCCATCAGGTTGCGCTCACCCGAGATCACTACCGGATCGGACTCCTCGTGCAGAGCCTCGTCGCTGGCATCGAGCGCCCTGTGCATCAGCCGGTCGATGTCGTCGCGCAAGCCCATCAGTTCGTTCTTGAGCTTGGCGCGGATTTCCTCGAAGGGCAAACCGGCGAAATGATGGTTGATGTAGTTGGCCGCCTCGACCAGTTCGGTGGGCAGGTATTCGCGTTCGACGTAGAGGATCCGGTTCTGGACGTCGCCATCGGGCGTGACGATGATCATCAGGATGCGGCGCTCGGAGAGGCGCAGGAACTCGATCATCCGGAAGCGCGACGAGCGCCGCGGCGTCTTGACCACCCCGGCGAAATGCGACAACTGCGACAGCAGCCCGGCAGCAGTGGCGAGCACCCGATGGGGCTGCTCGGCACCGAGCTGTTCCTGGATCTCCTCGGTCTGCCCGACACGCAGCGGCTCAACCGTGAGCAGGGTATCGACGAAGAGCCGGTAACCGCGCGGCGTCGGCACCCGCCCGGCCGAAGTATGCGGGCTCGCAACGAGCCCGAGATCCTCGAGGTCGGCCATCACGTTGCGCACCGTGGCCGGCGAGAGGTCGAGTCCCGAGTGGCGCGACAAGGTGCGCGAACCGACCGGGTGACCCTCGGCAACATAGCGTTCGACCAGCGCCTTCAGGAGCGCCTTGGAGCGTGAATCGAGCATGCCTTTCATTCTACTTCGGCCTTGGCTGGCCGCCGCCGCTGGGGTGCCGCAGCGGCTTCGGCCTCGACGGTGGCGCGGGGCCAAAGCGAAACCACCAGCCAGTCTTCCTTGAGCGTCGGCCGGGAATGGTCGCTGAACGGATGCAGCCGGCCGCGCGGATCGATCCCGAGCAGCGCAATGAATTCTCCCGGGATCGAGTTGCGCCAATCCCAGTAGCCATACTCCTCGGTCAGCCTGGTGCTGCGGAACTCGGCGCCTTCGGCAACCATCCTGCTCCACTGCCCATGGGTGAACTCTGCGCCGAACAAGTCGGCGACCTGCAGGTTGCCGGGCATCTCGTGGGTGTCGCGGCCCTGGTCCTCGTCGGCATGGAGTGCGAAGATGGCGTTGACGCCGATTTCCGGCCGCAGATGCAGGCACGCCAGGGTGTTCTGGTCGGGCCGGTCGGTCATCGCGAACAGCCAGCCGATGCTGCCCATGTCGATCTTCTCTTCGGCGTGTTCCGAGACCACCCGCCCGTAATAGGCGGCGAACCCGTCCATCCGGGCGCGCCGGACATCGGCCCAGTTGGTATCGGCCAGGGTCACCGTGAAGCCCAGGTCGCGCAGTTTCCTGGCGAACGCCCGGTTGGCCTGGCCGGCCCCGACGATCAGGACCCCGCGCGGCTCCGGATTGGCGAGATCGAGGCGCCGCGCCACCTGCCCGGCGGTAGCGCTCTGCAGCACCACGGTCGCGATGATCACCGAGAAGGTCACCGGCACCAGCAACTCCGCCCCCGGGACGCCCAGTTCGATCAGTTCGAGTGCGAACAGCGAGGCCACCGAGGCCGCCACTATCCCGCGCGGCGAGATCCAGCTGATCAGCAACTTCTCGCGCATCGAAAGCTGCGAGAAGACCGTGCTGACGAACACCGCGATCGGCCGGATCACGAAGATGACCGCGATCAGGAACAGCCACAGCCCCCAGTCGAGGCGCCGGAATTCGTCGAAGTCGAGTCGCGCCGCGAGCACGATGAACAGCACGGCCACCAGCAGCAGCGTCAGGCTCTCCTTGAAATCAAGGATGTCCTCGACATTGAGCCGCCTGGTGTTGGCGAGCGTCATCCCCATCACGGTTACCGCCAGCAACCCGGCTTCATGGGCGACCTGATTGGCCGTAACGAAGGCGGCAAGCACCAGCGCCAGGGCCACCACGTCGCGCAGGTACCAGGGGATCAGATGACGGCGCAACATCTGCGCCAGGGCCCAGGCAGCGACGAAACCGCAGACCAGCCCGGCGCCGAGCAGCATGGCAAAGGTATTCCAGAGGTCGTCGATCCCCTTGGTGCGCACGAACCCGACCACCAGTACCGCCAGGATGGCGCCGATCGGATCGATGATGATCCCTTCCCAGCGCAGGGCGTTCGAGACCGCGCTCCTGGGACGGATGGCGCGCAGCATCGGTACCACCACGGTCGGGCCGGTAACCGTGCAGATCGCGCCGATCAGCATTGCGATCGGCCAGTCGATGCCCATGAGCAGGTGGGCGGAGCCGGCGATAAGCGCGAAGGTGATCGCCGCGCCGACGGTGACCAGCCCCCAGACTGCGACCCCGATGCCCTTGAGTTCCGACCAACGCAGCGTCAGGCTGCCTTCGAAGAGAATCACCGCCACCGAGAGCGAGACCACCGGGAACAACGCCTGACCGTAGAGCTGGTCCGGGGCGACCCAGCCGGTCACCGGCCCGGCAACTATGCCGATCAGCAGCAGGAACAGGATGGCCGGCAACTTGAGGCGCCATGCCAGCCAGTGAGCCAGCACCCCGAGTACGACCACCGCGGTGAGCACCAGCGCGATATTCACGCTCAGTGCTCCTTGCGATCGGGTCCGGACTTAGCGTCTTCGGCCTCGGCGCGGGCTGCCGCCTCGCGTTCCAGTTCGCGCTCTCGTTCCTCGCGATCTTCCTCGATCTCGCGCACCGCGTCGGCAATCGCGTCGTTCTTCTGCAGTTCGCGGCGTTCGTCGCTGGCGATATGAACCTCGGGAGCAGCGTGCGAACGCGCTGCCTCGACGCCCTTGGTGAGGCCGAGCGCGGCCAGCGCCTCCTCCTCGTTCAGACCGAAGAGCCGGCGCACGTTGAGATCACGCTGCGGGAACGGGATTTCCAGCCCGTAGCGTCCCAGCGCCGACTCGATAGCCCAGTTGTAGGCGGCGTTCACGGTCCGCGGTCGCTTGACCGCATCCGGATTGAGCCAGACCACCAGCTCGAAGTTCAGGCTGCTGTCGCCAAATTCGGTCAGCCAGACCTGCGGGCGGCGCGACTGCGGCTCACTGAGCGTGAACGGCACTTCTGCTGCCGCTTCCAGCGCCGCCTTCTTGACCAGTTCCTTGTCGCTGCCGTAGGCCACGCCAAAGGGAATCCGCCAGCGCCGTGAAGCTTCGCGCAGCGTCCAGTTGGTCACCGTGCCGCTGACGAAGTCGGAGTTGGGGACGATGATGTCGATGTTGTCGTTGGTCGTGATCCTGGTGCTGCGGATGCTGATTTCCTTGACCTCGCCGCGCGCGCCGGAACCGAGCTCGACGAAGTCGCCGATCTTGAGGCTTTGCTCGAACAGCAGGATCAGGCCGGACACCAGGTTGTTGATGATCTGCTGCAGGCCAAATCCCAGGCCGATGCCGATCGCGCTTGCCAGCAGCGTGACCTTGCCGACGTCCACCCCGATCATCGAGAGCGCGATCATCAGCCCGATTACCAGCAGCGCGTAATGCAGCAACCGGCCGATCGCGTAGAACGCGGCATGGTTGTAACTCGGCCGGCTGCTCGAGAAACGCTCCAGCCCGCGGCGCACGGAGAGCGACACCAGCCAGGCACCGAATAGGATTAGCAGCGCGCTGCCGAAGTCTAGTGCCGACAGCTTGACCCCGCCGATTTCGACCAAGCCACGGTTGAGCCAGGAGCCCAGGGTGTCGAGGACTCCCTCGTCGGCACGGGCCCAGGCCGGCGTCGCGGTCACGGCGCAGGCAATGGTCCAGAACCACGCAAATATTCTCGTCAAGTCGATCTCCGCGCCTAGTCGAATCCTGCCTACCTTAACGTGGCACGCGGCTTTCGCCGAGTGCCAGCCCATTCTATACTGAGGGTCTTCACAGACGCCGGAATTCACCACTGCCGCAAACGTGGTCCGGCCTAGCCAAGGAGCCAGCGATGTATCGTTCGATTCTCGTGGTTACCGAAGGAACTCCGCTTTCTCGGAAGGCGGTCAAGGCGGCACTGAGGATGGCGCACAATTTTGGCGCCAAAGTCACCGCGCTGAACGTTCAGCCCCCGTACCAGCCGCCCATCGCCGGCGAAGTTCCGGCGGCATTCCTGCACAACCCTGCCGAGTACGACCAGATTGCCCGTGAAGCATCGGCCAAGATCCTCGCCGATGTATCCACGATGGCCGCCAAGCTCGAGGTCCCGACCACCACCGTGACGGTGTTCGACCACAGCATCTACAAGGCGATTATCCGCACTGCCAAGACCCGCCGCTGCGACCTGATCGTGATGGCCTCGCACGGGCGCCGCGGCATCCGGGGCATCCTGCTCGGCAGTGAAACCCAGAAGGTGCTGACCCACTGCCAGATCCCGGTGCTGGTTCACCGCTAGAACGTCGTTAGCCCGGATGGCTGGCCCCGGCGGCTGCGTCCTGCAGCCAGGGGCCAGGGCGGGCGTCGATGTGATCTAATCGCCCGCATGGTCCAAGCATTTCGTCACGTCGCATTGATCGGCCGCCATGAGAGCGAGGGGGTGCGCACGACCCTGCTCGAAATTGCGGAAATGATCTCCGAGCGCGGGGCCGAGGTTCTGATCGAAGCCCAGACCGCGCAGTCGATCGGCAGCCAGCGCTTCACGGCCGCGAGCATGGCCAGGATTGCGCGCGAGGCCGACCTGGCGATTTCGATCGGCGGCGACGGCACCATGCTCGGTGTCGCGCGCAGCCTGGCGGCGTCACGGGTCCAACTGGTGGGGATCAATCACGGACGGCTCGGCTTCATCACCGACATCTCGCTGGCCGACTGGCGCAGCGCCCTGTCGGCGATCCTTGACGGAGTCTACGACGCGGAAGACCGGACGCTGCTGAGCGCCCGCGCCATGCGCGACGGCACCGAGATCTGGCACGACATCTGCCTCAACGACGTGGTGGTGAGCCGTTCGTCGCGCTCCGGCATGATCGAGCTGCAGGTCGACGTCGACGGCGTCTACATGTACAACCAGCGTGCCGACGGCCTGATCGTGGCGACCCCGACGGGCTCGACCGCCTACGCGCTGTCGGCCAATGGCCCGATCCTGCACCCGGAACTGGCCGGAATCGTGCTCGTGCCGGTGGCGCCCCAGGCCCTGTCCAATCGGCCGATCGCGCTGCCCGACAACGTCGAGGTGCGCATCAAGGTGATCGAGGCCAGCGAGCCGCGGGTGAGTTGCGACATGCAGGTGTTCGGAGATCTGCAGGTGGGAGACGAGATCGTGGTGCGCCGCGCGCCCTTCACCTGCCGTTTCCTGCATCCCAAGAACCACAATCACTACGCGACGCTGCGCAGCAAGCTCAACTGGCACGAACTGCCAATCCTCCAGCGGCCCGACTGAGCGGGGGAGCTGCCGTGCTGCTGAGCCTGCGACTGCGCGACTTCGTCATCGTGGATGCCGCCGAGTTCGATCTCGGCAACGGGTTCACCGTGTTCTCGGGAGAGACTGGCGCCGGCAAGTCGATCCTTATCGACGCGCTGCAGCTGGCCCTGGGCGGACGCGCCGACGCGGGCTACGTGCGCGAAGGGGCCGCGCGCGCTGACATCTGCGCCGAATTCGCCACCGATGCCGCGATCGACGAATGGCTGGCCGAACACGCGCTCAGCGGCGACGGTGCGATGCTGCAGATGCGCCGGGTGATCGAGGCCGACGGGCGCTCGCGGGCGCTGATCAACGCGATGCCGGCCACCGCCGCATTGCAGCGCGAACTCGGCGAGCGGCTGGTCGACATCCACGGCCAGCACGAGGCCCAATCGCTGATGCGCGGCAACGGTCAGCGCGAAAGACTCGATGCCTGCGGGGCACTGCAGGACCTGGCCGCGGCAACCGCCGCCGCCCACGCGAGCTGGCAGGCGGCGGCCGCGCAGCTCGCTGCCGCCGAGTCGCTCGAGCGCGGTGCGCTGCTCGAGCGCGAACACCTCGCCTGGCAGGTCGATGAACTCGCGGCCCTGGCCATGGAGCCGGGAGAGTGGGACGAACTCAACGACGAGCAGCGCCGCCTGGCGCACGCCGCCGCGCTGATCGAAGGAGCGCAGGGGGCGGTCGCAATGCTCGCCGACGGCGACCAACCGCTCGGCTCGACGCTCGCGCAGCTGGTTCAACGGCTACGCGCGCTCAGCGAATACGACCCGCGGCTCGGCGCTGCGCTCGAGATGCTCGAGACAGCGGCGATCAACATCGATGAAGCGGTCTCGGAGCTCGGCTCCTACGCCGAACGGATCGACCTCGATCCGCAACGCCTCGACGAGATCGAACGCCGCATCGGCGCCATATTCGCGGCCGCACGCAAGTTCAGGCTCGCGCCCGAGGCGATCCCCGCCGAACTCGCAACGCTCAGCGACCGGCTCGAGCAACTGACCGCGGCCCAGGACCTCGCGGCGCTGCGGGCCCGGGAGCTGGCGACCAGGGACGAACACCGTGCCCGCTGTGCCGATCTTTCGGCGCGGCGCCGCGCCGCGGCTGCCGAGCTCGCCAGCGCGGTGACCGCACAGTTGACGACCCTGGGCATGGCCGGCGGCCGGCTCGAGGTACTGCTCGAGGAAGTGGAACCGGGGCCAAACGGAGCCGAGCGGGTCGAATTCCGCATTGCCGCGCACGCCGGGGCGAGTCCGCGGGCGCTGGCGAAGATCGCCTCGGGAGGTGAACTTTCGCGAATCGGGCTGGCGATCGCAGTAATTTCGGCACAAGCCAATCCGGTGCCGACGCTGATCTTCGACGAGGCCGATGCCGGCGTCGGCGGCGCGGTGGCCGAGGTGATCGGCACCCTGATGCGCCGCCTCGGCGCCGAGCGTCAGGTCCTCAGCGTCACCCACCTGCCGCAAGTCGCCGCCCAGGCAAACCAGCATTTCCTCGTCACCAAGGAGGAAACCGGTGGCCGCGCGCACTGTACGGTCACGGCACTCGAACGCCAGCAGCGCGTCGAGGAAATTGCCCGGATGCTCGGTGGCGTCGAGATCACAGCCACGACCAGGGCCCACGCCCGCGAACTGCTGGCGGGCTGAGCCACGGTCGCCCGGCAGCGGCCCGGCGCACGGCGCTCAGGCCTTGCGATGGGAACAGTTCTTGCGGACGCAGTTGGCGTAGAGCGAGAGCCCGTGTTCCTGCAACTCGAAACCCCGGGATCGGGCGATCTCGCGCTGCCGGCGCTCGATTTCCTGGTCGACAAACTCCTCGACCCGGCCGCAATCGAGGCACACCAGGTGATCGTGGTGGCTGCCTTCGTCGAGTTCGTAGATCGCCTTGGAGGACTCGAAGCTGTTGCGCCGCAGGATCCCGGCCTGCTCGAACTGGGTCAGCACCCGGTAGATCGTGGCCAACGCGATTTCCTGGCCGCTGCCGAGCAGTTCCCGGTAGACGTCCTCGGCGCTGAGGTGGCGCTGACCCATGGTCTGGAAAACCTCGAGGATCTTCAACCGCGGCAGCGTGGCCTTCAGTCCCAGGTTCCTGAGTTCGTCAGGGGTAGACATTGCGTGGACCCTCTTTACTTGCGGCACTAGGCCTTATCATATCGGTTTTGCCCCGAAACCCCGGTATAACGATGACCCTGATTCGCGATCATTCGCCATCCGTTGGCACCAGCCGCCGGCTCGCGCTGCTCGTCTGCATTTGCGCGGCGACGCTCGCCGGCTGTGCGACGCGGGGCACGACCAGCAGCGGAATCTTCGAGCCTTACCGCACGGACCTGCCGCAAGGCAACTACCTGACCAGCGAAATGCTGTCGCGGGTGCAGCCGGGGATGACCAAGGCCGCGGTCCGGTTGACGCTCGGCACCCCGCTGCTCAACGAAATGTTCCGCCCTGATCGCTGGATCTACGTCTTCCGCTACCAGCATCCGAATGGCGATTCCGTCAGCAGGCACGCCATCGTCTACTTCAAGGACGACCGGGTCGAACGCATCGAGGCCGACGACATGCCCAGCCGCGAGGACCCCAACGATCCGGCCCTGCCGGGCTTCCGGCCCAAGCCATCGAGGGTCCAGTGAGCGGCGCGGCCGCGGTTGGCAAGGCAGCGGCGCCGATCCGGGTAGCCGTCGCGGGCACCGGCGGCCGGATGGGCAAGATGCTCGTCGAGGCCGTCATCGACGCCCCCGACTGCCAACTGGCCGGGGCGCTCGAGATCCCTGGCTCTCCGGCGCTCGGCCGTGACGCCGGCGAGGCGATTGGCCGCACCACCGGCGTGGTCATTGGCGACGATCTCGGCGCCGCTCTGGCCAACGCCGACGTGCTCATCGACTTCACGCGACCGCAAGGCACTTTGCTGCACCTCGACGCCTGTGTCGCCGCCGGCGTGCGGATGGTGATCGGCACCACCGGATTCGACGCCGCCGGACGCGCTGCGATCGCGGCGGCGGCGCGCCGGATCGCAATCGTCAGTGCGCCGAACATGAGCGTGGGCGTGAACGTCACCCTCAAGCTGCTCGAATTCGCGGCGCAGCACTTTGCCGAGGGTTACGACATCGAGATCATCGAGGCACACCATCGCCACAAGGTCGATGCGCCCTCGGGCACGGCCCTGCGCATGGGCGAGGTGGTGGCCAAGGCTCTCGGCCGCGATCTCGACAAGGTCGCGGTCTTTGCCCGTGAAGGCGTCACCGGCGAACGCGACCCGGCGGCGATCGGCTTCTCGGCGATTCGCGGCGGCGACATCGTCGGCGACCACACGGTGCTGTTTGCCGGCGATGGCGAGCGCATCGAAATCACCCACCGCTCGGCGAGCCGTCTCAGCTACGCGCTGGGCGCGCTGCGCGCCTGCCGATTTCTGGCCGCGCACAGCAGCGGGCTCTACGACATGCACGACGTCCTGGGCCTGAGCTGACGCCCTTTCTCAGCGCGCCGCGTCGACCATTTCACACAACTGCTGGACCGCGTCGAGGATTCTCGGCCCGGGGCGCTGGATCGCCGAGGGCTCGAGATAGGAGAACCGCGCAAACCCGGCGGGGGCGATCGCGCCCAGGCGGCGCCAGCGAACGACGCTGTCGGGGTGGTCGGCGGCTACGATCAGGCGCGGTCGCGCTGCAAGTACCGCCTCCTCGGTTACCTGCGGCGCCGCCAGCGCCGCCGATGCGAAGATGTTGCGCGCGCCGCATACCCGCATGGCGTCGGCGGTGACGTCGCCGCTGCCCAGCGACACCAGCGGCCGCGCCCAGACCTGGTAGAAGACCGACACCGGCCGGCGGGCGCTGTAGCGTTGCTCGAGCCGGGCGAGCCGCTCACGAAAGGCCCGTGCCGCGGCGCCGGCGTCTTGCGGCTGATCGCTGATGGCCGCGAACCGCTCGATGGTGCCGGCGACGTCGGCGAGGGTGCGCGGATCGGATACGAACACCGCGATGCCCGCCCGCTCCACCCGCTCGACCCAGCTGCGCGATATTCCCGGCGCCCAGACCATCACCCACTGCGCGCGCAGTGCCAGCAGACGCTCGGGACCGGGCGGCGGGTATGCCCGGATGTGCTCGATCGCCGCCACCTCATCTGGATAATCGCTGTTGGCGTCGATCGCGATGACCTGGCCCAGAACCCCGGCGGCCGCCAGCGACTCGGTCAGATGAGGCGCCAGGGCGACGATGCGGGTCGGGCGGGGTAACGTCGGCAACACCCGGCCCCAATCGTCGCGCAACTCGGCGCTGGCCGGGGCCGGCTCGGCCTGCGCCGCCGCCCAGAGCCCGGCGCACAGCGCCAGGACCACTGCCCGGCACCAGAGAGCGAGCGCGGCCCGGTTCTTCACGGCGTGCCGGCGAAACGCAACCCGAGCATCAGCTGCCGCGGCGCTGACGCGTAGCCCGAAGCGCTCTGGTACGAGCGATCCCCGAGGTTGGTCGCCCGTGCGAACACTTCCCAGTCCCGCGCCAGGGCCCAGGACGCATCGAGGTTGAGTACTGCATAGCCGCCCATTGCAGCGCCGTCACTGTCGACCCGCCGCCCCTGCGTCACCAGTTCCCCATCAAGTCGCCAGCCGTGACCATGCCAGCTCGCCCCGAGTGTCCCGTAGCGGCGCGCGCGCCGGGCGAGTTCGCCGCTGTGCTGCTCGCCGGTGACGGGATCGGTCCACCTGCCCTCCGGGTCCTGGATCGTGATCGCAGCGCGCAGGACCAGCGCACCGATCGCGTGGCGCGCGTCGGCGCTGACCCCGCGGACCCTGGTCGAGGCGAGGTTCTGCGGCACGAAATCACTGTCGAGCTCGATCGCATCGCGAATCCGGCTGGCAAACAGCGAGGTCCGCACGGTACTGGCCTGGTAGCGATAGTCGGCGCCAAATTCCCAACCCAGCGAACGCTCCGGGCGCAACGCCGGGTTGGCGCCAAATGGGCTGTAGAGGTCGTCGAAGGTCGGCGCCCGGAAGGCGCTGCCGACGCTCGCGCGCAAGCGCCAATGATCGCTGGCGCGCCAGCCGTAGGCGAGCGTCCCCGAGGTCTGGGCGCCCACGCTGCCGATGTCGTCGCGCCGCACGTTTACCCGCAGCGAATGGGCGGCGCGTTCGAGTTCGTAGCCCACATAGCCCGAGCGCGTTGCGCGATCATCGCGCACGTAGGCATAGTCCCCGGTGGTGACCCCCGAGCCCGCGATTTTCTGGTGCAGGTGTTCGAGCCCGAAGAGCAGCGAACCCGCATCGATGGCGTAGCTGTTCTGCCAGGTGATCGTCCGGGAGCTGGTGCGCGGCGCAAACGAGAACGCCGCATAGTCGTAGTCGATGGCGGTGCTGCCGAGGCGCAGCGTGCTATCCCAGGCAGCGTTCGGGTGCAGGCGCGCGAATGCCGTGAGCGCATCGCTGCGGAAAGTCAGTTCGGCACTTGCGGGCGTCGACCAGGGATCATCGTAGGCGGTCCGTCCGCGGGTGGTGCGCGCATCGAAGCCGATCTCCACCTGTTCCGAAAAGCGGTGGGCAAAGCCAGCCGCAAAACTGTCGCGCCGGCTCTGGTCACGATCGGCCTGGTAGTTGACCGATCCCGGCACGGTGGCATCGAAGCCGTCGGTCCGGTCGTGGCTCGCCGAGAAGTTCCAGCGGCTGCTGGCGCTGCGCGCCGACAACCCCGCACTGACCGCGGCGGTACCGAGCGACCCGGCCGAAACCGAAGCTTCCCGGCGGGTGCCGGTCCCGTAGCCGCCGGCAGCGTCGCGGGTGAAGATCTGGATCACGCCACCGATTGCTCCCGACCCGTAGAGCGACGACATCGGGCCCTTGACGATTTCGATCCGTTCAATGCTGGCGATCGGGATGAATTCCAGATTGGCGCCGCCGCTGGTAGGATTTTCCAGGCGCACGCCATCGACCAGCACCAGGGTCTGCGCGGTACGGCTGCCGCGCAGGAACACCCCGGTCAGCCCGGCGACACCGCCATTTTGCGAGGTCTCGACCCCGGCAATGGTGCGCAGCAACTCCGCCAGGCTTGCTGCTCCCGAGCGTTCGATCGCGTCGCGCCCGATCACGGTCACGTCGGCGAGCACGGCTTCGAGCGGCTCCTCGGTCCTGGTTGCGGTGACCACTATCTCCGGGACTGGCTGCGCGCCCGCGACCATGGCATTGAGCGCCAGCGATGCGGCAGCGATACTTTTCACAATGGAAGACATCGACTTTCTCCGCCGCGCCGCTGGCGCCGTCTGAAGGCAGCCTCCGGGCAGCATGATCGCGCGGCACCCGCCGTGACGCGCAAACTGCGAAAAAGGATGGCTTCCGCGCACTCACCTGCAGCAAGTAGCCCGGATCGGCCATCCACCCTCTCGGCCGGTCTCCGGGCTTGCGGTCCGTGACTTGCGTTCGAGCGAACGCAGCGCACGACTGCGCGCATCGCCTTCCCGGATGACATGCCCTGCCCGGTCTCCTACTGCACCGAGGACATGCTCTCCAGTGGCTGCGAGATGCGCGTGCGCGGACCTTGATCCGCGCGACCGCTTACCGTTGCGGGGGCAGCACAGGTTGGCTGGTGCCACTGGCCGTGGCGCAGCTTCCTGTTTCCCGTTTAAGCGCGCACCGGGATTGCGTGCGCGTCACCGAAAGCGGATCGATTATAGCCTTTGGTCACCGCGCCGGCACGGCGGCCAGCGCCTCCATGACGACGCCGACCGTGAGAATCTCGGGCAGCACCCGGGGCTGGGCTTCGCCGGGAATGTAAAGGAGATAGAGCGGCACCCCGTTGCGGCCGTGTCGTGCCAGTTCGGCGGTGATCACCGGATCGGTCCGGGTCCAGTCAGCACGCAACATCTTCACGCCCAGGCGCCTGAATTCGGCACTGACCGCAGCGCGATCGAGGACAACCTTCTCGTTGACCTTGCAGGAAACGCACCAGTCAGCGGTGAAATCGACGAAGACCGCGTGCCCCGACTCGAGCCCACTGGCCACCGCGGCTTGCGACCACGGCTGCCACTCGATGGCGCCAGCGCCGGCGCCCTGGCCGGCAGCTGGCTCGGCGACGGGACGCGCCGACCACAGGCCGGTCGCCAGCAACGCGACTGCCACGAGCGTGAGCAGCGCGCGGCGCGCCCCCGGCGGGCCGCCACTGCCGAGCTGCACGAAGCGTCCGAAGATCCAGGCCGCGAGCGCCACCAGCACGGCCCCGAGCGCCAGCCCGAACACCGCATCGATATCGGTCTGGCGCCCCAGCACCCAGGCCAGCCACGCAGCCGTGGCATACATCGGGAAAGCCAGCAGTTCCTTGAAGGTCTCCATCCAGCGGCCCGGCTTGGGCAACAGGCGCAGCCAGCCCGGAAAGATACCGAGCAGCACGTAGGGCAGCGCCATCCCCACACCGAGCGCGGTAAAGACCGCCAGCGCGGCGGGCGCCGGCTGGCTCAGGGTGAACCCCAGCGCCGAGCCCATGAACGGCGCCGAGCACGGCGTAGCCACCAGCACCGCCAGCACCCCGGATCCAAACGAGGAGAGCACCCGGTGACGCGCATACGGCTCGTCCTCGAGGAGATGGGCTTCGACCTCACCGAGACGGGTGAGGCTGCCGCCGAACTCGAAGACGCCGGAGAAATTCAGTCCGACCAGCAGGAAGAGCAGCGCCATCCAGGCCACGAACCCCGGCGACTGGAGCTGGAACCCCCAGCCCGCCGCCTCGCCTACCGAGCGCAGCGCCAGCAGCAGCCCGGCCAGCAGCCAGAATGACACCAGCACGCCCAGCGCGAACCAGATAGCGCCCTGGCGCAACCTGCGCCGCTGACCGGCGCCCAGCACGCCGCCCGGACCAGCGCCGTGTCCGGCGAAACCGAGCAGCTTGAAGCCAACGACCGGGAAGACACACGGCATCAGGTTGAGAATCACGCCGCCGACCAGCGCAAACAACAGCGCCAGCGCCAGCGTGGTCGTGGCCAGCGGCGTAGCTCCCGGCGACAATGCCGCGGGCGCAGTGCCGTATCCGGTGCCCAGCGGCACGCCGGGAGCAGAGTTTGCCCGGCTCGCGCCACCGCCAAGGCCGGCGCCCTCGAGCAGCCGCGCCACCAGGCCCTGGTCTGGTCCGAGGTCGCGTTCGCTCGCCGGCGACCCCGGCACGGTGGCAATTAGCTTGCCGGTTGCGGGCACGGCAGCTGCCGCCACGGGCTGGACTTCAAAGGGCCGGCCATCGAGGATCAGCACTCCCTCGGCGGCGGCCAGCGGTCCCTGGGGTGACACGGGGCGCGCGGTGGCAGGTGCCCCGGGGATCGTCGGGAGCACTTCGTCCTTGGCGCGCTCGACTTCGAGCCGCAGCGTGCCAGCGTCGTCGCGGTAGAGGCGCTGGGGCGCGGCGTTGGCGATCACCCCTTCAAGGTAGGGAAAGAATTCGGCATAACCAACCGCGGCGCCGCCGGCATTTCCTGCAAAACCAAGTGACAGCCGGCCGCCGCTCTCGCTCACGGTTACCGGCACGGCACTGGTTGGCGTGCGCGCGCGCATCGCCTTGAACAGTGCCGCGAACCGGGATTCCCCAGGCGTGCCGCTGCGCTGGATCGGCAGGACCAGGGCGAGCGTCGCCTCGCCGGGAACGCAGACCTCGCGGCAAACCAGCCAGGAGGCCTTGGCGACAATGCGCACCGACTCGCCGGCCAGCTTTGCTGGCACCGTCAGCGTCAGTGGCAGCACCACCTCGCCGTCGTAGCCGTAGTTGGCCAGCGGCGGGATGAACAGCCGCTTGGGCGCCGGCCATTCGATCGGTCCGGCCGTGAAGCCGGCGGGCAGTTCGAGCTCGATGCGCGTCGGCAGCCCCGAATCACCGGGATTGCGCCAGTAGGTGTGCCACTCGGGGTCGTGTTCCAGGCGCAGACCGATGTGTGCGCTCGCCCCGGGGACGATGGCGCTCTTCTCGGCGACCAGTTCGGCAACCACCGCGTCGACACGCTGGGATTGCGCGAACGCCGTGCCGGCCAGGATCGCAGCCAGCCAGATCGTCACTGCCACTCGTAGCATCTGCACGCGCGCTCCTCACGCGGTTTGCGAGCCGGTATTGTACGTTCCGCTCGCGGTGGCGCCGCTCAATGTCCCTGTCGATAGGGGCGAAAGCCGAGGCAACGGGCGGCTGCCGTCAGGCGGCCACAACTTGACCCCCGGGTGCGGTCTTCCTACCATGCAGGGATGGACGAGGAAATCGACACTCTCGCGCAGCGCATCGACCGGATGGTCGCCCTGGCACGCCAGCTCACCGAGGAAAACCAGCGCCTGCGGGCGTTGCTCGAGGAAAACCGCGCCGCCGAACAGGAACTGCGCGAACGCATGGACGAGGCCCGCGCCCGTGTCGAGGCGGCGCTGTCGCGGCTGCCGGCGGCACCCGACGCGGCCCAATGAAGACCACCAGAGCGCGCTAATGGAGCAGATCGACGTCCACATCCTCGACCGCGAATACCGCCTTGCGGTCGATCCCGATGACCGCGATCGCCTGCTGGAAGCATCGCGCCTGGTCGATGAGCGCATGCGCAGTATCCGCGAAACCGGCAAGGTCAAGGGAGCCGACCGGATCGCGGTGATGGCGGCGTTGCAGATCGCCAATGACCTGCTCAGTGCCGGCGCCAACGGGGGCGCCACGCCAGCGGCCAAGGCAGCCGCGCGCATCAAGCGCATCAGTGAAGATCTCGAGGCGGAACTGCTGCGCCAGGAATCGCTGTTTTAATCCTACGGCGGATGCGGTTGTGGCGTAGAATGGACTTGCCCTGCGGTGCTTGGAAGGTCATATATTCCTTGAACCAATATACGCATCGTGGTTGCGGTAATCGCGTGATGCTGTTGTGATCGTCCCTCGTTGGACGAACCTGATGCACCACCCACTGTGACCAATCTGAACCGTCGGTTCAGGATGCTGGCCTCCTGACGCCGCCGGGGCACCCCATCCCTCTCCCGACTCGATAACCAGGCAAACAGGCGCGCGCCGGTTGCCCCATGCGATGAACTATTGGCTGATGAAATCGGAACCGGGCGAGTGCTCGATCGACGACGCGCTCGCGATGCCCGCCGCCACCGTAGCGTGGACCGGGGTACGCAACTACCAGGCGCGCAACTTCATGCGCGATGCCATGAGCGTCGGTGACGGCGTGCTCTTCTATCACTCGAGTTGCGCCGAGCCGGGCATTGCCGGCCTCGCGGAGGTGGCTTCCCCACCCTACCCCGATCCGACCCAGTTCGACGCCGCTTCGAAGTACTACGACGCCAGCGCCAAGCCAGAGTCGCCGCGCTGGATGCTGGTCGATGTCCGGGCAATCCGGCGGACGCGGCTGGTGCCGATTGCCGAACTGCGCGCCCAGCCCGAACTCTCCGAAATGGCGGTGCTGAAGCGCGGCAACCGGCTCTCGATAACGCCGGTCACGGCTGCGCAGTGGGCCGTGATTGCCGCGCGGTTGCTGGCGCCCTGAGCTAGCGCGCGTAGGCGTCGCGCAGGATGTTCTTCTGCACCTTGCCCATCGCATTGCGGGGCAATTCGGGCACGATGAAGATGCGCCGCGGCACCTTGAAGCCGGCGATGCGCGAACGCATGGCGGCGACCAGCTCCTGCGCGTCGAGCGCCGTCCCGGGACGGGCCACCACCACCGCTGCAACCGCCTCGCCGAAGTCGCGGTCCGGCAAACCGATGACCGCCGACTCGAACACGCCCGGCAATTCGTCGATGACGGTCTCGATTTCCTTGGGATAGACGTTGTAGCCGCCAGTGATGATCAGGTCCTTGTTGCGCCCCACGATGCGCACATATCCGTTGGCGTCGAGCTGGCCGACGTCGCCGGTGCGAAAGTAACCGTCCGCGGTGAACTCGCTGCGGGTCTTGGCCGGCATGCGCCAATAGCCCCTAAAGACGTTGGGTCCGCGCACCTGGATGACGCCGGTTTCGCCGGGCCTGCAGCGCTTGCCGTGGTCATCGACGATGCGCAGCTGGACGCCGGGCAAGGGCTTGCCGACGGTGCCGGCAATCCGCTCGCCAGCGCACGGGTTGGAGGTGAGCATGATCGTCTCGCTCATCCCGTAGCGCTCCAGGATGGGCATCCCGACCCGGCTTTCGAAGTCCTCGAAGGTCTCGGTGCGCAGCGGCGCAGACCCCGAGATGAACAGCCGCATTCGCGCACAGGCGTTGCGATCGAAGCCGGCTTCATCGAGCAGGCGCACATACATCGTCGGCACCCCCATGAAAACCGTGGCACGCGGCAATTGGCGGATGACCTCGGCGGGATCGAAGCGCGCCAGCCAGATCATCTTGCTGCCGTTGTAGAGCGCCCCGTGGACCGCGACGAACAGACCGTGGACATGGAAGATCGGCAGCGCGTGCAGCAGCACGTCGCCGCGGCGCCAGCCCCAGTAGCCCTGCAGCGTGCGCGCGTTGCTGGCGAGGTTGCCGTGCGAGAGCATCGCGCCCTTGCTGCGCCCGGTGGTTCCCGAGGTGTAGAGAATTGCCGCCAGGTCCGATGGGCGGCGGCGCACGGTCAGGAACTCGTCGGCATGCGGGGCGGCGGCGGCAAGCAGCGTGCCGTCACGATTCGTACCCAGTGTATGGACGTGCCGGACGCCGTGGCGCCGCGCGATGGGCTCCACCCACTCCTGCCTCTCGGGCGAGCACACCACCAGCTCGGGCTTGGCGTTGCCGATGAAATAGTCGATTTCGCCGGCCTGATAGGCGGTGTTGAGCGGCAGGAAGATCATCCCCGCGCGCAGGCTGGCCAGATACAGCATCAGGGCTTCGGGCGACTTCTCGACCTGCACCGCCACCCTGGCGCCGGGACGCAGGCCCAGCGCCTTCATCAGGTTGGCGAGCCGGGCGCTGGCGCACAGCAGGTCGCGCCAGGTGTAGTACAGCCCCCCCGTGGTCTCCAGGCAGCAGCGCTCGAGCGCTCGCGGGAAGCGCCGCTCGAGGACCGCGAACAGGTTATCGTTGACCGCCTTGCTCTTCATATCCCGGTGCTCACAGTAAGGCGCGCACGGCGCGCGACGCGCGGACTTCGCCGGCGACGAATTTTTCATGGTTCTCCTCGACCTCGCCGAGGTCGTAGAGGTAGTTGACCATGAAGCCACACGACTCGACCCGGCCCTTGCGCGAGAGGTCGGCGCGGGGATTGATTCGTTCGAGACGCGCCCCGTTGTTGAGGTGAAACCGGGCCACCGGATCGGCACCATGGAAATCGGCCAACCCGGATTGGCAGAGGTAGAACGCGCACAAGCGGCTCAGCGCCTCATTGTCCACCTCCAGCTGGGCTTGCTGGGCCTTCTCCCGGGCCTTGGCCTGGCGTTCGAGCAACTTCTTCTCCCGGCGCTGTTCGGCGGCGTCATCCGAAGCCGCGACCGGTTCCGCCGCTGCCGCCGCCGGCGCCGCGGCCCGCACCCACTTGGCGGGATCATTGCCGTAGCGCGAGCGCAGGCCGCCCAGCGCCTCGTCAAGGCGCTTGGCCGCCGCCGGCTTGAGTTCTGGCGACTCGATCCGCTCGATCTTCGCCAGCCAGCGCGCAAATCCCGGGATCGGCGAAAGCGTGCAAAAGGTCTTGATTCCGGGGATCTGGCGATGCAGTTCCTGGGCTACCTGCTTGATCAGGAAATTCCCCAGGTTTACGCCGCGCAGTCCGGCCTGGCAGTTCGAAATCGAATAGAACACCGCCACCTTGAACGAGCGTTCGTCGTCGGCACTCGGAGCATCACGGTCGATCAGCGGGCCGATTCCAGCGGGAATCTCCGGCACCAGCGCGACCTCGACGAAGATCAGCGGCTCGTCGGGCAGGGTCGGATGAAAGAACGCGAAGCAGCGCCGATCGGGCTCGAGCCGGCGACGCAAGTCACGCCAGCCGTCGATCTGGTGCACCGCCTCGTGCATCACGAGTTTTTCGAGCAGCAGCGCGGGCGAACTCCAGTCAACCTGCATCAGCCTGAGGAACCCCGGGTTGAACCAGGAGGACAGCAGGTGCGAAAAATCGGCATCGACCGCGGACAGCACCGGGTCGCTGCGCAACACCTCCAGTAGCCGCGCTCTCATCGCCACGATCGCCGCAGTGCCGCCCTGGGCCCGGTTGAGCCGGCGCAACAACTCCTGGCGCGGTGACTCGACGGCGTGAAAGAGGCGCACCAGGTCCTGGGGCGACCGGGTAGCCTGATAGCTCAGCGCCAGTTCGACCAGCAGGCCGGGTTCGGGGTCGAATTCGGCGGCGAGCATTTCGAAGAAGCCCACCGCGGTTTCGTCGGAAAGCTTGTCGTAATGCTCGAGCACGCGCGCCGCGATAACCGCGCTGTTGGCCTCGCCGCGTTCGCCCAGCAACTTGCGGCAATCCCTGAGCAGCCGGCGCAGTTCGCTTTGCTGCGCCACCTTGTTGCGGACCTCTCGAATTCGTTCGAACATTTCTAGCTCCGCCTCGCGCGCGCCAGCAACCAGATTCCCGCCAGCGCCATCGGCACGCTGAGAATCTGCCCCATCGTCAAGCCTTCCAGCACAAAACCCAGGAACGCATCTGGTTGGCGGCCAAATTCTGCGAGAAAACGCATCACCGCATAACCAAGCAGGAACATTCCCGATACCGCACCCACGCCCCGGGGGCGCGACGAATACCACCACAGCAGTGCGAACAGCAGCAGGCCTTCGCCGGCAAACTGGTAGAGTTGTGACGGGTGCCGCGCCAGCGCATCACCGGCCTGGGGAAAGACGACTCCCCACGGCAGGTCGGTCGGCCGGCCCCAGAGCTCGCCGTTGATGAAGTTGCCCATCCGTCCCGCGGCCAATCCCAGCGGCACCAGTGGGGCCACGAAATCCATCACCCTCAGGAACTGCTTGCCGCGCCGGGCGCAGAAAAGTGCCAGCGCCAGCACCACGCCGAGCAATCCGCCGTGGAACGACATGCCGCCCTTCCATAGCTCCAGCACTTGGAGCGGGTGCGCAAGGTAGTAGCCCGGCTGATAGAAGATCGCGTAACCCAGGCGCCCGCCGAGCACCACCCCGATCGCGCCCCAGAACAGCAGGTCCTCATGCTCGGTGACGGTCAGTGCGCTGTTGCGCGAGAAATGCTCACGTCCCAGCCGGTAACGCCCCAGCAGGTAGAAGCCCGCGAAAGCCAACAGGTACATCAACCCATACCAGCGCACGGCGAGCGGGCCGATACTGATGGCGATGGGATCGAACTGCGGATGAACGAACATCGTTGCTGTTCCTCGCTGAACACGGTGCTCCGGCACTGCCTGCTGCGATTCTACCCGCCCGTCGGTCCACGCCGAGACCGGGCGGGCGGGACCGGTTCTGTCGTAATATCGTCCTCACCCCCAAGCGTGCGCCTGCGCCGACAACGGTGCACCACGCGACGCCCAACGAGAGAGGATCAAGAGATGGCATCGAACCGCCGGTCACGCAACATCACCCAGGGTGTCGCCCGCGCTCCCAATCGCTCAATGTACTTCGGCATGGGCTACCAGGACAGCGACTTCGACAAGCCGATGATCGGGATCGCCAACGGCCACAGCACTATCACCCCCTGCAACTCCGGCCTGCAGACGCTTGCCGACGCGGCCATCGCCGCGGTTTCGACCGCCGGCGGCAACCCGCAGGTGTTCGGCACGCCCACGATCTCCGACGGGATGTCGATGGGCACCGAGGGCATGAACTATTCGCTCATCAGCCGCAAGGTGATCGCCGACTGCATCGAGACCGCAGTCCAGGGACAGTGGATGGACGGAGTCATGGTGATCGGCGGCTGCGACAAGAACATGCCCGGCGGCATGATGGGCATACTGCGCACCAACGTGCCCGGAATCTTCGTCTATGGCGGCACGATCAAGGCCGGCCACTGGAAGGGCAAGGACCTCAACATCGTCTCGGTGTTCGAAGCCGTCGGCGAGTTCTCGCACGGCCGGATGAGCGAGGAGGACTTCTCGGGGATCGAACACAACGCGATTCCGGGCACCGGTTCGTGCGGCGGCATGTACACCGCCAACACCATGTCGTCGTCGTTCGAGGCCTTGGGCATGAGCCTGCTCGGTTCCTCGACCATGGCCAACCCGGACGACGAAAAACGCGTCTCGGCTGAAGAGTCGGCGAGGGTCCTGCTGGCGGCGGTGCAAGCCAACCTGACCCCGGACAAGATCGTCACCCGCGCCGCGATCGAGAATGCCGCCGCGCTGATCATGGCGATTGGCGGCTCGACCAATGCCGTGCTTCACTACCTGGCGATTGCCCACGCCGCGAAGGTCGAATGGACCATCGATGACTTCGAGCGGGTCCGCAAGAAGGTGCCGGTGCTCTGCGACATGAAGCCGTCGGGACGCTACCTCGCCACCGATCTGCACCGGGCTGGCGGCATCCCGCAGGTCCTCAAGATCCTGCTGGCCGCCGGACTGGTGGACGGCAGTTGCATGACGATCACTGGCCGCACCCTGGCCGAGGAACTGGCCCAGGTTCCCGACCAGCCGCGCGCCGACCAGGACGTCATCCGTCCTATCGAGCGGCCGCTCTACCCCGCCGGCCACCTGGCGATCCTCAAGGGCAACCTCTCGCCGGAAGGCGCCGTCGCCAAGATCACCGGGCTGAAGAATCCGGTGATTACCGGTCCGGCACGAGTGTTCAACAACGAGCAATCGGCGCTGCAAGCCATCCTCGATGGCGCCATCAAGGCCGGCGACGTCATGGTGCTGCGTTACCTGGGACCCCGTGGCGCGCCGGGGATGCCCGAAATGCTCGCCCCAACGTCGGCAATCATCGGCGCGGGGCTGGGCGAATCGGTGGGACTGATAACCGACGGCCGCTTTTCGGGCGGAACCTGGGGCATGGTGGTTGGACACGTCGCTCCCGAGGCCGCCGTGGGCGGCACGATCGCACTGGTCGAGGAAGGCGATTCGATCACCATCGACGCGCGCAAGCTGCTGCTGGAACTCAACGTCGCTGACGACGAACTGGCTGCCAGGCGCCAGCGCTGGCAACAGCCGGCGCCAAAGCACACCCGGGGGGTCCTGGGGGAATTTACTCAGCTCGCCGGCAGCGCCAGCAAAGGTGCGGTCACTGACGACTTCAGGAGTTGAACCGGCGGTTCCGGCGCGCGTCGTCTTCGGCGGTGCCGGCGGCGCGAACCCGGGCCAGGAACAGCCTTTCGAATACTTCGAACCAGACGAAGGCGATTGCGAGCGGCGCCAGCACCCAGTACCAGCTGAGGTCCGCGACCGGACCTATTTCAAACCACTTCAGGGCTACCAGTAGCGCCCCGATCCAGACCATGAACATCGTTCTCGAAGCTCCTATCCAAACCGCTTCAGGAATAAGCGGGCTAAGCCAATTATCCTAGTGACAGGTTGCCGGCAGACTACCCGGGTGCCGGGCGGTAGGGTTTGGCCCCCCCAACGGCGCGATCAGCCAGGTCAACCCAATTCCGCCGGGGAACGTTTATGATCAAGCGTCGACTACAGACCAACCTCAACGACCAATAACTGAAACAAAGGAAACCCAACCATGCGAAATTCACTCACCCTGGCCTGCGCGATCTCGCTCACGCTCGCCTCCGGCGTCGCGCTGGCCGATGCCAATCTCGCCAAAGCCAAGAATTGTTTTGCCTGCCACACCGTCGACAGCAAGCTGGTTGGCCCGGCGTACAAGGACGTCGCCAAGAAGTACGCCTCGGACAAGGGCGCGGTCGACCGGCTGGCCAAGAAGATCCGGGCCGGCGGCTCCGGTGTCTGGGGCCAGATTCCGATGCCAGCCAATCCCCAGGTCAACGATGCCGAGGCCGCCACGCTGGCCAAGTGGATCATGTCGCTCAAGTGAGCCCGGCAGCGCGCGTGCGCTAACGCCACGACAATCAGGGGCGCCAAATGGCGCCCCTTTTTTCGTCCTGCACTCGCAACCGACGAGAACATTTCTTTCCTGGCCGCGCGCAATCCGGTCTGGCCAGGCGGCCCGGGAACCCGCAATCGGCGCGCCCGATGCCGTTGGTCACGCCAATTTGACCGCACAGCCGAATGGGCTTTCACCAGCGCGGCCAGAGCGCTAACTTCAACCCCGAGAACCAAGCTCTGACCTCCCGGTCGGAGCGCAGTTCACAACTCCCTGGCTGGTTTGCCCCGGTAGCCCCGGGGCATTTTTTTTACGGCCCCCGACGTTTTTGGCTAGAATTCACGCCACACGCATTGTCTGTTGGCCGCTTCGGCACGACAAGACAGCCTGGACCGAGCTTGACCGCATGCCCTTGCCTTGGCTCACTGGCAAGGTCGGTTCGAAAGCGGTGCAAGAACACCATACGTGAAACGTACCAGTTGCCGCGACGGCCAGCCGCCGAACGGTGACGGAGGGGACCGGACTTGTTCAACTACGACATTCTGTTGCAGCAGATTCTCAACGGACTGGTGCTCGGCAGCGTCTACGCACTCATCGCGCTGGGCTACACCATGGTCTACGGAATCCTGCAACTCATCAACTTCGCCCACGGCGAGGTACTGATGGTGGGGGCGATGGTTGGCCTGACTGCCATCAACGCCCTTTCCGGCTTCGGCCTGCCCGGTCCGCTGCTACTGGTGATCGCGGTTCTGGTCGCGATCCCGGTGTGCGTGGTACTTGCGATGGCGATGGAGCGCCTGGCCTATCGCCCGCTGCGCAATGCCCCCCGGCTTTCGCCGCTGATCACGGCGATCGGGCTCTCGATCACGCTGCAGACCGTGGCGATGATCATCTGGAAGCCCAACCCGATCGTGTTCCCCGACCTGTTGCCCACCGATCCGATTCCGGTTTTTGGTGCAGTGCTGGCGCCCAAGCAACTGCTGATCCTGGTCGTCTCCGCAATCATGATGAGCGGGCTGCTGGTACTGGTAAATCGCACCAAGCTGGGCCGCGCGATGCGCGCCACAGCCGAAAATTCCCGCATCGCCCAGTTGATGGGCGTCAACTCCAATCGGGTAATCTCGGCAACTTTTGCAATTGGCGCAGCGCTGGCGGCGGTGGCGGGCATCCTGGTGGCGATGAACTACAACATCGCGCAGTTCTACATGGGTTTTCTCCCAGGCCTGAAGGCGTTCACGGCAGCGGTGTTGGGTGGCATCGGCAATCTCGCCGGAGCGGTGCTCGGCGGGCTGCTGCTGGGCCTGATCGAGAGCCTCGGCGCCGGCTACATCGGGCAACTGACCGGCGGATTCCTGGGCAGCCATTACCAGGACATTTTCGCGTTCGCGGTGCTGATCATCGTGCTGGTGTTCCGCCCGTCCGGAATCATGGGCGAGCGGGTTGCGGATCGGGCATAAAGGCGCGGAGATAAAAGACGATGAAGAATCTATTCCCCCGACTGGCCGGTAACCCGAAGGCGGCCTACATGGCCACCGCGATATTGGCGGTGGCGCTGATCCTGCTCCCGCTGATCGTCGGCCAGGCCGGCAACGCGTGGGTGCGGATGCTCGACTTCGCGCTGCTCTACATCATGCTGGCGCTCGGCCTGAACATCGTGGTCGGCTACGCCGGCCTGCTCGACCTCGGCTACGTGGCGTTCTACGCGGTGGGCGCTTACATGTACGCGCTGCTGGCCTCGCCCCACCTGGCCGAGAACTTCGAGTGGTTCCGGATGATGTTCCCAGATGGGCTGCATACCCCAGTCTGGGTGGTGGTCCCACTGGGCGCCGCGCTGGCTGCCACCTTCGGAATCCTGCTCGGCTACCCGGTGCTGCGGCTGCGCGGCGATTACCTCGCGATCGTCACCCTGGGCTTCGGGGAGATCGTGCGCATCTTCCTGAACAACCTGAATGCGCCCTACAACATCACCAGCGGACCGCAGGGTATCGGCGCCATCGACCCGATCACGATTGGCGGCGTACCGCTATCGAGACCGTTTGAAATATTCGGCTTTACCTTCGAGTCGGTCCAGCTGTACTACTACCTGTTCCTGGCGCTGGCGGTGATGGTGATCATTGTCTCGATCCGGCTCCAGAACTCGCGCATCGGCCGCGCCTGGATGGCGATTCGCGAGGACGAGACCGCCGCCAAGGCGATGGGAATCAACGTCCGTAATCTCAAGCTGCTCGCCTTTGCAATGGGCGCGTCGTTCGGCGGGATATCCGGGGCGATGTTCTCAGCCTTCCAGGGATTTGTCTCGCCCGAAAGTTTCATCCTGATGGAGTCGGTGATCATAGTATCGATGGTGGTGCTGGGTGGCATGGGCCATATCCCAGGTGTGATCCTGGGCGCGATCCTGCTCTACGCGATCCCGGAAGTCCTGCGCTTCGTTGCCAAGCCCGCCCAGGAGGCGATCTTCGGCTTCGAAGTGGTCCCACCCGAGGCCTTGCGAATGCTGCTCTTCGGCGTTGCGATGGTACTAGTCATGCTGTATCGACCCGAGGGCCTCTGGCCGGCACCAAAGCACGGCGCCAAGGTCCGCCCAGGCGACAAGGCTGTGCCGGCGGTAACCGGCACGACCCAGGCCTGAGGGGGAGGAAACAATGAGCGAAAACCGCGATCTGCTGCTCTCGGTCAAGGGTGTCAACAAGCGCTTCGGCGGCTTGCAGGCGCTTTCGGACATCAGCATCGAAATCGAACGTGGCCAGATCTACGGCCTGATCGGACCCAATGGCGCCGGCAAGACGACGTTCTTCAACGTTATCACTGGTCTCTATACCGCTGACTCGGGCAGTTTTGTTCTCGACGGCCAGCCCTTCAGTCCGCGGGAAGTCCACAAGGTCGCCGAGGCCGGAATTGCCCGCACGTTCCAGAACATCCGGCTCTTCAACGATATGACGGCGCTCGAGAACGTAATGGTGGGCCGGCACGTGCGCGCCAAGTCGGGGATCATCGGCGCGGTCTTCAAGACCGCCAAGGAGCGTGCCGAGGAAGAGGCGATCCGCGCCCGCTCGATGGAACTGATGGCCTACGTCGGCCTCTCGCAGTTCTGCGATTACCAGGCGCGCACGCTGTCTTACGGCGACCAGCGTCGGCTCGAAATTGCCCGTGCCCTGGCGACCGATCCCAAGCTGCTGGCGCTCGACGAGCCGGCCGCGGGCATGAATGCCACCGAGAAGATGGCGCTGCGCGAACTGCTCAAACACATCTGCGACGACGGCAAGACCATTCTGCTGATCGAACACGACGTCAAACTGGTCATGGGACTTTGCGATCGCGTCACGGTACTAGACTACGGCAAGCAGATCGCCGAAGGCCTGCCCGCGGATGTGCGCAGCGACAAGGGCGTGATTGAAGCTTATCTGGGAGCTGGACATGCCTGATGCCGTACTGAAGGTAACCGGCCTGCGCGTCGCCTATGGCGGGATCCAGGCCGTCAAGGGCGTTGACCTCGAAGTGAACAAGGGTGAACTGGTCGCACTGATCGGCGCCAATGGCGCCGGCAAGACCTCGACGCTCAAGGCCATCACCGGCATGCTGCCGATGGCCGACGGCGATGTCATCTATGACGGGGTGTCGATCCGTGCCGCTGGCCCCTATACGCTGGCGGGCCGGGGCCTGGCAATGGTGCCCGAGGGCCGCGGGGTGTTTGCCCGCATGTCGATCACCGAAAACCTGCTGATGGGCGCGTTCTCGCGTAAGGACAAACCGGGCATCGCCGCCGATCTCGAGAAGATGTTCGGCATCTTCCCGCGCCTCAAGGAGCGCGCCACTCAGATGGCCGGGACGCTCTCGGGCGGCGAACAGCAGATGCTCGCAATGGCGCGCGCCCTGATGTCGCGCCCGCGCCTGCTGCTGCTCGACGAACCGTCGATGGGGCTCTCTCCGCTGATGGTCGAAAAGGTCTTCGAAGTGGTCCGCTCGATTTCTTCCGAAGGGACCACCATGCTGCTGGTCGAGCAGAACGCGCGCCTGGCGCTGGAATCAGCCGACCGCGCCTACGTGATGGAGTCCGGCCTGGTGACGATCACCGGCGAAGCCAAGCAGATGCTGGCGGACCCGCGGGTGCGCGCCGCCTACCTCGGCGAAGCCGGCAGCTAGCCAGGGCGGCATGGGGCTGCGGGGCCGATCTGCCCTGCCGCCCGGTCAACTTCCGGCATCGGCCGCCAGATCGGCGGAGCTGGTGAAGGAATCCGCGTAGAACTCGGTGTCGGGCAAGGCGCACGACGTGATGAAGTCGCGGCGCGCCGAATCGATCACCACCGGCGCCCCGCAGGCGTAGACCTGATAGCCCGAGAGATCGGGAAGATCGTCCATCACCGCCCGGTGCACGAAGCCCGTGCGGCCGCCCCAATGGTCCTCGGGCAGCGCGTCCGATATCACCGGAACATAGCTGAAGCCCGCGATCTCCTGCTGCCACCGGCGGCAGAGCTCATCCATGTAGAGGTCGGCCGGGCGCCGCCCTCCCCAGTACAGGGTCATCGGCCGCGCAATCTGTGCCGCGATGCAATGCTCGATGATTGCCTTGATCGGCGCAAAACCGGTGCCGCTGGCAACCAGCACGATCGGACGATCACTGTCTTCGCGCAGGAAAAAGGTGCCCAGCGGCCCCTCGAAGCGCAGCACGTCGCGTTCGCGTACTGGCGGATCGGTGACTCCGAAGAGGGCGTCGGTAAAGCGCCCGCCCGGCAGGTGCCTGACGTGCAGTTCGAGGCGTTCGGCATTCTCCGGTGCCACGCCCAGCGAGTACTGGCGGCGCGTTCCATCCCTGAGCATCAGCTCGATGTACTGCCCGGCAAGAAATTCGAGCCGCTCGTTGGCCGGCAGCTGCAGCTGCAGTACCGCCACATCGGGCGCGGGCCGGGAAATGCTCGCGATCCTGCTCGGCAGTTTGCGCACCGGAATATCCGCCGCGCGCTCCAGTGCCCGGGCCTGCACCAGCAAGTCCGAGCGCGCCTTCGAGCGACACAGCAAAGCGTAGCCCTGAGCTTGCTCCGCGGCGCTCAGCGCCGTCTGTGAGTGGGTGTCCTGCTCGACGGTTCCGCGCAACACCTTGGCCTTGCAGGTGCCGCAGGCCCCATCGCGGCAGCCATAGGGCAGCACCAGGTGCTGGCGCAGCCCGGCTTCCAGCACGCTCTCGTCTGGACCGGCGCCAAAACGCGTGCCGCTGGGTGTGAGTTCGACGGTAAAGTCATCGGACGCGCTCATGGCATGGATTTCCTGCTCGATTTCATGATTTCGCGCATTATCGCCCCATGTCCACGATGAGCTGCAACAAGTCCCTGCCGCGCCGTTTCCGCAGGCTGCGCGTAGTTGTCGCCGGTTGCGGCGATGTCGGACTGCGACTGCTCGCCGGGCCGCTCGCGCGCCACGGCGATCGCATCGGGGTCGTGGCGAGCGCACGTCGTGGCGGCCAGCTGGCGGAAATTCGTGCCCTTGGAGCGCGCGCGCTGCACTGCGATCTCGAGTTGGCGCGTGACCGCGCACGCCTGGCGTCGCTCGGACGGCACGTGGTGTACCTGGCACCGCCGCCCAGTGCCGGCGCGGAAGACCATTTGATGCGCGGGTTCGCCGCGGCGCTTTCGGCAGCGGCTGCGCGCCAGCGCGCTCGGCGCGCGCAGACCGTATTTGGCGGCAGTCTCGCGCCCAAGCTGGTGTACGCGAGCACCAGCGGCGTCTACGGCGACTGCGGCGGCGCACTGATCGACGAAACCCGGCCGGTGGCACCAGCCAGCGACCGGGCGCGCAGCCGCGTCGCCGCCGAGCGCCAGGTGCGCGCGCTCGCGCGGCGCGGGGTCGCGCGCGCGCTGGTCCTGCGCATCCCCGGCATCTACGCTGCCGAGCGCCTCCCGCTCGAGCGGATCGCACGCGGCCTGCCGGCAATCGCAGCCGCCGAAGACGGCTACACCAACCATATCCACGCCAACGATCTGGCGCTGATTTCCTGGGTGGCGCTGTTCCGGGGACGCGCCGGCCGCGTCTACCACGCGAGCGACTCGGTGCACCTCAAGATGGGCGAATGGTTCGATCGTCTCGCCGACGCCGCCGACCTGCCCCGCCCGCCGCGTCTCACCCGCGAACAGGTCAGGGCCAGCGTCTCGCCGATGATGTGGTCGTTCATGCGCGAGTCGCGCCGGCTGGACAATCGCCGGCTGCTGCGCGAACTGCGGGTGCGCCTGCGTTATCCGGGTGTCGACGCCTTGCTCGCCACCCTCCCCCGAAGAGCGTCTGCCCAACCCCTCTGATACAATCGCCCCCGATTCTGCCGGTGTAGCTCAGTTGGTAGAGCAGCGCATTCGTAATGCGAAGGTCGGGGGTTCGACTCCTCTCACCGGCACCAGAAAAGACAAGGGTCAGCGGGTTAGCGCGCGCTGACCCTTGCGCATTCCGGGCCCCAGCTCAAGCGTCGTCGTTGCGGCCTTGCCCGTGATCAGCGCGCGATGGGCACGCGCTCGCGCCCCTCAACCACCGCCATCACCCGCGCGGCCGCCGACTCGAGATGGGCCTGGGTAAGCCGTGCCGCACGTTCGCCGTCACGGCCGGTGAGCGCACGGAAGATTTCCTGATGCTCGACCCAGACGAGCTGCGCCTTGCCGGCACCGTGGAGCACCTCGCCCATCGCGCGGCGCAGGTGATTCCAGTAGTTGCCCATCAGTTCCGGGACCAGGCGGTTGCCGCAGAGCTGGTACATCCAGGTATGGAAATCGACGTCGGCCTGCACCAGCGCGTCGAGCTTCCCGGTGCTGCAGGCCCGTATCCCGTCGCGAATGATCTCGCGCCCGGCACGTTCATCCTCGATGGTCAACCGGCCCGCCGCGAGCCTTGCCGCCATCGGGTCGATGGCAGCGCGCAGTTCGTAGATTTCCCTGAACAAGGTGGGGTCCAGCGGCACCACCACCAGGCCACGCCGTCCGGTCTCGGCCACGAAACCCTGTGCCTTGAGAAGTGCCAGGGCCTGTCCGACTGGTTGGCGCGAGACGGCTAAACGCTCGGCAATGTCGTTCTGTGTGAGGCGCTCACCGGGAGCCATCGTCCCCTGGCAGATCGCGTCGAGGATGGCCTGATAGGTCCGCTCGACCAGGCTGGCTGTTGGCGTAAGTGTTTGAATCATTGCGTGTTCCGTTTCGTCGATGGTATTCTGTATTCCGTATACAGTAAAGCGGAGCCGGCTTGGAACCAGCCGATCAGCTACCATAAGCTCAAATCGAGAGGGGCCAAAGTGGAGACAGGCAATATCCGGGCGATCATCGCCAAGGTCGGGCTGGACGGTCACGACCGGGGTGTCAAGATAGTGGCGCGGGCGCTCCGCGACGGCGGTATGGACGTGATCTATACCGGCCTGCACCGCACCCCCGAGGAGGTGGTCGACGCGGCGGTGCAGGAGGACGTCGACGTGCTCGGGGTCAGCATCCTGTCGGGCGCCCACATGACGATCTTCCCGAAAATCTTCAAGCTCCTGACCGAGCGCGGCGCCGAAGACATCATCGTGGTCGGTGGCGGCGTGATGTCCGACGAGGACGCAGCCGCACTCAAGGCGATGGGCGTGGCGGCAATCCTGTTGCAGGACACGCCACCCGAACTCATCGTTACGACGATCCGGGAACTCGTCGCCGCGCGCGGCCCGCGCTAGCCCCGGGAGGATAAGGCAATGGAAGCCTGGTCATATCCCCCGGCGTACGATCCGAACTACCTGCCCGATCCCGCGGCACGCTACTGGTTTCCGCGCCGCGAGACTATGCCGGCGGGGGAACGCGAGCAGGCAATCCTGGCGCGACTTCAGGAAATCACCCGCTACGCCTACGACAAGGCGCCCTTCTATCGGCGCAAGTGGGACGAGGCTGGTTTCCATCCCAGCCAGTTGCGCAGCCTCGAGGACTTCGAGGACCGGGTTCCGGTCATCACCAAGGCCGACCTGCGCGAAGCGCAAGCGCGCGCGCCGATGTTCGGCGACTACCTGTGCGTCTCGCCAGCGGAGATTCACCACATCCACGGCACTTCCGGCACCACTGGCCGGCCAACGGCATTCGGCATCAGTCGCAGCGACTGGCAAGCTATCGCCAACGCCCACGCCCGCATCATGTGGGGCATGGGCATCCGGCCCGGCGACACGGTGTTCATCGCCGCCATCTTCAGCCTCTACATCGGTTCGTGGGGCACCCTGGCCGGCTCCGAGCGGCTGCACTGCCAGAGTTTTCCATTTGGCGCCGGCGCCCCCGGGATGACCGCGCGCGCGGCGATGTGGCTCGCCAATTTCAAGCCCCAGGCGTTCTACGGCACACCCTCGTTTGCCCTGCATCTGGCAGAGGTCGCGCGCGCCGAAGGTTACGAGCCGCGCGATTTCGGCCTCAAGACGATGTTCTTCTCGGGTGAGCCGGGCGCTTCGGTTCCCGGCGTGCGCGACAAGATCCGGGAAGCCTACGGCGCGCGCGTGATCGACTGCGGCTCGATGGCCGAGGTGGCGCCGTTCATGAACGTCGCCGGCAGCGCGCAGAGTGACGAAGGAATGCTCTGCTGGCAGGACGTCGTCTACACCGAGGTCTGCGATCCACAGAGCTTCCGGCGGGTTCCCTACGGTGAGCGCGGCACGCCGGTCTATACCCAGCTCGAACGCACCGGACAGCCAATGATACGGCTGGTATCGGGCGACCTGACCCGTTGGGTCGACGGGCCAAACCCGTGCGGCCGAACCTACCCGCGCCTGCCCGATGGCATCTTCGGGCGCATCGACGACATGATCACGATCCGTGGCGAAAACGTTTATCCCAGCGAGATCGATGCCGTGCTCAACCAGCTCGCCGACTACGGCGGCGAACATCGCATCCTTATCACCCGCGAAGGCGCGATGGACGAGTTGCTGGTGCGCGTCGAGGCCCTACCGGGTGTGTTTGAGCGCGGGGCGGACGGGGTCGAGGATTTGCGCGCCCAAACGACGCACCGGATGCACAAGCTCCTGGGCCTGCGCGCTGCGATCGATATAGTTCCGCCCGGCACTTTCCCGCGCACCGATTTCAAGGCGCGCCGGGTGATCGACGATCGTGATGCGTTCCGCCAGCTGCACGAAAAGCTGGGCCGCCAGCCGTGAGCACACGAATCGATTCCATCGACCTGGTCGAAGGGGTGTGCGCCGGTCAATCGCGTGCGATTGCCCGCATGCTCTCGCGCGCGGAAGCGGGTGAAGCGGAAGCGGCAGAAGCGCTCGACGTGCTCTATCGGCGCGCCGGCCGCGCCCACGTCGTCGGCATTACCGGCGTTCCTGGCAGCGGCAAATCGACGCTGGTGGCCAAGATCGCGGCGGCAGTGCTGGCGTCGGGACGACGGATCGGGATCATCGCCGTCGATCCGTCGAGCCCGTTCTCGGGCGGATCGATTCTCGGTGACCGGATTCGCATGGGCGAGGTCACCGGCGACCCCGCGGTCTTCATGCGCAGCATGGCAACCCGCGGCGCGCTTGGCGGACTGGCGCGCGGCACGCTCGAAGCCGTCGACATCCTCGATGCGGCCGGCTACGACATGATCGTCATCGAGACCGTCGGCGTGGGCCAGGACGAAGTCGACGTGGTGCGGGCAGCGCATACCACCGTGGTAGTTTCGGCCCCCGGACTCGGCGACGACATCCAGGCGATCAAGGCCGGGATCCTGGAGATCGCCGACGTTCATGCGGTCAGCAAGGGCGACAAGCCGGAGGCTGACCGGACCGTTACCGAACTCAAGGTGATGCTCGGGCTTGACCTGCCGGCTTCCGGCCTGAAGCGGGCAATTCCGGTGATCAAGACCTGTGCGGCGAGCGGCGCCGGTGTCGCCGAATTGCTCGCGGCGATCGACGCCCACCGCGAACACCTGGTCACCAGCGGCGAATACGAGTCGCGACGCCAGTCGATCCGCGAGCGGCGGATGCTCAAAGCCGCCGAGCAGATATTGCACGACGAATTCGAGCGCCACCGCCAGGGGCGAATGGCTGATCTGCTCACCGCGCTGGGCACCACCCTGGTTTCCCCGCGAACCGCTGCCCGCCGGCTGCTGGCGCACATCGGAATGGAGATTGGTCAATGAGCAAGAATGATCGCGACGCACTGCAACGGCAGCTGGAACTATGGGAAGGCAACGAGCTGGCCGCCTTCCTCGCGAAGTCGCCGGAGCGCCAGGCAGAGTTCCGCACGCTTACCGGCTTTCCGGTCAACCGTGTCTACACCGAACTTGACGTGGCCACCACGCCGGCGGGCGACATCGGCTTGCCCGGCCAGTATCCGTACACCCGCGGGGCGTATCCGACGATGTACCGGGGACGCCTCTGGACGATGCGCCAGATTGCCGGTTTCGGCACTGCCGAGGACACCAACGGGCGCTTCAAGTACCTGATCGCCCAGGGCCAGACCGGGCTGTCGACCGACTTCGACATGCCCACGCTGATGGGCTACGACTCCGACCATCCGATGAGCGAGGGCGAGGTCGGGCGCGAGGGCGTGGCCATCGACACGATGGCGGACATGGATCTGCTTTTCGACGGTATCGACCTCGAGAAGATCTCGGTATCGATGACCATCAACCCTTCTGCGTGGATCCTGCTGGCGATGTACATCGGAGTCGCCCAGGAACGCGGGCTGGACCTGAACAAGCTCTCGGGAACCATCCAGGCCGACATCCTCAAGGAGTACATGGCGCAGAAGGAATGGGCATTCCCGATCGCGCCCTCGGTGCGCATCGTGCGCGATTGCATCACCTACTGCGCACGCAACATGAGGCGCTACAACCCGATCAACATCTCCGGCTACCACATCTCGGAAGCCGGCTCCTCGCCGCTCGACGAAGTGGCGTTCCCGCTGTGCAACCTGATCACCTACGTGGAGGAGGTGGTCAAGACCGGGATGCACGTCGACGAGTTCGCGCCGCGGCTGGCTTTCTTCTTCGTCTCGCAGGCCGACTTCTTCGAGGAGATCGCGAAGTTCCGCGCGGTGCGGCGCGCCTACGCCAAGATCATGAAGGAACGCTTCGGCGCCAAGAACCCGGATTCGATGCGGCTGCGCTTTCACACCCAGACCGCCGCGGCGACGCTCACCAAACCGCAATACCAGGTCAACATCGTGCGCACCACCTTGCAGGCCCTGTCCGCAGTGCTCGGCGGCACTCAAAGCCTGCACACCAACGGCATGGACGAAGCCTTCGCGATCCCGACCGAGCAGGCGATGAAGCTCGCGCTGCGCACCCAGCAGGTGATCGCCGATGAATCCAACGCCGCCAACGTCATCGACCCTCTGGGGGGCTCCTACTACGTCGAACACCTCACCAACCAGATGGAGCAGGCGATCTTCGAGGTCATCGACGAAGTCGACCGGCGCGGGGGCACGATCAAGCTGATCGAGCAGGGCTGGTTCCAGCGTCGGATCGCAGACTTCGCCTACGAAACCGCAATCAAGAAGGCCAAGGGCGAGAAGGTCGTGCTCGGAGTCAACAAGTTCGTCGAACCCGATGAGCGCCAGGACATCGAGACCCATCCCTACGATCCAACTACCGCCGAACGCCAGATCGCGCGGCTGCACCGGGTGCGGCGCGAGCGCAATGCGCCCGAACTGGAGCGACTGCTCGAGCAACTGATCGATGTGGCCCGCGACGAACAGCAGAACATCATGCCGGTCACCATCGAGCTGGTGCGCGCAGGAGCATCGATGGGCGAGATCATCACCAGGCTCCAGACCTTATGGGGAACCTACCGCGAGAACCCGGTGTTCTGAATGATCATCCTGCCCTTTCTTTCCCATACCCCGCACATCGGGGAGCGGATGCGCGCGCCGGCATCGGCGGCGGTGATCGGCCGCGCTGAAATCGGCCCGGATTGCACACTGGGCCATCTCGCGCTGGTGCGCGCCGACGGCGAGGAAGTGCACATCGGCGCCGATTGCTGGTTCGGCGAAGCCAGCACGGTGCACATCGCCCACCTCCTCTACCCCAGCATCGTCGGCGCCCATGTCACCGTCGGGCGCTACGCTCTGGTGCATGCCTGCACCATCGGCGACGACTGCGTGATCGGCGAGCACGCGACCGTCATGGACGGCGCGGTGCTCGGCGCGGGCGCAGTGGTGGCGGCGCAAAGCGTGGTGCCCCCCGGCAAGAAGCTCGACGGCGGCTGGCTCTACGCCGGAGCCCCGGCCCGGCCGGTGGCGCCGGTTGCCGCGCCCCAACTCAAGGAACTTCATCGTGCACTGCGCGCGCCCGGGGCAATCGACCGCACCGGCGCAGCGGCCGAAGTCGTCCTCGCTGTCCCGTCCTTGCCCGGCTTGCGCCACCGCCCAGGGACCGGTGCCGCAGGGCACTTCCCGCCCGGTGCCTACGTCGCGCCCAACGCCAGTGTCGTCGGCGCGGTGGTGCTTGGTGAACGCGCCAGCGTGTGGTTCGGCGTCGAAATCGACGCCGGTGCCGCGCGCATCGAAATCGGTGCGGAAACCAACGTTCAGGACAATTCGAGAATCTACGCCGGTCCCGGCGCAGAGAACGTCCGCATCGGGGAGCGGGTCCTGATCGGACACAACGTTCGCATCTTCGCCAGCACGATCGGCGATGCGGCGATCATCGGCATGGGAGCAATCGTCGGCCCGGGCACTGTCGTCGAGCCCGGCGGCTGCGTCGCCGCAGGCTCAGCCACCGAACCGGGCACAGTGGTGAGATCCGGCGAAGTGTGGTCCGGGCGCCCGGCGCGCGCCGCGCGCGCCTTGTCGGAAGCCAATCGGGCCGCGTTCGCCGATGGGGTCATGACCTACGTCGAATATGCCAGTCAATACCTGGGCGCGGCCAGCCGCGGCAACGACTAGACGCAGTTGACGCTCACATCTGCTTGAAGAGATGCGAGAACGAGCGGCTGACGCCGAGCTTCTCGGCGCGACCGTTCACCCTCACCGTGGCCTGGCCGTGGACGTCGCGGGTGACGTTCTCGATGGCCGTGGCGTTGACGATCACCGAGCGGTGGATTTGCCAGAACTTCTCCGGGTCAAGTCCTGCGACCAGTTCCTTGATCGGCGTCTTGATCAGCGCGTCGACTTCCCGGGTGGCGACCAGGGTGTATTTCTCGTCGGACTGGAAGAACAGCACCTCGTCGACCGGAATCAGCCGCAGGCTGGCGCCGATGCTGGCCTTGATCCATTTCAGGCGTTCGCCCTGGGGCGCGAGCCGCGCGGCGAGGTGATCGGCCAGCGCCGCCAGGTCCTGGAGAGGAGCTCCCGAGGGCGAACCCAGGCGTTCGCGCAGCCGCTCGATCGTCGCCCCGAGCCGCTCGTCGCTATAGGGCTTGAGCACGTAGTCGATGGCGCCGGTCTCGAATGCGGTGAGCGCGTATTGATCGAATGCCGTCACGAAGACGACATGGCAGCGGCCATGGTCCCCGCGGGCGAGCTCACGGGCAACGTCGACGCCGGTCATTTCGGGCATCCTGATGTCGAGGAATGCCAGCGCCGGACGCAACTTGGTGATCGCCTCGAGCGCCGCCTGGCCGTCTCCCACTTCGGCCACCACCGCCAGTTCCGGCCACAGCCTGGCGAGCTTGGACTTGAGCTGGGCCCTGAGGATCGGTTCGTCTTCCGCAATGATCGCCGTCAGTTCCATGTCACTCCCCTGACTTGGCAGCTGCCGCTGCCGCAGCGCGCCGGCGTTTGCGCCGGCGGACGAACCAGTAGATCAGCAAGCCGATCAGGATCAACGGCGCCAGCGCCGGGAACATGGCAATGATTATGACGGCCGGGATGAAGATCAGCAGTCCGGTCAATAGCAGGCCAAGCCCGTAGATCACGCCCACCACCACCAGCAGCCCGAGCGCAACTGCACAGAATCCCGCGACCAGAAGCAGCGACCCGATAGCCATGCCTTCGATGCCGCCGAGCTCGACATTGTTGATGTTGACCGGCAGGATCCCGGCCAGCAGCGCCGCCCACGCGATGCCGAATATCACTGCCAAGAGGATCATCAGCGCCACGAAAGCGGACGAAATCACCCGGCCCCAGGCTCGATGGGTACGCGACACCTTTGACCAGACCACGGACTTCGCCTGGGCACCCCGCGGCGCAGCGGCATTGGCCGCTCCCGCCTGGGCACCGGCGGCATCTCCGCTGCCGGCCGCAACCGCGGTCCCGGCCGCGATTGGCATCGTGATCGTCGCCAGCACGCCCCTTTCGGGACGCTCCTCGAGCGTCAATCTGGCGGCATCGCCGTAGAGTGCCGCGAGGCGTTCGCGGATATTGGTCAGGCCGACGCCACCGACGGTTTCGCTGGTCGCGACCAGCCCGCGACCACTATCGGCGACGCTTACGACCAACTGCGTGCCAACCACCTTCGCAACGATCTCGATGCTGCCGCCCTCGCGCTGTGGCTCGAGTCCGTGCTTGATCGCGTTCTCGACCAGGGACGGCAACATCATCGGCGGGAACGACACCGACTTGGCGGCATCGCTAACGTCGATGAAGAAGGAGAGGCGTTCGCCCATGCGCATCTTGAGGATGTTCAGGTACGCTTCGACCAGCTCTATTTCCTGCGCCACCGTGGACACCGTCTGGCGCATCCTCGGCAGCGACGAACGCAGGTACTGGATCAGATGCCCGACCATCTGGTTGGCCGCAGCCGGATCGACCTCCGTCAGCGCCTGGACGTTGGCAAGCGTATTGAACAGGAAATGCGGTTCGACCTGCGCCTGCAAGACCTTGAGCCTGGCCTCGGTCAGCTGACGGTTGAAATTGTGAAATTCCGCTTCCCGCTTCTTGGCCTCGGCCACGTCCTGCGAACGCCGCGCGCGGCCGATGAAGACCTTGGCGATCACGATCACCGCGAACAGCGGGATGAACAGCAGGATCAGCAGCGAACCAACGGTCGCACGATAGACGGCGCTCGCCACCTTGACCCTGATGTCCTGGCGCAACTCCGGCGGCAGCGGCGCCACTGGCGGAGACACCTCCGGCACCGGCGCCACAGCTGGCGGACGGCTGGCTTCTGGCGCCACTCCGGGCGCTGGCGACGCTCCCTCAGCGGCAGGCGCATCGCCCCCGGCGCCCTCGCCGGCGGCCGCCGGTTTGGCTGGCTCGCTATCCGGACCGATCGTGATGCTCAGCGTATGCTCGTCCTTGGGCAGCCTGGCACGGACGGCGGCGAGCGCTTCCTTGGCCAGTTTCTCGGCCTGCCGCGCCTGCTCGAGTTTCTCGTCGAGCGATTTCGGCCACTCGGCCTTGGGAATATTGCTGCTCTTCAACGAATCGCGAATATCCTCCTGGGCTTCCTCGATTCGCTCGCGCGCCTCGACTGCGGACTCGTAGGCATGCTCGGCCGCGGCGATGGCAACTTCCCGGGCGGCGTTTCTCGCCTCCTTCACCGCGTTACGGGCACTCGCATGGCCGCCTCCCCGGGCGTTCTCGAGCTCGCTGCGGGCGCGCGCTATTTCCTTCAGGGCGCGCTCCATCTCGGCCCGCCGGGCAGGATCCTTGCTGCCGTCGTGAATTCCCTTGACGACCTCTTCGGCAACTCCCAACAGGCTCTGGCCGACGTTTGAATCGATTTCGCGCTGGATCGCCCACTTTTGGGCGCTATCGGCGCCTTGCTGCTGCAGGCTGATGACGTGAAATGGGGTCACGAAGATACCGAGCAGGACCAGGACGCTGATACCGAACAGGATCAGCGCCCACCAGGGAGTGCGGTGAATGAAATTGCCCAGGGCCTTGAACATGGAACCCCCGCTCAGATTCGTGAGGCTCGCGACGGGCTCACGATGGCCAGTCGTTGAAAGGGAACGGCAGTTCTTCCCTGGCAAAGGTCAGGAACTCGACCAGTTGCTGGAAATATCGTGCCAGCCCGCCGCCGAAAGTGGTCAGGCGCTGGTTGGGCGCGTCGCTGAAGATCGCGAAGATGAACTGGGTGACGGCCAGTATGCACAGGATCGCTCCCGCGACCTGGAAAGCCAGGCCCATCAGGAGCATGTACAGCCCCCGGACCCAGAAGTTGGGTTCCTTGGGGGTCAATGTCGGCTGCTCGTCCATCTCGCTCCTCCGCTATCCAGGGTGATCAGGTCAGGTGTTGCGGCAGATCAATTGTGCCTGCTGCTGCACCAACATATCACTGGGCGCTACCACGGCTGCTCCGGTGCGCGCGTAATACTCGGCAAGTGACAGGGGGCCACCGATCGCCACCACAGTGGCAAAGATTGCCATGACACCAGCGAACCACTTTGCCCCGTTGCCTGCAATAGTCATTGTGCTCATCCTTTTCTCCCAGCCAGAGGCGCTGTTGCGCCGTTGGGAGAACTTTATGAAAACCGCGCCGGCGCGGCGAGGGCCGGGCGACGAACTGCAGGAAACGGGGTCCAGATCGCAGAATGGCGCGACGGGCGTCAGCGGCCAGTTGAGCTCTCAGTGCAGCCAGGACCAGAATGTGCCGTGTTCCAGCCAGGGCACGAGCCAGGGCAGTGACAGCGCCGTAAGCAGCCCGTTCAGACCCATTGCCAGCGCCGCGAAGGCGCCCGCGACTTCGCTGACCTGGAAGGCACGCGCCGTGCCAATGCCGTGCGATACCAACCCGACTGCGAAACCGCGCACAGCCTCGTCGTCGATGCGCAGGACCCGGTAGATCGAGCGCGCCAGCACCGCACCGAGAATCCCGGTGCTGATTACCAGCACCGCAGTCAGGGAAGGCAATCCTCCGAGTCGTTCGGCCACCGCCATCGCAATCGGCGTAGTGGCGCTCTTGGGCGCCAGCGACATCGTCAGCTCGTGGCTGCCGCCGAGCAATGACGCCAGGCCCCAGGCCGAGAGCATCGCGGTGAGCGAACCGGCCAGCAGGGCCACGCCCAACGGCCAGGCCATCGCTTTCAGGCGCGGCAACTGCGCATAGAGCGGTATCGCCAGCGCCACGGTGGCCGGTCCCAGCAGGAAATGCACGAACTGCGCGCCATCGAAATAGGTCTGGTAGTCGGTGCCGGTCACGAGCAGGATGGTGGCCAACATCGCCACGGCCAGCAGCACCGGATTGGCAAACGGGTGGAAACCGGCGCGCCGGTAGAGCCAGTATCCGCACTGATAGGCCACCAGGGTCAGGGTCAGTCCGAGCAGCGGCGAAGCCGAGAGGTAGACCCAGATCTCGCCCAGCCGCGGCGTCATCGCGTCACCTCCCCGTCGTCGCGGCGATTGCGGGTCAGGGCCTGCAGCACCAGCGCCGTGACCGCAATTGCCAGCACGGTGCTGCCGACCAGCGCAACCACGAGTGGCAGCCACTCCGCCGCCAGGCGATCGCCGTAGAGCACGATGCCGGTGCCGGCCGGAACGAACAGCAACGAGAGATGCTGGAGCAGCGTGTTGGCGGTCTGGCGCAGATCCTCGCCTACGCCACCGCGGATGATCAGCGCCACGAACAGCAGCGCCATGCCGATTACCGGTCCGGGGATCGGCAGCCCCAGCGCCCGGGCGATTACTTCGCCAACCAGCTGGAAGAGCAGCAGCAGGGTCAGTGCATTGATCATGGGCGGCAAATTCCCCGGTGTAGAAGATCGAATCAGCTCGAGCTGCCTGGTTGCGCTCCTTCAGGCACACTCCCGAATCGCAATCGCGAAGTCGGGGCAAATCTGGATGCAGCGCAGGCAACCGATGCACTGCTCAGCGTGGTTCGCCACCGCCGGGCGATAGCCACTGGCGTTGAACTCCTCTGATCGATCGAAGACGCCAAGAGCGCAAACCTCATGGCAGTAGCCGCAGTCCTTGCAGGCAGCTTCGTTGACGCTCACTGTGAACGAGCGCAGGTCGCACGACAGGCAGCGCTGTGCTTCATACCTGGCCGCGGCGCTGGTCATCGGCAGGTCGACCACCGAGAAATCAGCGGCGCGCTCGACGGGATCGCGCAGTCGCACCGAACTGCGTTGCGTTCCGCGCACCGCGCACGCCTCACGCGAGCCAACGGCATACCCGGTCGCGCCAATTACTCCATCGCCGCCGAGGAAGCGATCGATCCCCGTGGCTGCCTGCCGGCCCTGGGCGAGAGCACCAATGATCGAATCAGGACCAGTAACGGCATCGCCGCCAGCGAACACACCCGGCAGCGACGTGGCCAGCGAGATTGCGTCAACCGCGACCCCACCGTTGGCGCCGCGGGCCACTCCCGCCGATGGCACGACCACCTCCTGGCCAATCGCAGCGATGAGCGTATCGGCCGCAATGCGAAACTCGCTGCCCGCGATCGCCACCGGTCGCCGCCGCCCGCTTGCGTCCGGTTCCCCGAGGCTCATGCGCATGGCGACCAGCGCAGCGTCATCAACCCGAACCGGCGCAACCAGGGTCTCCAACCTGACGCCTTCGTCGATGGCTTCCTCAACCTCGTCGCGGGCCGCCGGCATCTCGTCGCGACCGCGGCGATAGATCTGCACCACCTCGGCACCCAGGCGTCGCGCCGAACGGGCAGCATCAACGGCGGTGTTGCCGCCGCCGACCACGATGACCCGCTTACCCAAAGATGGCGTCGAACCGCAGCGAACGGCATCGAGAAACGACAGTCCATCGAGCACGAAGTCCTGCTCTTCGCCCGGAATGCCCAGCCGCACGCCGCGCCAGGCGCCGGTGGCGATGAATACAGCCTGGAAGCCATTCGCCAGCAGGCTCTCGGCCGAATCAACCCGGGATCCGGTCCGGAAAGTCACGCCGGCGCGCTCGATCACGCGCAGGTCATCTTCCACCGCATCATCGGGAAGACGAAATTCCGGGATGCCAAACCGCAGCATGCCGCCAATGCGCTCACGTGCTTCAAATACCTCCACGTCGTGTCCCTGCAGCGCCAGGTAATAGGCGCAGCTCAACCCGGCAGGGCCGGAACCGATCACCGCGACCTTGCGGCCGCTAGCCGGCCTGCGCCGCGCTGGTTCGGCCTCACCCGCGCCGCGCTGCGCAGCCACCAGTTTGAGCGCCCGAATCGCGACCGCATCGTCCCACTGGCGGCGACCGCAGCGGGCCTCGCAGGGCCGTGCGCAGACGTGGCCGCAAACCAGCGCCAGGGGAATGCGCTCGCGCACCACCGCCAGCGCCTCGCCATACTTCCCGTCCCTGACCAGGCGAAGGTAACGGGGCACATCGACCCCGGCCGGGCAGGCGGCCTGGCACGGCGCCATCGGGCGCGGCGATCGTTGTTCCGGGTGCCCCCCGGGCACCAGCGCCGCGGGGCTCATGCGCAGACTCCGCTGGGCAATTCGACACCAGCGGCGAGCGCCCGCAGGTTATCGCTGGCGACTTCCCCGGCAAAGCGGGCGCGCAACAGTTGTTCCAGCGTGGCTGGCGCAACCACCCCGGTGTAGGCAATCAGGGCGCCGAGAGCGAGGACGTTGACGCTGCCGACGTTACCGAGATCGGCAGCAAGCCTGGTAAACGGAAAACCGATGAAGCTCTCGCCGCTGCGTTCCTGCGCCAACGTGCTGTCGTACAGCACCGGCACCCCGCGCCCGCCCCACGCCTCGTACTTGCGCAGCGCCTCTTCGGTCAGCGCCAGGACACAATCGGGCGTGCGCACCTGCTGGAAGAGGATCTCCTCATCATCGACGATGACCTCGGCAAGTGAAAGCCCGCCGCGGGTCGCTATCCCATAGGACTGGGTCTGGACCGCGTTGCGCCCTTCGGCAATCGCGGCCTCGGCAAGCATGATTCCCGACAAGACCAACCCTTGCCCGCCAGATCCGGCCAGGATCAGCTCGTGACGGCGCTTGCCGCTCATGTCGCGACATCCTCCTGGCGATATCCGGCGCGCGCGCGCACCAGGTCGTAGCGGGCATTGAAGTCCGGTTCGTCGCGCCGCGTCAGCACACCCACCGGGAAAGAGTCGTGTCTTTGCGCCGCCGTCAGCGCTTCAAATCTCTCGACAGGAACCGCCCGATCGCGAATCCAGTGGAGCATCGCACTGGTTTCGCGCATCTCGTTGCGGCGGCCATAGTGCGGCGGACAGGGACTGACGACCTCGATCAGTGAAAATCCGCGGTGCTGCAGTCCCTGGCTGATCAGTTCCTGCATCTCCCAGCCGTGATTCGGGGTGGTTCGGGCAACATAGTTCGCCCCGGCCGCTTGCGCGAGCGCGCAGATATCGAATGCCCGTTCCGGGTTGCCGTAGGCGGTCGTGCTGGTCAGGCTTGAATCGGGAGTGGTGCCCGAAGCCTGCCCGCCGGTCATGCCGAAGTTGAGGTTGTTGAGCACGATCGCGGTCAGGTCGATGTTGCGGCGCGCAGCATGGATGAAATGATTGCCGCCAATCGTCACACTGTCGCCGTCACCCATCACCACCACCACGTTGAGCCTGGGCTGGAAGGCCTTGATGCCGGTGGCATGCGCCAGCGCCCGGCCGTGGGTAGTGTGCAGGGCGTTGGTCAAGAGGTAATCGTCGAGCTTGCCGGTGCAGCCGATGCCAGTCACGACCACCGTGTCGGTATTCGAAAATCCCAGATCCTCGAAGGCGCGCAGCATCGCGCCCATCATCGTGCCGATACCGCAACCAGGGCACCACATATGGGGCAATACGCCAGGCTTGAGATAGGCTTCGCCGGTCGCGTGCGCCATCGCTAGTTCCCCTTGCTCAATGGCTGGTTGATCGCGTCCAGGATGTCCTGGGGGGTGATGATCGTCCCGTTGTAACGATTGACCCGGCGAATGTCGGCGGCCGGCCCGAGGGCCTTGCGCACTTCGCCGGCGAGCTGACCGTCGTAGTTCATCTCGGGCACGATCACTTTGGCAGCCTGCGCCCCGAGCTCTGCAACTTCGCGATCCGGGAAGGGCCAGATCGTCTGCAATTGCAGCACCCCGACGCGTATCCCCTGGGCGCGTGCCTCGCGCGCTGCCGCTCGGCCAGCCCCGGTGGTAGCGCCATGCACCACTATCAGGACCTCGTGATCGTCGGTATCGAACGCCCGGGTCATCACGATCTGGTCGCGGTGCCGCGCAATCTTCTCGTGCATCTCCCTGATCCGGCGCTCGGCATTGGCGGGGTCGTTGTTGCTGTAGCCGGTCGGGCCGTGCATCGAACTGGTCACGTGGGTCACGTATTCGCTGCCGTAGGCAGCCAGTGGCGCGATCCCGTCCTCCTCGGGTGCAAACGGTTGGTAGCAGGCCGGATTGCCCACGGGGGCCTTGCGTTGCACCAGCGCCAGATCGCCCGGCAGCGGAATCGCTACTCCCTCTCTGGTATGACCGACGAGTTCATCGGCCATCAGGACGACCGGGACGCGGTAACGCTCGGCCATGTTGAAGGCCTGTACCGTCAGGGAAAAGCATTCGCTGACATTGCCCGGACACAGCGCAATTACCGACTGGTCGCCGTGGCGCCCCCAGCGAACCTGCATGATGTCGGATTGGGCTGGCTTGGTCGCCAGCCCGGTACTGGGGCCCGAACGCTGCACATTGACAATCACGCACGGCACCTCGCCCATCACCGCCAGGCCGAGGTTTTCCTGCATCAGCGAGAATCCCGGGCCACTGGTCGCGGTAAACGCCTTGGCACCTGCCAGGGACGCACCGACCACTGCCGCGATCGACGCGATCTCGTCTTCCATCTGGATGTAGACGCCGCCCGCGGCGGGCATGGTGTGCGAGCACTCTTCGGCGATCTCGGAGGACGGCGTGATCGGGTAACCGGCGTAGAACCGCGCGCCAGCATACAGTGCGCCGGCGGCGATTGCCTGGTTTCCCTGCATCAATCGAAGTTCTCTTGCCACCGTCTGCGTCCCCACTCGCCAGTCCGTCGCAGTTGCGGTCAGCCGTGTCGCCCCGGCGCGAAGGACAAGCCGTCGACGCCCCGCAAACTGCCCGGGAGCAGCGTCAGGCTGCTCCCGGCTTTGCTCCCGCGCGGCTAGTCGCCCGACCCGCCCTTGGCCGCCTGGCTCACCGCCACGGCGGTCATGTTGACCACCCGGCGCATGGTGCTTGCCGGAGTCAGGATGTGCACCGGCTTGGCCGTGCCCAGCAGGATCGGGCCAACCGTAACGCCCTTGCCGCCAGTCACCTTGAGCACGTTGAACAGGATGTTCGCCGCGTCGAGGTTCGGCATCACCAGCAGGTTGGCCGCCCCGCTCAGCTGCGAATCCTGGATGAAGGTGTCGCGCTTGCCCGGGGAGAGCGCCGCGTCACCGTGCATCTCGCCCTCGGACTCGATCTGCGGTGCGAGTGCGGCGAAGATCTCGTGGGCCTTGCGCATCTTGCGTGCCGAGGGTCGATCGCTGGAGCCGAACATCGAGTGCGACAGGAATGCGACCTTGGGCGGGATTCCGAATGCCTCGACCGACTCGGCTGCCATCACGGCAATCTTCGCGAGTTGCTCGGCGTCCGGATCCTCATTGACGAAGGTATCGGTGATGAACAACGTGTGATTGTCGAGCATCAGCGCGTTCATCGCTGCGAAGCACGGAGCGCCTTCCTTGAGGCCGATGATCTTCTGGATGTTGTCGAGGTGGGCGTCGTACTTGCCGACCAGTCCGCAGATCATCGCGTCGGCTTCGCCGCGGCGCAACAGCATCGCCGCGATCGTGGTCGTCGAACGGCGCATCATGGCCTTGGCCATCTCCTGCGTGACGCCGCGGCGCCCGAGCAGGTTGTGCAGATCGGTCCAGCATTCGCGGAACCGGTCATCGCTCTCGGGATCGACGATCTCGATGTTTTCGCCGTCCTGAAGCCGCAAGCTGGCCTTCTTGATCCGCATCTCGATCACGGCCGGGTGGCCGACCAGGATCGGCCTGGCGATGCCGTCATCGACCAGTTGCTGGGCCGCCCGCAGGACCCGTTCGTCCTCGCCCTCGGCGTAGACGACGCGCTGCATCGCCTTCTTGGCGCGCTCGAAGACCGGACGCATGAACATGCCGGTGTGGGTCACGAACTGGTTGAGCGATTGCCGGTATGCGCTCATGTCGGTGATCGGACGGGTTGCCACGCCCGAGGCCTGCGCGGCGGCGGCGACCGCCGGTGCGATGCGCAGGATCAGCCGGGAGTCGAACGGCTTGGGAATCAGGTACTCGGGGCCAAACATCAGTTCCTGGCCCTCGTAGGCATGCGCCACTTCGTCGCTGATCTCGGCTTTGGCAAGGTCGGCGATTTCGCGCACGCAGGCCAGCTTCATCTCTTCGGTGATGCTGGTCGCGCCGCAGTCGAGCGCGCCCCTGAAGATGTACGGGAAGCACAGGACGTTGTTGACCTGGTTCGGGTAATCCGAGCGGCCGGTCGCGATGATGCAGTCGGGTCGCACGGCCAGGGCCAGTTCCGGCCTGATCTCGGGTTCGGGATTGGCGAGCGCGAGGATGATCGGCTGGTGGGCCATGGTCTCGACCATGTCCTGGGTAAGCACGCCGGCGGCCGAGCAACCGAGGAAGACGTCAGCGCCCGCCACCGCGTCGGCCAGCGTGCGCGCGTCGGTCTTGCGGCAGTAGGTAAGCTTGGACTCGTCGAGTTGTCCGGCGCGCCCGTCGTGCAGCACGCCCTTGGAGTCGACGACCAGCACGTTGTCGCGGCTCACCCCCAGGCCGACCATGACGTTGAGGCAGGCGATCGCCGCCGCGCCGGCGCCCGAGACCGCGATCTTGACCGTGTCGATCTTCTTGCCGACCAGTTCCAGCCCGTTGAGCAATGCCGCAGCCGAAATGATCGCCGTGCCGTGCTGGTCGTCGTGGAAGACCGGGATGTTCATCCGTTCGCGAACCTTGCGCTCGATATAGAAGCACTCCGGCGCCTTGATGTCCTCGAGGTTGATGCCGCCCAGCGTGGGTTCGAGGGAGCAGATGATGTCGACCAGTTTGTCTGGGTCCCTCTCGTTTAGTTCGATATCGAAGACGTCGATCCCGGCAAACTTCTTGAACAGGCAGCCCTTGCCTTCCATCACCGGCTTGCCGGCCAGCGGTCCGATGTCGCCCAGCCCAAGCACCGCGGTGCCGTTGGTCACCACGCCCACGAGGTTGCCCCGTGAGGTGTACTCGGCCGCGAGCGACGGGTCCTTCTCGATCGCGAGACAGGCGTAAGCCACGCCCGGCGAATAGGCCAGTGAGAGGTCACGCTGGTTCGACAGCGGCTTGGTGGGAGTTACCGAAATCTTGCCCCTGGTCGGCGCGCTGTGATACTCCAGCGCCGCGTCGCAGAGAGCCTGCTCAGCCGGCGAGAGTTGCTTCTTGTCCGTCATCTCGTACCCCTTAGTGAAATTGCTGTCGTCTGCAAGATTGGGCACGGCAGGAAGCACCGCCCCGGGTAAACTTCAGCCGGATCCCCGGCCGTTGGTTGTCAGTCGCCGGGCTGCGCTCCGGCTTCGCGTCCGAGTCCCTTGGGCAAAGGGAAGGTCATGTGCTCGCGCACTCCGTCGAGAACCCTGACATCTTCCGCCCCAAGTTCCTGGAGCCGCGCAATCAGTTCCTGAACCAGGCGCTCCGGCGCCGATGCCCCGGCGCTCACGCCGACCGTGCGACAGCCGACCAGCCATTGCGGATCGAGTTCCGCCGCCGAGCCGATCATCCGCGAGGTTCGGCCGAGCTTTTCGGCAACTTCGCGCAGCCGGTTGGAATTGGAACTGCTTGGCGAGCCAATGACCAGAACCAGATCGCATTCCTCGGCTATCGCCTTGACCGCGTCCTGGCGATTCTGTGTCGCGTAGCAGATGTCCTGCTTCTTGGGCTCGGCAATGTCCGGAAAACGCCGGCGCAGCGCGGCGATGATCTCGCGGCAATCGTCGACCGAAAGCGTCGTCTGGGTCACCAGCCCCAGCCGCGTCTGATCCTTGACCACCAGCTTGTCGACGTCGGCGAGATCTTCGACCAGGTAGATCCCGCCATCGACCTGACCCATGGTTCCCTCGACCTCGGGGTGGCCGGCGTGACCGATCATGATCACCTCGCGCCCTTCGCGATTCATCCGCGCGACTTCGACGTGCACCTTGCTCACCAGCGGGCAGGTGGCATCGAAGACCCGCAGTCCGCGTTGCCGGGCCTCGTCAACGACCGCGCGCGGCACACCGTGCGCCGAGAAGATCACTGTTGCCCCGTCGGGCACCTCCTCGAGGGCGTCGACGAACACCGCCCCCTTGGCGCGCAGCGCTCCCACCACGTGTTCGTTATGGACGATCTCGTGGCGCACGTAGATCGGGGCGCCGAAGACCTCGATGGTGCGCTCGACGATCTCGATCGCCCGATCGACACCGGCACAGAATCCTCTCGGTTGGGCAAGGATGATTTTCATCGGACAGTCGAACCGGGTTCATGGCCAATCGGCCGATGGCCCGACGACTTAATGACGGGGCGGCGGCGATCGGCGAGACTGGCCGGATCGCAATGTTTTGTTCCCGTCGGCGGCGTCCCGGCGGGGCAGGTTGGTTCCATGGCCCAATTCTACGACAAGCCGGCATGACATTTGGCTCGCTTCCGAGGCACGAACGGCCACGCGAACGGCTGCGCGCGCTCGGCCCGTGGGCGCTGTCGGATTCGGAACTGCTCGCGATCGTGCTCGGCGCCGGCACCGGCCGGCGCAACGCCGTCCAGGTCGCCAGCGACCTGCTCGCCGAATTCGGCGGGCTGCAACCAATGACCGCCGCGAGCCATGACCGGCTGTGCGCGGCCAATGGCATCGGCACCGCGCGCTGGGCGACTTTGCAGGCAGCACTGGAAGTCGCGCGCCGCGCCATTGGCGAAGAGTTGCGCCAGGCCGACGCGCTCGCGTCGCCGGCGGCGGTGCGATCGTTCCTGAGGATCTGGCTGCGCAACCGCCAGCATGAGGTCTTCGTCGGGTTGTTCCTGGACAGCCGCAACCGCTTGCTGGCAGCCGAGGAGCTGTTTCGTGGCACCCTCACCCAGACTGCGGTCTATCCCCGCGAAGTGGTCCGCCGGGCGCTCGAGCTGAACGCCGCCGGCGTGATTTTCGCCCATAATCACCCCTCGGGCGTGGCGCAGGCCAGTGCTGCCGACCGGGCTCTGACCGACGCCCTGCGCTCGGCCCTGCAGTTGCTCGAGATCCCGGTACTCGATCACCTGATCGTCGCCGGCCCGCAGTGTGTGTCGTTCGC